>JBJMWW010000161.1:0-38458 GCA_045809945.1 Chthoniobacterales bacterium
CCTGCGGCTGATTCTGCGGCAGGGCATGACGCTCGTCGCGGGCGGCGTGATCTTCGGCGTCGCCGCATCGCTCGGCCTGACGAGACTGATCGCATCGCTCCTCTACGGAATTAGCGCGAGCGATCCGATTACGTTTTTCCTCCTCTCGGCGGCGCTCGTCTTCGTCGCGTTCATCGCCTGCTGGTTGCCTGCGCGCCGGGCGAGCGCAGTTGATCCCATCGTCGCCCTGCACGCCGAATGAGATGAAAGATTTAGTTTTCGCTTTTCGCCAACTCCGCAAATCGCCCGGCTTTGCCTTGATCGCGATCCTCACGCTCGCGCTCGGCATAGGCGCGAACAGCGCGATCTTCAGCGTCGTTAACGCGGTCCTGCTGCGGCCGTTGCCGTATCCGGAACCCGAGCGACTCGTTTACCTGAACGAAGTTAACGGCGGCACGAATACTTCGATTGCCCTGCCCGATTACGTCGATTGGCAAAAGGACGCGAAGTCGTTCCAACATCTCGCGCTCTCGCGCCTGGAGTCGCGCAACCTGAGCGGAATTCCAGGTCGCGAACCAGAGCGCATCTCGGTCGCGTTCGTGACCGCGAACTTCTTCAACGTCATCGGGCTCAATCCGCAGCTCGGGCACACCTTCACTGCAGATGAAGATAAAGTCGGCGCGCCGGCACTCGTCGTGTTGAGCGACCGTCTCTGGGACCGCGCATTCAATCGCGATCCAAAGATCATTGGTCGCGCGGTCAGGTTTCACGACCAGCCGTTCGTCGTCACCGGTGTGATGCCGCGCGACATGGACTCACCGCATGGAGTCGATGCGTGGTTCTCGCTCATGCGTCGCAGCGCGGCGCCGGCGTGGCAGAACCGCGCCAATCACCCGATGTTCTACGGCTGGGGCCGGCTGAAGAAAGGCGTCACCGTCGAGCAGGCGCGAACTGAGATAAAGACAATCGCGGCGCGCCTGGAGAAGACCTATCCGCAGACAAATGCCGGAACGGGCGCGGAGGTGAAGCCGCTGCTCGATTCTCTGCTCGGAAGTTATCGAACAAACCTCACGCTCTTGCTTTCGGCAGTCGCGCTCGTGCTCCTGATTGCGTGTGCGAACCTTGCCAATCTCTTCGCTGCGCGAGGTGCTTCACGCTCACGTGAATTCGCGATTCGCGCCGCGATTGGCGCCTCGCGCGTCCGTGTCATTCGCCAGCTTCTCATTGAAAGCTTGTGCATCGCCCTGATCGGCGGCGCTGTCGGTTTGCTCTTTGCGATCTGGGGCCGAGATGCGCTCGTCGCGTTCGCACCGAGCAGCGCGCCGCGTTTCCAAGGCATCGGCTTCGATGCGCGCGTGCTCGGCTTCACTTTCCTGCTCGCCAGCCTGACTACGATCCTTTTCGGCCTTTGGCCCGCGTGGCAGGTCGCACATGAAGATATTCAAACCGCCCTGCAAGCCGGCTCCTTCGGCAGCTCCGAAACAAAACGCGCGCGCCGCAGTCGCGACTGGCTGGTCATCGGAGAAGTTGCGCTGACACTTCTGTTACTGAGCGCCGCCGGGCTCGTCCTGAAGAGCTTCGCCAATATGCAATCGGTCGCGCTCGGCTTCGAACCGCGCGGACTGCTCACCACGCGCATCGAGTTGCCCTACACGAAATACGACGATCACGAGAAGGTCGCGAAGTTCGACGATGTATTGCTGAACGAAGTTCGCCGTCTGCCGGGCGTGCAGAGCGCCGCGGTCGCCGCGAATCCGCCGATGCTGAGCGGCTGGCAGCTCAATTTCCTTCCCGAAGGCGCGCCGCCGACCGACGCGAGCCAGCAGCCCTCCGCCGATTCGGAAGTCGTTGCGGGCGATTATTTCAACACACTCGGCACAACGCTCGTCCGCGGCCGTACCTTTAACGCGAACGACACGAAAGACTCGCCTCCCGTCGTAGTCATCGACGAGACGCTGGCGGATACAATTTTCCCCAAACAGAATCCGTTAGGAAAGCGTCTCGCGGTGGGCGGTGTGGACGGTGAGAGCGAGGATCCGATTCTCTACCAGATCATCGGCGTGGTCGCGCACATGAAGATGCGCGGCTACGACGACGCGATGCCCGTGCCCGGATTTTTCTTCGCCGAAACACAAGGGGCGCGCACCAATCAAGTCTTACTCGTTCGGGCGACGGGCAACGTGAAGTCGCTCGAAAAACCAATTCGCGACATCATCAATCGGATCGATCCGACTCAGCCGGTTTACGACGTGCGGACGATGGAAGAGCGCGTTGCTGAAACCTGGAACACGCATCGTTTGCTCTCCTTCCTGCTCGCGATCTTTGCCGGTCTCGCCTTGCTGCTCGCGGCGGTTGGGTTGTACGGCGTGATTGCCTACAGCGCGTTGCGCCGGTTGCGCGAAATGGCGGTGCGAATCGCGTTCGGTGCGCGTCCGAAAGACATCCGCGGCCTCGTCTTCGGCCATGGTTTCCGGCTCTTCGGCGTCGGTATCGCGCTGGGTGCGCTCGGTGTGGCTGCCAGCGCGCGCGCAATCCGCAGCTTCCTTTTCGGAGTTACGCCGCTTGATCCTCAGATTTTCGCCGCCGTCGGAATCACGCTTGCGCTGGCAACACTTCTCGCCGCCTGGCTACCGGCGCGGCGGGCATCGCGCGTCAACCCCATCATGGCCCTTCGAGCCGAATGAAAGATTTTCGCTACGCCTTACGGCAACTCCGCCAAACGCCGGGCTTCACCATCATCGCCGTCCTCACGCTCGGCCTTGGGATTGGCGCGAACACCGCGATCTTCAGCGTGGTCAACGGCGTGCTGCTGAAGCCGCTGCCCTATGCCGCTCCGGAACGGCTGGTAAAAATCTGGACCAGCCTCCCGCAGCTCGATCGCGCGCCGAGCTCGCCCGCCGCCTATCTCGATTGGAAACGCGACAACCAGGTGTTCACGAACGTGGTCGCCTACGTCGGCGCCGGCTTTAACATCCGCGGCGGTGACAAACCGGAGCGGCTCGCAGGTGCAAAGATCGGCGCCGACTTTCTGACGATGCTCGGCCGCGAGCCAATGCTTGGCCGCGGGTTTGCGGGGGAAGAAGACGAGTCCGGACGCGGGCACGTCGCGCTGCTGAGTTACGGTTTGTGGCAACGGCGCTTCGCGGGACGCAGTGATGTAATTGGCCAGACACTGACGCTGAACGACGAGACCTACACCGTCGTCGGCGTGATGCCGAAAGACTTCGCTTTTCCTCGCAGAACGACCGACATCTGGACGCCCCTGGCGTTCACCGATAAAGAACGCGCGGTCCGCGACACAAATTATCTCGATGTTTTCGCGCGCCTGAAAGAAGGCGTTACGATTCAGCAGGCGAGCGCGAACGTCATCGCGATCCAGCGCCAAAACAGCACGCGTCCCAATACGTCGGAGAACGGCGGCATCAAGCTCGTGCCGTTGACCGAAGAAATTGTCGGCGACGTGCGACCGGTGCTTTACCTGCTCTTCGGCGCGGTCGCCTTCGTTCTGCTCATCGCCTGCGCCAACGTCACTAACCTCTTCCTCGCGCGGACCGCCGAACGACAGAAAGAGATCGCGATTCGTCGCGCTCTTGGCGCGAGCCAGTCGCGGATCGTTCGATTGTTACTCGCCGAAAGCACTGTGCTTGCCTTACTCGGCGCGGTCGTCGGTTTAGTGTTCGCGCTGTGGAGCATCGATGTTCTCGTCGCGCTGAAACCGGCAAACCTGCCGCGTTTACAGGAGATCGCGCTGAACAAACCGGCGTTCGCCTTTGCCTTTCTTCTCGCGCTCGCGGTCGGCACAGCATTCGGTGTCATTCCTGCGCTGCAGTCGGCGAAAACTGAAATTGAACCGGCATTGCGCGAGACCGGCCGCACCGCGACCGCGGGCCGCGCGCGCAATCGCGTCCGCAATTTGCTCGTCGTCTCGGAAGTCGCGCTTGCACTTGTCCTTCTGATCGGAGCGGGCTTGATGATCCGCAGTTTCGCTCGCCTGCTCAGCGTCGATCCGGGATTCAATCCGGAGCATGCGCTCCTTGCCGACGTTGCGCTGCCCTCGCCGAAGTACAAATCAGTCGCGGAGACCAATGCATTCTTCTCGCAACTGATGCCGCGGCTCGAATCGCTGCCGGGCGTCGTCGCCACCGGGGGAATCACCGACCTGCCGCTTTACGGTGGAAGCTCGACCGGCTTCGATATTGAAGGCCGGCCGCCAGCTCCGCCTGGCCAGAGGCCGCTCGTCGATTACCGCGTCATCACACCCGGATATTTCCGGGCGATGCAAATGACGCTCGTCAAAGGGCGCGCCTTTAGCGACGCGGACAACCGCGACGCGCCCGGCGTTGTCATCATCAATGAAGTGCTCGCGCGACAGTTTTTTCCAAATGAAGACCCGCTGGGAAAACGGCTCGGACTAAGCCGACCGAACGACGTGCGCGAAATTGTCGGCGTTGTGCACGACGTGAAGAACTGGGGTCTGGACGCTGCCGTCAAACCAGAAGCCTACATTCCTCTGCAGCAGAACGCGGCTGACTATCTTGGCATTTCTACCGCGCTTAACGTCGTGGTCCGCACCACGAACGCGCCGGAGACCTACATCCCGACGCTCATCAATCAGGTGCGTGCACTCGATCCCGATCAGCCTGTAATCGAGGCCATGACGCTCGAGCAATATCTCGGTGAATCGGTTGCGCAACGCCGCTTCAACATGCTCTTGCTCGGCGCGTTCGCCGGTGTCGCGCTGTTGCTCGCCGCCATCGGAATTTACGGCGTCATCGCCTACTACGTGACGCAGCGCACGAGCGAGATCGGCATTCGCATCGCCCTCGGAGCCAAGAGCGCGGACATTTTCCGGCTCGTCGTCATCCAGGCAATGAGCATGACAGGTGTTGGCCTGTTCGTCGGTCTCGCGGCGGCGTTCGTTCTCACGCGCTTCATGGCCAGCATGCTCTACCAAATCAGCACGCGCGATCCGCTCATCTTCATCAGCCTCTCCGCAATCCTCGCCGTTGTTGCGCTCGCCGCTGCGATTGTGCCGGCGCGCCGCGCGATGCGCGTAAACCCAATCACTGTCCTGCGCGCCGAATGAATGTCATGTCGAGCGTAGTCGAGACATCCCCGTGCAGCGGCGCACTAACAAAACCACGAGGATTCCTCGACTTCGCTCGGAATGACACATCGCTATGAACGACATCCGATTTGCCATCCGGCAACTGCTCAAATCGCCCGCGTTTACCATCATCGCCGTCCTCACCATCGGTCTCGGCATTGGCGCGAACACCGCGATCTTCAGCGTGGTCAATGCCGTGCTGTTGCGGCCTCTGCCCTATCCGGAAGCAGATCGACTCGTCATCCTGAACGAGACGTCCGCCGCGCAGCCGGAAATCTCGGTCTCCTACCCGGATTATGTCGATTGGAAGCGCGACAACGCGGTATTCGAACATCTGGCTGTTTCCCGGCGCGAATCCTACAACCTGAGCGGACTTGAGGGTCGTGAGCCGGAGCAAATCTCCGGCGCAATTGTCACGGCAAACTTTTTTAAAGTGGTGGGGCTGCAGCCGCAAATCGGGCGAGTCTTCACTGAGGAAGAGGATCGACCTGGTGGACCGGCGCTCGCGGTCATCAGCGATCGCCTCTGGGAGCGTCTCTTCAATCGCGACAAATCGGTCATCGGCCGCGCGCTCAATTTCGGGAATCAGCCCTACACGGTGATCGGCGTCATGCCGCCGCAAATGTTCTCGCCGCGGACAGTTGAAGTCTGGTTTCCACTCACCCGCAGGACCGGCGATCAAATGTGGCAGTCACGCGGCAACCATCCGGGATTGTACGGGTGGGGCCGCTTGAAACACGGCGTGTCGCTCGAGAAAGCGCAGGCCGAGATGACCGCAATTGCGAAACGGATTGAGCAGCAGAACCCGGTATCGAATACGAAGATCGGCGTCGGGTTAACGCAGTTTCTGGAAAACCAGGTCGGCGATTATCGCGCGGCGCTGATGCTCTTGCTCGCCGCTGTTGCGGTCGTGCTCGTGATCGCGTGCGCGAATCTGGCCAATTTGCTCGCCGCACGAGGCGCGGCGCGTTCGCGTGAGTTCGCGGTGCGCATCGCGATTGGCGCGAGCCGCTGGCAAATCATCCGTCAGCTTCTCGTTGAAAGTGTGATCCTCGCCGTGGCGGGCGGATTACTCGGCCTTTGCATCGCGGCGTGGGGTCGCGACCTGCTCGTTGCGCTCGCGCCGGCCGGTGTGAAACGTTTTCAGGAAACGCGCGTCGACGCATGGGTGCTTCTGTTCACCGGAGCGCTGTCGATTGTCACCAGCGTGTTGTTCGGGCTTTGGCCGGCCTGGCAAACCTCGCGAGCCGATGCGCAGACTGCACTCAAGTCCGGCGCACACGGCAGCTCAGATGGGCGCGCGGCACGGCGCTCCCGTGAGATTCTTATCGTCATCGAAGTCGCGCTCACTCTCGTCTTGCTGAGTGCGGCCGCGCTCGTGCTCAAGAGCTTCTCGAAAGCGACCTCGCTGAATCTCGCGTTCGAGCCGCGCGGCATGGTGACTGCGCAAGTCGCGTTGCCGAGCCCGACCTACGAAAACTACGAGAAGCTCGTTGGGTTTTCGACCGCATTGCTTGAAAAAATGCGAGCACTGCCGGGCGTGCAAAGCGCCGCACTCGCATCCGATCCGCCACTCATGACCGGTTGGCAGAGCGGTTTCCTGCCAGAGGGAATGCCGGAGCCGCCGCCGGGACAAGGACCTTCCATGGAGGTGTGCATCATCCAGGGTGACTACTTCGGAACGTTAAAAACGCCTATCCTTCGCGGCCGCGGGTTCGACGAGCACGACACTAAAGCGGCGCCGCCCGTTATCATCATTGACAGCGTTACGGCCGAAAAATTCTTTCCCGGCCAGGATCCGATCGGCAAACGGTTGCGCGCCGAGACGGGTCCGGAGGGACGTGTCATGCGGACAATCGTCGGCGTCGTGCCGCGGTTGAGACTCTACGGTTTTGATGAGCCGAAGAGCGCGCTCGCTCAGGCGTATCTGCCGGAGACGCAGCAACCGAACACAAACCTCGTTCTAATGCTTCGAACGAGCGCGTCGCTGCGCGCACTCGAGCGACCGCTACGACAGGCGGTCACATCGCTCGATGCCGCTCAGCCGGTATTCGATTTCAAGACCATGCAGGAGCGGGTGGAACAGACCTGGGCCACCCCGCGGTTGATGACGTTTTTGCTCGTCACCTTTGCTGCGCTCGCCCTGACCCTCGCGGCCGTCGGTCTCTATGGCGTGATGGCGTACAACGCGCTCCGCCGCACCCGCGAAATCGGTGTCCGTCTCGCTCTCGGCGCACGTCGCCGGCAAATCTCCGCGATGATGGTGCGGCAAGGTGCGCGCCTTGTTGTCATCGGACTCGCGGCAGGATTTGCCGGCGCGTTCGTCCTCGCCCGCGTAATTCGCAGTCTGCTCTTCCAAGTCGCTCCGACCGATCCATTCGCTTACGTCGGCGTCACGTTTCTCCTCATCGTCGCGGCATTTGCCGCCTGCTGGATACCGGCGCGCCGCGCGTCACGCGTCGATCCGATGATCATTCTTCGCGCCGAATAACCGTTCAATGAAATAAGATGAACGACTTCAGATTCGCTCTCCGCCAACTGGTGAAATCACCTGGCTTCACCAGCGTCGCTGTGCTGACACTTGCACTCGGCATTGGCGCCTGCACCGCCATTTTCTCGCTCTTCGACACAGTGCTGCTCCGCCCGCTGCCGTATCCGGACGGCGAACGCATCATGTTGGTTCAGCAGCGCTACAAAGGGACGCAGGACATACCGTTTTCCTGGGCGAATTTCTGGGATGTCCACCGCGATAACCATTCTTTCGCTGCGCTAGGTATAGTCAGCCGCAGCGAGTTCACGCTCTCGGCCGAACAGGCAGTCGAGAAGGTTCGCGGTGGTCGAGTTTCCTCAGAATTTTTTCGCGTCCTCGCCGTCAACCCGATCGTCGGCCGGACCTTCAGCGCTGACGAAGATCAACCGGGCACTGGCAAAGTTGCGGTTCTGCGCGAATCCCTCTGGCGGCGAGATTTCGGCGGGCGCCGCGACGTCATCGGGCAGAGCCTGACGCTTGATGGCCAGCTCTACACAATCATCGGCGTTTTGCCGAACGACGTCATCACGCCCGGGAAGGTCGAATTCTGGATTCCGATCGCGCCGTTCTCCAGTTCGCCTGATTGGCAGAAACGCGGCAACCAACCAGGTCTGTTTGCGTATGGCCGTTTGAAGGCCGGCGTAACCGTCGACGAGGCGCGCGCAGATCTGCGGATGATCGGCGAGCGGCTACAGCACGATTTCCCGACTGAATGCGCCGAGACGTTGCCGGTGGCGACGCCGTTGCTCGAGACGCTTGTCAGCAGCTATCGGCCGGCGCTCTGGATGTTGATGGGCGCGGTGAGTCTGTTGCTTGCGATCGCATGCGCAAACGTCGGCAGCCTGCAACTCGCACGCACCCTCGACCGCACGCATGAATTCGCGTTGCGCGCTGCGCTCGGTTCATCGCGTGGCCGACTCATTCGTCAGGTCCTTTCGGAGAACCTGGTTCTTTTCCTGATCGGAGGCGCAGCCGGTGTCCTGCTCGCCTATTGGTCGCTCGACGCGATCAAAGCGTTCTGCCCGCCGAGCGCGCGGTTCCAAAGCATCTCGGTCAATCAGAGCGTGCTGCTCTTTTCGTTAGGCGCGACGGTGCTGAGCGCTTTGTTTTTCGGTTTGTGGCCCGCCTTGCGCGCGGCCAGGACCGACCTGCGCGAATCTCTCCAGACGGCGAGCAAAGGCGTAGCCGCTTCTTCTTCGCAATGGACGCGACAAACCATGGTTGCCGCGCAAGTGGCCCTGACCGTCTTGCTCGTTGCCGGCGCGGGCTTGTTCGCGCGCAGTCTGGCACAAATGCAAAAATTCCAGTTCGGATTCGATGCGCAGAATCTGCTCGTCTTTACGGTCAGCGTGTCCGAAACCCAGGGCGCCTACAAAGATGACGCGAAACGCATCGCGCTTTTCGAAGCGGTTAAAGCGCAGCTGAAGACGCTGCCCGGCGTGCGTTCAGTCGGTTACAATTTGAGTCTGCCGCTGCGCACCCAGTGGTCGACTTTCTTCGACATAGCGGGCCGCGAGTCTTTTCCTCCCGGCAGCGAGCCGGCCATGGAAATGGGTGTGATCGACGCGGATTACTTCAACACACTTGGAGTGCGCGTAAAGCGCGGCCGCGCATTCGATAATGCGCTCGATAAAGCCGGCGCGAACCCCAGGATCATCATCGATGAACGGATGGCGAAGGCGTTCTGGCCTAACGAAGATCCAGTCGGAAAACTGATCTACCGCGGCCGTGCTGCGAACCGCAGCGGTGACGATGCGAAGCCCACCGAGATTGTGGGCGTTGTGCCGACGCTGGCGCTCTACGGTACCGACGAACCGCCGCCGAATTGCTACCAGGCTTACCTTCCGCAGTCGCAGGTCGCGGTTAACGAAATCAACTTCGTGCTGCGGACCGCGGTCGCGCCGCTCAGCTTGGAAAAATCCGCGCGTGCCGCCGTCGCGGCAGTCGACCCGAATGTGCCGGTCTACGCCGTCGACACGATGGAGCGAATGATCGCCACGAGTCACCAGACGCAGGCGCTCTACTCGCGGCTGGTCGCGTTCTTCGCCGGCGTCGCTCTGCTGCTCGCCTGCCTCGGATTGCACGGAGTCGTCGCGCACGCGATGAGCGCGAGGCGGCGCGAATTGGGAATCCGAATGGCGCTCGGCGCGTTGCCGCGGCAAATCGTCTCGCTCGTTTTGCGGCAAGGCATAACACCGCTCGCCATCGGCCTTGCGCTTGGCCTCGTCGGCTCGGTCGCAGTTCGGCGTCTCATTGCCGGTCTGCTTTACAACGTTTCTGCCGGCGATCCGCTCGTTCTCGCATCGACAGTCACGCTTCTGTTCGTAGTCGGGCTCATCACACTTTGGCGCCCCGCCCTCCGCGCCACTCGGATCAATCCCATGATCGCCCTGCGCGACGAATGAACGACGCCAATCCACGATGAACAATCTTAGATTCGCGATTCGCCAACTGCTGAAATCGCCCGGCTTCTCCGCCATCGCGATCGTCACGTTGGCAATCGGGATCGGGTTGAACACTTCGATTTTCAGCGTGGTTCACGCGCTGCTTCTCGATCCGTTCCCCTATCCGCACGCCGATCGGCTGGTGCAATTGCGTCAGCAAAAGCCGCGCGTCGATAGCGCAGTGCAGTCGAATTACACCGGCCGCGAGTTCGGCGCTCTCCACGACCAGGCCCGCAGCTTCCAAGGGCTCGCCGCGATGGAAAATGTTTCGCGCAATCTGACGGTCGCGAACCAGCAACCGGAACGAGTCTTTGGCGGAAAAGTCACGGCTGATTTCTTCAAGGTGCTTGGCATCGCCCCGCAATTTGGACGCACCTTGTTGCCGGAGGAACAGGGCACAGGTGGTCCGCGCGTCGTCGTGATCAGTCACCAATTGTGGCAGAGCCGTTTCGGCAGCGATCCAAACGTCGTCGGCCGCACCATCGAGCTCGATACCGAGCCCTTCACGATTGTCGGCGTGATGCCACCGCGATTTCAGTACGGCGGCACGTCGTTCTGGTTTCCGTTCCCGTTCGAAATGCAAAACGCGCCGCAGCGCTGGTACACCGTCCTCGGCCGGCTCGCGCCCGGGGCAACGCTGAGCAGCGCAAACGCGGAGATGAAAACCATCGCGGCGCGGTTTGCGGAAACGCAGCACGGCGTCGGCGACTACGCCGGCTGGACGGCTTTCGCTCTTCCGTTGCGCGACGCGCTTCTCGGCAATGTCCGCACCGCAGTTTTTGTCCTGACCGCGGCCGTCGGCGTGGTTCTGTTAATTGCCTGCGCGAATGTCGCCGGATTGTTGCTCGTGCGGGCGAGCGCACGTCAGCGTGAGATCGCAATTCGCGCCGCAATCGGTGCGAGCCGTGCGCAGTTGCTACGACAATTTCTCCTCGAAAGTTCTTTGCTCGCCGTGATCGGCGGCGTGCTTGGCGTGCTCGTTGCGGTCTGGAGTGTCGACGCGCTGGTCAAGCTGCTGCCGGAAGCAGGATTGCTCGACGGCGGAATTCCGCCCGAAGCTTCGATTCACATTTCGACGCCGGTGCTGTTCTTCGCCGCCGCCGTTACTCTCTCCACCACCTTCGTTTTCGGATTGTGGCCGGCGTGGCAGGCATCGCGCACCGATGCCAGTCTCGCCTTGCGCGTTGGCGACCGTTCAGGACAAAGCGGACCGCAGCCTTTGCGCTCTGTGCTCATCGTGATCGAGATCGCGCTCGCCGTCGTCTTGCTCGCTGGCGCCGGATTGCTCCTGCGAAGCTTCGCACATCTTCTGCGAACCGATCCCGGTTTTCGGACCGAACGCGTCCTCAGCACCCGACTCAATCTTCCACCGGCGCGCTACAGCAAGCCTGGAACCACAACTCAATTCGCCGAGCAGGTGCTCGCGCAAATTTCGACGCTGCCCGGTGTGAAGGCGGTCGCCGCGGTCTCGCACCCGCCATTTTCATACACGGATCGTTTCCCGTTTGCGCTCGAAGGCCGAACAACGCCGGAGCAGCGCCTCAGCGCCGACAACCGGATCGTCACTCCAAATTACTATGACGTGATGGGAATCGCGCTGCGCCGCGGTCGACTCTTCACCGAGCAGGACCGAACTGGACACCCCGGCGTCGTCATCATCAACGAAGCGATGGCACGCCGCACCTGGGGTGACGAAGATCCGCTCGGCAAACGCATCATCGTTTACATCGCGGGCGAGGAATTCCCGATGACGGTCGTCGGTATCGTAGCCGATTCTCGCCAGGTCAATCTCGAGCAGCCGACCGCGCCGGAGATGAATTACCCGATGGCGCAGATGTCGATGATTCTGCGGCGGATCAATCTCGTCGTGCGCTCGGATGTGGACCCGACAAGCCTCGTCCCGGCGATCCGCACAGCCGTCTGGAAAATCGACCCGCAGCTGCCGCTTTACAACATCACCACAATGCGCGCGGCGGTGAATGACACGCTCGGCGTCCGGCGTTTCGCGATGTCGGTGCTCGGTTTGTTCGCATCGGTCGCGCTCCTTCTCGCGATCTCAGGAATTTACGGCGTGATCGCGAATGCAGTGGCGCAACGGCGACACGAAATCGGCATTCGGATGGCGCTCGGCGCAGCGCGCGAAGACGTGCTGCGAATGATTCTCGGCGAAGGTGGCCGGCTCGCACTCGTCGGCGTCGCGATCGGCATCGTGGCTTCGTCACTCATCACGCACTGGCTCCGCTCTCTCCTCTACGGCGTCGGTGCGACCGATCCCCTCACCTTCTTCCTCGTCGCACTCGTGCTCTTCGCGACGGCAATGATTGCCTGCTGGATTCCGGCGCGCCGCGCTTCGCGCGTCGATCCGATGATCGTCTTACGCGCTGAATAACCAATCCACTTCGATCACATGAACGACCTCAAATTCGCCATCCGGCAACTGCTGAAATCGCCGGGCTTCTCTGCCCTCGCGATCATCACGCTCGCGCTCGGCATTGGTATGAACACCGCGATCTTCAGCCTGATCGATCAGCTCTTTCTGCACGGTCTCCCGTTCGAAGATCCAGCGAGCATCATTCGGATCTTCGCCCAGTCGAAGGAAAAGAATATCGAGCGCGCCGGACTTTCGATCCCGAAATACTGGCATTTCCGCGACGCGCAGACCGTCTTCACGGAAACAGCTGCCGATACCGGCAACGGCTTCATTCTCACCGGAATTGGCGATCCGGTGCAGCTGAACGGCGATGAGATGACCGCGAACTACTTCCGGCTGCTCGGCGTCAAACCGGTCATGGGCCGGTTGTTTCTGCCCGAGGAAGAAATGAAAGCCGACGTCGCGATCGTGACCGAGACGTTTTGGAAGAAGCGCCTCGGCGGCGATCCCAATGCAATTGGGCGCAACATCACGCTTAATGGTGTGCCAACGACGATCGTCGGCATTGTCCCCAAAATGCCGGTGGCCTGGTTTGGTAATGACACCGACATCTTCTCCGTTAAGCCTTTCGATTTGCCGGGTACGCCGAAGGACCTTCTCATGCGCGGCGTGAGTTTCCTGCGCGTGATCGGCCGACTGAAGCCCGGCGTCACGCTACCGCAGGCGCAGGCCAACATCGCCGCAGCGCAGGAAGGTTATCGCGCGAAGTACGCGTCTAACGCGGACAGTGGATGGAGCACTCTGCTCATGACGGGGGCGGAAGATGCGACCGGCCAGCTGCGGCCGGCATTCATCACCCTGCTCGCCGCCGTCGGCGTCGTGCTGCTCATCGCATGCAGCAACGTCGCCAACCTGTTACTCGTTAGGTTTACGTCGCGACGACGCGAGATTGCATTGCGTGTCGCGCTTGGCGCCTCGCGTGGTGGAATCGTGCGGCTTTTTGTCGTCGAAAGCACATTGCTCAGTGTGCTCGGGGGCCTCCTCGGAGTCGCCGCTGCGCTCTGGGCCCTTCGCTTCGTGCCGAAGCTCGCCGGCCAGAACATACCGCTCGAAGCGGCGTATTCGCCCAGCTGGCAGGTGCTTGCCTTCGCTCTTGGACTTTCGCTTCTCACCGGTATCGCGATGGGAGCGTATCCAGCGCTGCAAAGTTCAAAAAGCGACCTTGTCGAAGGTTTGAAGGAAGGCGGCCGCGGCACCAGCGGCAGCGTGTCACAGCAGCGTTTTCGCCGCGGCCTCGTCGCCGCTCAGGTTTGCCTCTCAGTTGTGCTTCTTGCCGGCGCAGCATTGTTGATCACGAGCTTCCTTCGCCTGGCAAAGGAGAACGCTGGTTTTCGCGTTGATCGCATGTGGGTCGGCGGCATCGGCCTTCCCCCGGCGCGGTATCCCGACCTCGCTTCCGATGCGCGTTTCGCGAAGCGCGTTGAAGACGAACTACAGAATGCGCCGGGAGTGCAGGCGGTAACGTTGAGCGACAACGTGCCTTTGGGCGGCGGATTTTCGCAGACGCCATTCGCCCGCGCCGATCGCAATCCGGTGCCGGTCAGCCAGCGTCCCCTCGCGCTCAACCACAGCATTTCTCCGGGTTACCTGCAGACCTACGGCATCCCATTGATCGCCGGCCGCAACTTCAACGAAGGCGATAAGCTCGACTCGCCGCCGGTTGTCCTGATCAGCCAGGCAACCGCGAAACGTCTCTTTCCCGGCGAAGACCCGATCGGGCATCAAATGTATTTCGGCACCGATAAGGGCACCGGGCTGCTCGCCGAGATTATCGGCGTGGTGGGCGACGTCCGTTTTGTTCGTCTCGACCGTCCGGACGACATTGAATTTTACCGGCCATTTGCGCAGCGCGTATTTCCATTCATGGCGCTGACGATTCGAAGCAGCCTTCCGCCAAACGCGATTGCCGCGGCGGCGCGCGCCGCCCTGAACAAGATCGATCCCGAGCTGCCAATCATCCAGCCAACTACGATGGCGCAAGTGGTGGGACAATCGTTAGGCGCGCAGCGGCTAACCACAACGCTGCTTGGCATTTTCGCGGGCATTGCGCTGCTCCTCGCCGTCATCGGAATCTACGGTGCCGTCGCCTATACCGTGACGCAGCGCACCGGTGAGATCGGCGTGCGGATGGCCCTCGGCGCACAAACCGCCGACGTGCTCCGGCTCGTCGTGCGGCAAGGCATGATGCCAGTCGTGATCGGCCTCGCGGTAGGAATTCTCGTCGCGGTGCTCGGCGGTCGCGTGCTCACGACGCAGCTCTATCAGGTGTCGCCGCATAATCCGCTGCTCCTCGGCTCGACTGCGATTCTTCTCGCTTCCGTCGCGCTCATCGCCTGTGTCTTTCCCGCGCGCCGCGCGACGCTGATCAACCCAATCCAGGCACTCCGCACCGAATGAACAATATCCGTTTCGCTTTTCGACAACTGCTGAAGTCACCCGGTTTCTCCGCGCTCGCGATCATCACGCTGGCGCTCGGGATCGGGATGAACACCGCGATCTTTAGCCTCATCAACGACCTGTTCCTCCGCGGGCTGCCGTTCAAAGAACCAACGCGCGTGCTGCATGTCTTCTCGCACCTCAAAGACCAGACGCTCGATTTCCCCATCTCGGCGCCGCGCTACATGCATTTCCGCGACGGCCAGACGGTTTTCTCCGGATTTGCTGGTGAGAACGGCGCGGCCGCCACAGTGACCGGACTTGGCGACGCGTTCCAGGTGCCAATTTTCAAGGCGACCGCGAACTGGTTCGATGTGCTTGGACTTCGGCCGATCCTCGGCCGCACGTTTCGCGCCGAGGAAGAAGAAGGCGCCGACGTCGCGGTCGTGACGGAGCGATTTTGGAAATCGAAGCTCGGCGGCGACGCGAACGTGATCGGACGCGCGCTCACACTTGATGGCGTGCCGCACACGATTGTCGGCGTCATCCCAACCCTGCCGCTCTCGTGGACGGGGCCGAACGCCGATCTCTGGACGACGAAGCCGTTCAACATTCCCGGCTTTTCGCACGAGCGAATGATGCGCGGCACGGCGTTCCTGCGCGCCGTTGGGCGGTTGAAACCTGGCGTGACGCGCGAGCAGGCGCGAGCCGCGCTTGAGATACTCACGAGCAGCTACGGCCAGCAATATCCGGAGAAGATCGACGCGAAAGCGTGGACGGTTGTGAAGACGCTCCCGGAAGACGTGACGGAAAATTTGCGTCCGGGTTTCGCCACGTTGCTCGCCGCCGTTACCTTCGTGTTGCTGATCGCGTGCAGCAACGTAGCGAACCTGTTGCTCGTTAGGTTTACCGGTCGCCGCCGCGAAATTTCATTGCGGATGGCGCTCGGCGCGACGCGCGGCAGCGTGCTGCGACTGTTCGTTGCGGAAAGCGTGCTGATCAGCGTATTGGCCGGCGGACTCGGCGCGTTTCTGGCGTGGCAGCTCGTGCCAGTTGTGCCAAAGCTCGCCGCGAATTTTCTGCCGATCGAGCCCGGTACCTCGAGCGCGATTTCTGCGCCGGTGCTGGCATTCACGATCGCGCTCTCGCTTCTCACCGGCCTGGCGATGGGAATTTATCCCGCGCTGCAAAGCTCGCGCGCGGACATTGTCGAAGCGTTGAAGGAAGGCGGACGCGGGACAAGCGGCAGCTTGCGTCAGCAGCGTCTTCGCAAATTGCTCGTCGGCGCGCAGGTCGCGCTCTCGGTCACGTTACTGGCGGGCGCATCGCTGCTCATCGCGAGCTTCGTTCGGCTGAGCCATCAGAATCCTGGGTTCCCTATCGAGCGGCTGTGGACGGGTGTGACCGTGATGCCGCAGGCGCAATATCCCGATCCGGCTGCGCGCGCGCGCTTTGCCGATGAGATGCTCAACCGGTTGCGCGCGACACCCGGCGTACAGGAGGCGACGATCGGCACCACCTTGCCGCTGAACACCGGATTCGGCGCGACACTTTACACTCGCGCTGATCGGAACGTGCCGCCGGTTGCTGAGCGAAAAGGCGCGCCGTCCAATGACATTGCACCGGGATTCCTGCGCACACTTGGCATTCCGCTCCTCGGCGGTCGCGACTTCAATGAACAGGATTCCGCAGATCATCCAAACGTCATCCTGATCAGCGCATCCGGCGCCAAGACGGTTTTCGGGAATGAAAGCCCGATCGGTAAATCGTTGCTGATCACGAGCGGCAGCGTGCCGGTGGAGATCGTCGGCGTGGTCGGTGACGTGCGTTCCGTCCGGCTCGATCAGCAGAACGAGATGGAATTCTATCGGCCGTTCGCGCAGGAAAACTTTCCGTTCCTCACCATCATAGTGCGCAGCCCGCTCCCGCCGGAGACGATCACGAAAACTGTGCAGTCGGTGATGCGCACGATCGACCCGGGGCTCGCGCTGATTCAGCCGCAGCCGGTGAGCGAAGTGATGCGCCAGGCGCTCGGCCAGGCGAAATTAATGATGGTGCTGCTCGGCGTTTTCGCCGCGATCGCGCTGCTGCTCGCGACCGTCGGGATTTACGGCGCGGTGGCTTACACGGTCGAACAGCGCACGGGCGAAATCGGTGTCCGCATGGCGCTCGGCGCGCAAACCCAAGACGTGCTGCGGATGGTGATTCGCCAGGGCATGACGCCGGTGATCTGCGGCCTCGGCGTGGGTCTCGCCGCCGCGCTGGCAATCGGCAAACTCATCGCGGCCCAGCTCTACGAAACATCGGCTTACAACCCGGTCCTGCTCGGCGCGACCATCGCGCTGCTCGGGATTGCGGCGTTGCTCGCCTGTCTCTTCCCCGCGCGGCGCGCAACACTCGTCAATCCAACCGACGCCCTGCGTTCACAATAATCCATCCTTGGCCACACGCTTTTGCGCACCGAATAACCTCATTGGTTAGGCCATGATCACAGACCTTCGTTACGCACTGCGACAGCTCCTAAAAAATCCCGGCTTCACTGCCGCCGCCATTCTCACCCTCGCACTCGGTATCGGCGCCTGCTCCGCCATTTTTTCGGTGGTGAACGGCGTCCTGCTACGGCCGCTCGATTATCCAACCGCCGATCGCATCGTCGTCCTGCGCGAAGCGCAGCCGCCGCAGTTTCCGGAATTTTCCACCGCGCCGCCCAATTACATCGACTGGACGAAGCAGGCGAAATCGTTTGAGCAGATCGCCGCCTACACCGGCGCGCAAATGAATCTGACCGGCGAAGGCGAACCGAAGCGTCTTATCGCTCTACGCGCGACCGCGAATTATTTCAGTGTTTACGGCATCCAGCCACAGCTCGGCCGCTGGTATTCCGCGGAGGAAGATGCGCCCGGAAAAAATCATGTCGTCGTTTTGAGTTATCAATTTTGGCAACGCGTTTTCGGCGGCGCAGCGAATGTGATCGGCAAGCAGGTGCAGTTGAATGGCGAGCCCTACACAATTGTCGGCGTCACGCCGGCCGGCTTTAGTCGGGAAAGAAATCTCGACCTCTGGACGCCGATGGCGTTCAAGCCTGCCGAAACGTCGAACGACGCGCGCGGCGGACACTATGTTACGACCCTCGGCTTGTTGCGGCCGGGTGTAACCGTCGCACAAGCCGACGCGGAGATGCGAGTGATCGCGGCGCAACTGGCGACCCAATATCCGAAGAGCAACAAAGGCTGGACCGTCTTCGTCATGTCGGTGCTGGAATACAGCACGCGGAATGTGCGGGTGGTCCTTTACACTTTGCTCGGCGCGGTCGGCTGTGTCCTGCTCATCGCCTGCGCGAATATCGCGAACCTTCTGCTCGCGCGGGCCACGGCTCGCCATCGTGAAATTTCCATTCGTGCCGCGCTCGGAGCCGGTCGCGGAAGACTGGTCAGGCAACTGCTTACCGAAAGTATTCTGCTCGCGCTCCTTGGCGGGCTGGCCGGTTTGCTTCTGGCCCATTGGGGACTCGCCGCGTTGCTGGCGCTCGCACCCGCGACATTGCCGCGGACGAGCAATATTCATCTCGACGGTTCCGTCGTGGCGTTCTCGCTCGGACTCAGTTTAATCACCGGAGTTATTTTTGGTGCGGCGCCGGCCTGGTTGGCGGCGCACACCGATGTGAATGAAGCGCTGAAACAAGGCGCGCGTGGGTCGACCGAAGGCGGCGCGCGCGGAACATTTCGCAGCGCGCTCGTCATCCTCGAAGTGGCGTTTGCGTTGGTCTTGCTTGGCGGCGCCGGTTTGCTCGCGCGCAGTTTCATGGCGCTGACCCATGTCGATCCGGGATTCAATCCGGAGAACGCAACCGTGCTCGAGCTTGCCTTACCGGAAAAAAAATACCCGAAGCCGGAACAGCAGAAGGCCTTCGTCGATTCTTTGCTGCAACGGCTGGCCGCGCTGCCCGGCGTGCAGGCCACCGGCGTCACACAGGTCCTGCCGTTAACCGGCGATTACTCCCTCGCCTTCGAGATTGAAGGTCGCCCGTTACCCGAAAGCGATTGGCCGAGCACGACTTACTATGCGGTCACGCCGGATTATTTCCGCGCCATGGGAATCCGCTTGATGCGCGGCCGACTCTTCACTGCGCAGGACGACGCCCGTGCCCCGCGCATCGCGATCATCAACGAAACACTGGCCCGACAATTTTTCCCGAACGAAGATGCGCTCGGCAAACGGATCAACATTCCAAATGTGGCGTCGGGTTCGCCGAAGGTCTGGCGCGAAATCGTCGGCATCGTG
Source organism: Chthoniobacterales bacterium (assembly GCA_045809945.1). Lineage (GTDB taxonomy): Bacteria > Verrucomicrobiota > Verrucomicrobiia > Chthoniobacterales > UBA10450 > CADDYX01. The sequence goes on from JBJMWW010000161.1 coordinate 19,149, forward strand.
GCCGACGTGAAACAGTTTGGCGTGGATAAAGAGACCACCAACCAGAGTTACGAACCGTTCGCACAGAATCCTTTCGCGGACGTCAACGTCGTGCTGCGAACTTCCAGCTCGCCCTCTGCCACGTTGAGCGCATTGCGGCCGGCGGTTTACGCGGTCGACAAAGATCAGCCAATCGGTTCGATCCGTCCCCTCGAAGAAATCATGGCGGAAAGTATTTCGCGGCAGCGTTTCGCGATGCTCTTGCTCACTGTTTTCTCCGCCGTCGCGCTGGTCATTGCCGCGGTCGGAATTTATGGCGTGATGGCCTACAGCGTAGTCCAACGCACCGGTGAGTTCGGAATTCGCATGGCGCTCGGGGCGCAGACCCGCGATGTGTTGCGTCTCGTTCTCGCCCAAGCCGGAAAACTCATCGGGCTCGGTTTGCTTGCCGGTCTGATCGCGACCTTCGCAATTTCGCGCGCCATCGGTTCGATCCTATTCCGCACCAGCGCGCAGGATCCGCTCACGTTGACCAGCATCACTCTCATTCTAGGCGCGGTTGCGCTGCTGGCTTGTTTCGTGCCGGCTCGTCGCGCCACCCGTGTCAACCCGGTTGAGGCCCTTCGCTCCGAATGAACGACCTGCGTTTCGCATTTCGCCAGCTGTTCAAAAACCCGGGCTTCACCTTCGTTGGAGTGCTCACGCTCGCGCTGGCAATCGGTGCGACCACCGCGTTGTTCAGTCTGATCAAGGGCGCTTACCTCGATGCCCTGCCCTATCCGCGCGCAAATGACATCGTGACGCTCTCGGCCCGGTTTGCAGGACAGGGCGAACTGGCGTTCTCCGGACCGGAGTTTGTCGCCTTACAGAAAGAGACGCACACATTACAAAATGTGAGCTCGCTGATGGGCGCATCATTCAACCTCACCGGCGAAGGCGATGCGGTTCGTTTTCGCGGACTGCGCGCAAGCGCCAGTCTTTTCCGCATGCTCGAGATGCAACCGTTACTCGGGCGCGTCTTCAATGAAGAAGAGCAGATGCCGGGGCGCGAGCGGGTGGCGATAATCAGCTACGAGCTTTGGCAGCGGGCACTGGCCGGCGCGCCGAACGTGATCGGCCGGGAGCTGCGCTTCAATGACCTGAGTTACACGATCATCGGTGTGATGCCGCCGCGCTTCCGCTACGGAGACAACGATGTCTGGGTGCCTTTGTCGCTCGATCTTGCCGGCCAGGATGCAACGACCCGCAACGTTTACATTCACGCGCGGCTTGCTGGCGGCGCTTCTCTGGCAACTGCGAATACGGAGCTCGCCGGCATCAGCCGGCGGATCAACGCGGAGCTGGGTCGAACCGATCACGACCATTTCGATTGGAGCCTTCGCGCGGAGCGCCTGATCGATGGCGTCGTTCGCGACGTAAAATCGGCCCTCAACATTCTGCTCGCCGCAGTCGCGTGCGTGCTCGCAATTGCCTGCGCAAACATCTGCAACCTGCAGCTCGCGCGAGGCGTCGCGCGCGAACGCGAGATGGCGGTGCGTCTCGCGCTCGGCGCACAACGAGGCGATCTCGTGAAACAACTCCTGGTCGAAAGCGGTTTGATCGCGATCGCAGGCGGCGTCCTCGGGATCTTCGTCGCTGCATGGTCGCTCGGACCGCTGCTTCGCCTGATTCCTTATTCTTACGTACCAATCGAAGCCGAAGTGAAAATCGATGGCGCTGTGCTTGTCGCTTCGGCGCTGGTCACATTGATTACCGCGCTACTCGTCGGACTCGTGCCTGCGCTGAAAGCGTCGCGACCGGAATTGAATAGCTCGCTGAAAGATGCGCGCGCGGCAATTGGATCGAACCGGAGTGGCCGGCGCATGCAGAGCCTGCTTGTCAGCTCGCAGGTTGCGCTCACTTTCGTCGTCCTGATCGCCTGCGCGTTGATCTTGAAAAGTTTTTCCCGTCTCGTGCACAGCGATCGCGGCTTCGATGCGACGCAGCTGGTCAAATTCGAAATGGCGCTTCCCGCAGCGCGCTATGGCGACGCGGCGCAGGTTCGCCAGTTCTACGAGATTCTTCTCCGGAAAATTCGGAACCTGCCCGGTGTGAAATCAGCCAGCGCAGTTACGATGCTTCCGCTCGCCGAATTTCCCGCGCGAGTGCAAATCGCAATCGAAGGCCAGCCCGATCGGGCCGCCGCTCTCATGACCGAGGAGCGCCAGATCACACCTGATTACCTGGCTACGCTCGGAATTCCGCTGGTCAAAGGTCGGGATGTGAATGAGCGCGACAACTCGAGCGCTCCTCCGGTCGCACTGGTCAATCAAACATTCGCCGCCAGATATTTTCCAGGCAGCGATCCGATCGGCCGCCGCGTGCGACTCGGCCAATCAACCGACGGGCAGCAATGGCTCAAGATCGTCGGAATCACCGGGGATGTGCGGCAGTTGCGGATGAGCGATCCGGTTGTGCCGGAAATTTACCTGCCGCACGCGCAGTCGGCGAATGCTTCACGGCGAATGGCATGTGTGGTACGGACCGAGGTCGGCGCTGCAGCTCTGAGCAATGCGGTGCGGGAATGCGTTCGCACACAGGACGCGACTGCGCCGGTTTTCAATCTCGAGCCGGTGCGGGAAGTAGTTGAGCGGTCGTTCGGTGGACAGAAGCTGGCAGTGCTCCTTCTCTCCGCTTTCGGTCTGCTCGCGCTGACGCTGACGGTGATCGGCATCTACGGCGTCACGGCCTACTTCGCCGCCCGCCGAACGAGCGAGATCGGCATCCGAATCGCGCTTGGCGCGCAAAAGAAAAACATTCTCCTCCTGGTTCTCGGTCACGGATTTTCGATGGTGAGCGCGGGCCTGATTCTTGGTCTCGTCGGAGCGTTCGCAACGACACGGCTGATTCGCGCCATGCTTTTCAACGTCAGCTCCTCAGACGTCGTCGTTTACTTTTTCGTCAGCGTTTGTCTCGCCGGCGCCGCGTTGCTGGCCTGTCTCTTACCCGCGCGCCGCGCGACGCGCATCAATCCAATTCAAGCGCTACGCACCGAATGAACGATCTGCGTTTCGCTTTTCGCCAGCTGCGGAATTCGCCCGGCTTCACCGTTACGGCCTTGGCGACGGTCGCGATCTGTCTCGGCGCGAACCTTGCGATTTTCGCGGTCATCAATTCGATCCTGCTTCGTCCACTGCCGTTTCCGGATGCCGACCGTCTCGTGACAATCTACAACACGTATCCAAAAGCCGGCGTCGAGAACGACGGCTCGTCGATCACGAACTATTACGAGCGGCGCGGCAACATCCCGGCCCTTTCGAGCCTGTCGATTTATATGGAGCGGAGCGAAGTCGTCGGCGAACCTGGTTCGACCGAGCAGATGGGAGTCATCCGCATCTCACCGGACTTTTTTGCCACTCTCGGCGTGAGGCCCGCACTCGGCCGCAGCTTCACCGAGGAAGAATCGATTCAGCAGAAGAACGTCGTTATCCTGACCGACGCCTTCTGGCGCGAGCGTTTTAATTCCGATCCAAACGTTCTGGGCCGACAGACCCGGATCAACGGCATTCCGAGAGAGATCGTGGGCGTGCTACCTCCTGGTTTCCGCTTTCTTTCCTCCGAGGCGCGTCTCTTCGTGGGGATGAAGTGGAGCGAGGAACAGCGCTCTCCAAAAGCGCGTCACTCTGGCGGCGGCGACACTCACATGATCGGGCGCTTGAAACCGGGTGCGAGCATCGCGGAAGCGCAAGCCCAGATCGACGCGCACAACACCGAGATGGAGAAGGACGATCCGGAGGCGAAAATGATGGCCGAAGCCGGCTTCCGTTCGCCCGTGCTCTCACTTCATGCCGATCACGTTCGCTCCATTCGCCCGACGCTTCTGCTGATGGAGGCCGGCGTGTTCTTCCTCTTGGTTATTGGCGCGATCAATCTGGTGAACCTGCTTCTGATTCGAGCGAGCGCTCGCGCCAAAGAAATGGCGATTCGGCAATCAATGGGCGCGGGCCGCAGGCATGTCGTGACTCAGGTGATAACGGAAACGGTATTGCTCACCGTCATGGGCGGCGTGCTTGGCGTAATTGCGGGCGCGTGGGGAATTCGTCTGCTGGAGGTTCTCGGCGCCGATCGATTGCCGCTCGGCGCGCATATCACGTTTGACGGCTGGCTGGCGGCAATCGGACTTCTTGGCTCAGTCGTTCTCGGAATCGCGATCGCGGCACCCATCGCCTGGTTTAATCTGCACAGTCATCTCGCGGACGCACTCCAATCGGAATCGCGCTCGGGTACGGTCAGCCGCGCGGCCCAGCGTTTGCGTCACGGCTTCATCGTGGCCCAGATCGCGCTCGCCTTTGTTCTTCTGGCCGGCGCTGCGTTGCTCGGATTGAGCCTGAAGAAAGTCATGGCCGTTTCTCCGGGCTTCCAGTCCGATCAGGTTCTGACCGGTGAGTTCACGATCCCATGGCAACGCGATCCAGAACCCCGCGTCGCGATCGCAGATCGCTTGCTGGAATCGATCCGTCAGCAGCCTGGCGTGAACGCGGCGGGAATAATCACCCAAATCCCGCTAGGTGGCGATCAGGGGAAGACGGCGATCATGCCGAAGGGTTACGAGACGCCCGCCGGCCAATCGTTGCAGGGCCATTATTCGTACGGCGTGACTGGCGATTACTTCGCGGCGCTCGGTATTCCATTACGCGAAGGAAGATTTCTGACCGCGGAAGATTCTCATCGAACCGAGCGAGTCTGCGTCGTCGATGAAGATTTCGCGCGCCATTATTGGCCCAACGGCGGCAGCGCGCTGAGCCAGAGAATCGCGGACGGCAGCGGACAAGACGCCAATGGCAGAGCGCTCGGTCAGAGAATTGCGCACGGCGATGAAAAAGAGGACGACAAGCTTTTTACGATTGTCGGTGTTGTCGGCTCGGTGAAACAGGCGGCGCTGACCGAGCGGCAAGGCCAGGGCGCGGTTTACCTGCCGTTCGCTTATCGGGAGAACTCCTATTATTTTGTGGTCACGCGCACAAAGCAGCGCCCCGACGCGTTCGCCGAGACACTGCGCAAACTGGTCCGTGCCACTGATCCGAACCTGGCGATTGATAACATCCGGTCGATGGATACACGGGTCGCGGACAGTCTTGTCACGCGCCGATCCCCGGCGTTGCTCGCGGGAATTTTCGCGGGGGTCGCGCTTCTCCTCGCAAGTATTGGAACGTACGGCGTTCTGAGTTACGCCGTTGCCCAGAGGACTCGCGAGATCGGCATTCGCATGGCAGTCGGTGCGCAGCGCGGACAGATCGGCGCGCAATTTCTAAAGATCGGAATCCGTTTGTTGATCGCAGGAACGCTCCTCGGCCTACTTGGAGCGTGGCTCGCCGGACGCGCGATTCAGAGCGTGCTCTTCGGCGTGCCGGCGTTTCATCTCGCCACTCTCTTGGCCACCGCCTTCATCATGAGCGCGGTCTCGCTCATCGCCTGCATGCTTCCGGCTCGTCGCGCTATGTCAGTTAACCCGATCGAGGCCCTGCGCGCCGAATGAACCATCTGCGTTTTGCTTTTCGCAAACTGCGGCAATCGCCCGCCTTCACCGCACTCGCAGTGGTCACACTCGCGATCGGGATCGGGCTGAACACCGCGATCTTCAGTTTGATCAACGATCTGTTTCTGCGGCCGCTTCCCTTCAAAGAACCGGACCGTCTCGTGCATATGTACTCGAACGCGCGCGAGCGGAATTTACTCGAGCTGGCAGTCTCGGTGCCGCGGTTTCAGCATTATCGCGACAGCCAGACGATCTTCGACGGCTTTGGGGCGGAAAACATTTCCGCCTTCACCCTCACAGGATTGGGCGACGCGGTGCAGATTTTCGGCGGACAGGTGACGTCGAATTACTTTGATGTCCTTGGCGTTCACCCGATTCGCGGGCGCAACTTTCTGCCGGAGGAGGAGGAAACAGCGAACGTCGCGATGGTGACGGAAAGCTTCTGGCGCAATCGACTCGGCAGCGACGCAAACGTGATCGGCCGCGGCATTAACTTGAATGGTGCATCGCACACGATCGTCGGCGTTCTGCCGGATCTTCCGTTTTCCTGGGTCGGTCCGACGGCGGAAGTCTGGACGACGAAGCCGTTCGAGATCGCGGGACTTTCCTACGAGCGGATTATGCGCGGCTCCGGTTTCTTGCGCGTCGTCGGCCGCTTGAAACCGGGAATGACGATCGGCCAGGCACGCGCCGCGTTGCCTTCGCTCGAGCAAAGCTACCGGGCACGTTATCCCGGCAAGCTCGACGTCTCGTCCGTGATGACGCTGAAGACGCTGTCGGAAGACACGACTGGAAATTTGCGACCGGCATTCGCGACACTGCTTGCTGCGGTCGCATTCGTGTTGCTCATCGCGTGCAGCAACGTCGCAAATTTGCTGCTCGTCCGCTTCACCGGACGTCGTCGCGAAATTGCGTTGCGGATGGCGATCGGCGCATCGCGCGGAAGCATCGTGCGCTTGTTTGTCTTCGAGAGCTTGCTGGTGAGTTTGTTTGCCGGTCTCATCGGCTCATTCGTTGCCTGGCAACTCGTTCCGCTCGTGCCGAAAATGGCCGCGAACTTTTTGCCTTTCGATCCGGCGACTAGCGTCGAGCTGTCGCTTCCAATGCTGGGCCTCGCCATCGCCCTCTCACTCTTCAGCGGTGCAGCGATGGGATTTTATCCGGCATTGCAAAGCTCGCGCGGCGATCTGGTGACTGGGCTGAAGGAAGGTGGCCGCGGCTCGAGCGGCAGCGCGCAACAAATGCGCTTCCGCAAAATTCTCATCGGCGCACAGGTCGCATTGTCGGTGACGCTACTCACCGGCGCAGCGTTGCTCATCACGAGTTTCGTGCGGCTGAACCGACAGAACATTGGCTATCGCGCCGAAAATCTGTGGATCGGCTTCGTCACTCTGCCTGATCCGCGCTACACCGATCCTGGCGCGCGCCAGCGCTTTGCCGAGCGCACGATCGACGCCCTGCGCAGCGTTGCCGGCGTCGAGAGCGCGACACTTTGCGCGGACATTCCGCTCCTTTCGCAAGGCGGCAACAACACCATCTACACGCGACCGGACGGCGAGATTCTCCCGATCGACAAACGCGCCGCGGCCGCGTTCCACAACGTCGCTGCTAATTATTTCAGAACGTGGGCCATCCCGCTGCTCGCTGGTCGCGAGTTCAACGAGCACGACACACCTGACCGGCCCAATGTGATTATCATCAGCGAAAGCGGCGCAAAGAAAATTTTCGGCCAGGAAAATTCTCTCGGCAAAACGCTCCTGATCGGTATCGACAGCACGCCAGCGGAGATCGTGGGCATCGTCGGCGACGTACGCTTGCGCAAAGTGTCGCAGCCGGATGACGTTGAACTTTATCGGCCTTGGGCTCAGCAAAGCTTTTCGTTTCTCAGTATCGATGTCCGAAGCCGACTACCAGTCGATACGGTAACGAAGCTCGTTCGCTCGGCCCTTGCGACGGTCGATCCAACTCTTGCGATCGCGCTACCGCAATCGATGAGCGAAATCGTCGCCCAGGCGCTGGGCGAGACCCGATTGATGACGTGGCTGCTCGGAATTTTTGCGGCCGTCGCGGTGCTGCTCGCCAGTATCGGAATTTACGGCGCGGTCGCTTACAGCGTCGAGCAACGCACCGGCGAAATCGGTCTACGCATGGCGCTTGGAGCACAAACGCGCGATGTGCTGCGACTTGTCGTGCGCCAGGGAATGTCGCCTGTCGTCGCCGGCCTCGCTGTTGGGCTCGTGATCGCAGTCGTCAGCGGGCAAATTCTAGCGGCCCAGCTTTATCAAGTCTCGCCCTACAATCCGCTGCTGCTCGGGTCGACCGCAATCCTTCTCACCGTCGTCGCGCTCCTCGCCTGCTTCTTCCCCGCACGGCGCGCAACCCTCATCGATCCAATCCAGGCACTCCGCACAGAATAAAAGTTTATGCTAAGCGACATTCGATTCGGCATCCGACAACTCCTCAAGAACCCCGGCTTCACCATCATCGCCGTGCTTACACTCGCGATCGGCATCGGCGCGAACACCGCGATCTTTAGCGTCGTCAACGCGCTCCTCCTCAAGCCGCTCCCCTTCCCGCAACCGCAACAGCTCGTCGCCGTCGGCATGACCGATACGCGCCAGAAGGATCGAACCGACCTTGGCTCGCTCTCCTACCCCGACTTCTTCGATTTCCGGGAACAAAATCGCAGCTTTTCCTCGGCCGCACTCTATCGGACACGCTCCATCGCCCTGACCGGTGACGGCGGCGCGTCCAGTACCGCAGCAACTAAGGTGAGCGCGGAATTCTTCGACGTTCTCGGCGTGCAACCGATGATCGGTCGCGGATTCAACCGCGAGGACGAACTCGGCGGCGGCGGGCCGGGTGGGTTCAAGGTTGTGATCAGTTACGATTTCTGGCGCAAAGAATTTGGCGGCGACAAAAACGTCGTTGGGCGCACGATCGATCTCGACCGGCGTCACTACACCGTCATCGGGGTGATGCCGCAGGGATTCCAGTTCCCGATCCAGGCCGATCCGGTTGATTTCTATATCACGATTGCGGAAGACGCGACGATTCCGGACGGCTCGCCGCCCGATTCGAAACCGCAAACTCAGGAGCGTGGCAATCACAGTCTCGAAGCCGTCGGCCGTCTCAAACCAGGCGTGACGATCGAGCAGGGTCAGGCCGATCTCGGTGCCATTGCCTCACATCTGCAACAGCAATACCCGGATTCGAACACCCACTTCGGCGTCCTGTTGAAGCCGCTACGCGAAGAGCTGGTCGGCGATGTTCGCACCGCACTTTACGTTCTGTTCGGTGCCGTCGTCTGCGTGTTGTTGATCGCGAACGCCAACGTCGCCAACCTCCTGCTCGCGCGTGCCTCAGTGCGTGGAAAGGAAATTGCATTACGCGCTGCCGTCGGTGCGAGTCGGGCTCGCATCATTCGTCAGTTGCTCACGGAGAGTGTGCTCCTCGCTGCGATTGGAGGGCTGCTCGGCCTCCTCGTCGCGGAATGGGGCACGGATCAGCTCATCCGGGCGGTGCCGCAAAACATTCCGCGCATCAGCAACATCCAGCTCGACAGCGCGGTGCTCCTCTTCACGCTCCTCGTTTCCTTAATTACGGGCGTCGTCTTCGGACTCGTGCCGGCGTGGCAGGCTTCACATGTCGATCTCAACAGTTCGCTCAAGGCCGGCAGGCGAACCGGCGGCGGCGGGGAAAACAAAGGCCGTTTGCGCAACGGCCTTGTCGTCGCAGAAGTCGCGCTCGCCCTCGTCCTCCTCGTTTGCGCCGGACTTCTCATTCAAAGCTTCGATCGTCTCGGGCACGTCCAAATGGGCATTCGCACCGAGCGGCTGCTCACTGCCCGCATTTCGCTCCCAGATGCCGCCTATCCGAAAAACGAAGATGTAACCGCGTTCTACGATCAATTGCTTCAGCGCGTCCGCACATTGCCCGGCGTGGAATCAGCCAGCGCGATCATCCCGTTGCCGCTCAGCGGCAGCAACATGGTCACTTCCTTCGACAACGCCGATCATCCGTTGCCTGAAGGTCAGCGACCCGGCGCGCCGGTCCGCATCATCGGAACTGACTACTTCAAAACCGCCGGCATTCCGCTGCGTGCCGGCCGCGTTTTCGATGAACGCGATCAGTTCAAATCCGCGCCCGTCGTTCTCGTCAACGAGCGATTCGCGCAGAAATATTTCCCGGGCGAAAACGCTGTCGGTAAACGGATTCAGCCGGGCTTCAGTGCCGAAGGGCCGGAGAAAATGCGCGAGATCGTCGGAGTCGTGGGCAACGTCAAACATCTCTCTTTGCGGAATGAAGATTCGCCCGAGATGTATCTGCCGCGCACGCAGATTCCGTTTGGTATCATGTCGCTTGTGTTGCGCACGAGCGTGTCCAATCCGAGCGCGCTCACGTCCGCCATTCGCAAAGAGCTGAGCGCAATCGATCCCGCCATTCCTCTGACCAATGTGAAGGTGTTCGACGAATACGTCTCGCGTTCGCTGGCGCGTCCACGCTTCAACGCGCTGCTCCTCTCGATCTTCGCCGGCACCGCGCTTCTCCTCACCGCGATCGGCATTTACGGCGTCATGGCCTACTCCGTCGCGCAACGAACAAACGAAATTGGCATTCGCATCGCGCTCGGTGCGGCCAAGTCGAACATCTTCCGGCTGGTCGTCGGCCAGGCGATGACGCTCGTCGCGATCAGCGTGGTCATTGGTGTCGCCGGGGCTTTTGCGGCGACGCGACTTTTGAGCAGCCTGTTATTCGGAGTGAGCGCGAACGATCCACTCACCTTCGCTGCCATTGTCGTATTGATCTCGGCCGTTGCCTTCATCGCCGCCTGGCTGCCGGCCCGGCGAGCGGCCAGCGTCGATCCGGTGATTGCCTTACGCGCGGAGTAACACACCCATGAACGATATCCGCTACGCAATTCGGCAACTGATCAAGCATCCCAGTTTTACCATCATCGCGATACTCGCACTCGCGCTCGGCATCGGCGCAAACACCGCAATCTTCAGCGTGGTCAACGCCGTTTTGCTCCGTCCGTTGCCGTATCGCGCGCCACAGCAGCTTGTCTGGATCTGGGGCAGCAATCCGAAAAATGAAATTCCGAAGGAGGTCGCCTCCTATCCCGATTTCAACGACTGGCGCGAACAGGCGCAAAGCTTTGCCGGCATGGCCGGATTCGTTTCGTCAACCATGACGCTTGGCGGCACGGAGGGCGAACCGGAACGCATCCCCGCTGGAATGAGCGTCGGTGATTTGTTTTCGGTCCTCGGAGCAGAGCCGATGCTCGGCCGAAAGTTTCTGCCGGAGGAAAACGCGCCGGGCAAAAACCGCGTGGTGCTGTTGAGCCACGCACTCTGGCAACGGCGATTCGGCGGCGATAAAAAGATTCTCGGCCAGCAAATAACGCTCGGCGTCAGTCAGTATACCGTCGTCGGAATTCTGCCGCCGTCGTTTCAAGATCCGGTCGCGGGCGAGCGGGACCGCCTGCAGATGTGGATTCCGCTTCCAGTCTCCGAGCAAATGCAGAAGTCGCGGCGCGGGGATTTCCTGAGCACGGTCGCGCGGTTAAAGCCAGGCGTCACGTTGAGCAGCGCGCAGTCCGAGTTGAGCAACATCGCCGCGCGACTCGAGCAGCAATATCCCGACACGAACGACGGCTGGCACGTGATCGTTCAGCCGTTGCATGAAACGATCACCGGTGACGTTCGGTCCGCCCTCCTCGTTTTGCTCGGTGCCGTCAGTTTCCTCCTTCTCATTGCCTGCGCGAACGTCGCCAATCTCCTCCTCGCTCGCGCCAGTTCACGCCGCCGGGAGATTGCGATCCGCTCGGCCCTGGGAGCTTCGCGAATGCGCGTTGTCCGGCAGTTGCTGACCGAGAATGTACTGCTGTCGCTCATCGGCGGCGCGTGCGGACTCGTCTTCGCCTTCTGGGGAATTGATGCGTTGCTCGCGCTGGGTCCGAAAAATATTCCACGCCTCGATTCCATCGGCATCGACCGTGAGGTGCTCGGTTTTACGCTCCTCGTGTCGGTGATTACCGGCGTGTTTTTCGGTCTCGCGCCGGCTCTGTCGTTATCGAAGCCGCAACTCAATGACACATTGAAAGAAGGTGGACGTGGCTCCGCCGAAAGCGCGCGCGGCAGACAGCTTCGGAATGCGCTCGCCGTCGCCGAGATCGCGCTCTCGCTTGTCCTTCTTGTCAGCGCAGGTCTCTTGATCCGCAGCTTCGTCCGACTCCAGCAAGTGAATCCCGGATTTAACCCCGATCACCTGTTGACTGCACAATTGGCGCTGCCCACCGCCAAATATGGCGAAAACCAACAGGTCGTGAATTTCTATGATCAACTGCTGACGCGACTCGCGGCGCAGGCCGGCGTGCAAAACGTCGCGTTGACCGAATCGCTGCCGCTCGCGGGCGGCAGTAGCTATCTCGGTTTCTTTGTCGAGGGCCACATGCCAGCGCGCACTGAGCGTCAACCCGACGCGGAATCGCGCACCGTAAGCGCCGCGTATTTTCGTAAACTCGGTATTCCACTGCTCAAAGGCCGGCTGCTGGATGATCGCGAGCGATATGATGACCCCGGCGTTGTCGTGATCAGCGAAGCCCTGGCGAAGAAGTACTTTCACAATGAAGATCCGATCGGCAAGCGGATCACATTCGGCGATCCCACTGCGAAAGATGTTCGCTGGCTGACTGTCATCGGCATCGTGGGCGACGTTCGCGGGGTCGCATTGAATACCGAGCCGTACGCGCAGGTTTACGGATCATATCGGCAAAATCCTCGGAATGCGCTGACGGTCGTGCTCCGCACCGCGGGTGATCCGGTCGCCATGACAAACACATTGCGGCAGGAAGTGCACGCGCTCGATCCGCAGCAGGCTCTCTACAACGTCCGAACGGCCGAAGAGGTTCTCGCACAGTCAATCGCGCGGCCCCGGTTCAACACCACGCTGATCGCGGTGCTCGCGATAGTCGCACTGCTCCTCGCGGCGGTCGGTATCTACGGAGTTATCGCCTACTCTGTAACACAACGAACGCATGAGATCGGCGTCCGCATGGCCCTCGGCGCGACCGCGGCTGATGTGCTTCGAATGGTCGTGCGCCAAGGAATTACCGTCGCACTTACCGGCCTCACAGTCGGCGTGATCGCCGCGCTCGCTGCTACCCGGATGCTGAGCACGCTGCTTTATGGAATCAGCGCTGCCGACCCGATCACCTATATCGCTCTCGCGCTGCTCCTCGGCCTGATAGCGCTGCTCGCCTGCTACATCCCCGCGCGACGCGCCACGAAGGTGAATCCGGTTATCGCGTTACGCTATGAGTGACCTGTTATGATGAGCGACATTCGTTACGCAGTTCGCCAGCTCCTCAAGCATCCGAGCTTCACGATCATTGCGATCTTTGCCCTCGCGCTCGGGATCGGTGCGAACACCGCGATCTTCAGCGTCGTCAATGCCGTTCTGCTCCGGCCTCTGCCGTATCCGCAAGCGGAGAACCTGATCGAACTGCGCGAACGTTCGAACACGTTCGAGCGCGGATCCGTCAGTGTGCCGAACTGGCGTGACTGGCGAACTGCACAACGCAGCTTTACCGACATCGCACTCGTCAGGCGCGAAGGTCTGAATTTCGCGCCGAGCAACGGCGCCGGCACGCCGGAGCGGATCCGCGGAATACGTTCGAGCGCAAATTTCCTCACCGTCCTCGGCCTCAAACCGCGGATCGGCCGCGACCTGAACGCAGGCGACGATGTGCCGCATGCGCCGGACGTCGCGTTAATCGGCGAGCGGTTGTGGCAGCAGCGCTTCGGCGGCTCACCGTCGGTTCTCGGACAGCGCGCGGTGATTGATGGTTTACCGCGCGAAATTGTCGGCGTTTTCCCGGGTAGTGTGAGCTTTGGCCGTAATCCGGACGTGATCCTGCCGCTGGCCGAAGTTCTGCCGCGGCCCGGGGTAGAAAACCGCGGGAATCATCCCGGCTTTTCCGCGCTCGCCCGGCTCAAACCGGGCGTCACGCTCGAACAAGCGCGTGCCGATCTCGATGCCATCGCGCTCGATCTCGAGAAAAAATATCCCGAAACCAACACTGGCCGTCGGGTCACCACACGACGGTTGTACGAAGCGACAGTCGGTGATTATCGCGGCAGCCTTCGTTTGTTAATGGCAGCGGTTGGGTGCGTCCTGCTGATCGCCTGCGCCAACGTCGCTAACCTCGAGCTTGCGCGCGCGCTGGCCCGCGGAAAAGAAATCGCCGTGCGTGCCGCGCTCGGCGCGAGCCGGTGGCGATTGGCGCGTCAGCTGTTGGTCGAAAGCACGATTCTCGCGGTGATCGGTGGCGCGATGGGTGTGCTCCTCACCGGTTGGAGCCTCGACGCAATCCTCGCCCTCACACCTCCGGAAGTGCCGCGATTCCACGAAACCGCGATTGACTGGCGCGCGCTCTGTTTCACTGGATTCGCGGCCATCGCCGCCGGGATTCTGGTCGGCGTCTGGCCGGCCTGGCGTATTTCGCGGACCGCTTCTCTCTCGCTCCAATTACACGAAGTGGGCGGTCGCGGAGGGAGCGATAGCGCGGCAAGACAACGCGCGCGTTCCGCTCTCGTTATCGTACAGGTCGCGCTTGCCATTCTGTTGCTCGGGGGCGCGGGATTGACCCTGAAAAGTTTCTGGGCAGCGCAAAACGAGCCGCTCGGCTTTAATCCGCGCGGCGTCGTTAACGTTGTCATCTCGCTGCCCGACGCAAAGTATGGCACCTCGGATAAACAGGCGGCTTTCTGGAAAGAATTGCTCGATCGCGTTCAGACATTACCCGGCGTCGAAGCCGCCGCGGTCAGCGCGAATAGCCCCTTCGACGATAACGAATGGGACAGCTACTTCCACGTGACGGGCGCTCCGCCCACGCCGCCTGGACAGGAGCCTTCGGCGGAAGTGAGCCCGGTCTCAGCCGATTACTTCAAGGTAATGGGAATGCCGATACTGCGCGGGCGCGGTTTCGGACCGGAAGATTTGCCTGGAGAAAAAGGCCACTCGCGCTCGATCATTATCGACGAGTCGTTCGCGCAGAAATTCTTCCCCGGGAAGGATCCGGTCGGCTTGCATATCGATGATAACCAGACGGAGGAGCATGACGCGCCGCCGATGACGATCATTGGCGTCGTCCCACGGACACGCAACGACGCGCCGGGCGAAGACAATTCCGAGAAGCTCAAGATGGTGCAGGAGTACTTGTACGCGCCGCAGGATCCGCAAGGCAGCAACAATCTTCACATCCGGACCAACCTGGCGGAGGTCGGTCCTCTCGTCGCCGCAGTGAAGCGCGAGGTGCAGGCGCTCGATGAGGATCAGCCTATCGGCAAAGTGACGACCATGGAACAGGCAGTGGCTGCAAGTCTGGCCACTCGTCGTTTGCTGATGGCGCTACTCGCCGCCTTTGCATTGCTCGCACTCATTCTGGCGAGCGTTGGATTGTACGGAGTGATGGCGCTCACCGTAACGCAGCGCACACGCGAGCTCGGCATTCGGCTCGCGCTTGGCGCGGCGCGCGCGAACATTTTCAAACTGGTCATCGGTCACGGGATGGCACTCATCGGAATTGGCATCGGTGCCGGCCTCATTGCTACGCTGGCCATGGGTCGCCTCGTAGTTTCGCTCCTCTACAATGTCCACCCGCCCGATATTCCCGCAGCCTTTTGCGCCGTCATTGCGCTCTCCGTCGTCGCGTTGATTGCCTGCTGCGTGCCGGCGCGCCGCGCGACGCGTGTCGATCCGATCGTCGCGTTGCGCGAAGAGTAAACTCTCGTCATCCCGAGCCGAGCGAGGGACCTCGCAGTCGCCAGTGAGGATGTCACAGGAGGCGATCGCGACGACCGAAGTGCCGATCTGACTTTTTCTGAATCCGTTCGAGAGCCGTCCCGCATCTCAAATGAGTGGAAACACTGCTCGCCGATTTGCGCTTCGGGTTTCGCCAGTTGGTGAAACGGCCCGGATTCGCCGTGATCGCCATCGCTTCCATGGCGCTCGGCATCGGGGCGAACACATCGATCTTCAGCCTGGTCGATACGGTTCTGCTGCGGCCGGTCGCAGTTGTGAAAGAGCCGTCGCAGCTCATCGAGCTCTACAGCACTTCGAATAACGGTGAGGTCCTGGGGCTTGAGTCGTATCCGAACTACAAAGACTATCGCGACCGCAACACCGTCTTCTCCGGTATGTTGGTCTATCGCGTTGTCGTCAGCAGCTTAACAGTCAACAACGCCAGCAATAGGGTCTGGGGTTATCAGGTCTCGGGAAATTACTTCGACGTCCTTGGAGTGAAGCCGGCGCTCGGTCGCGCGTTTTTGCCGGAGGAAGATCAGACGCCCGATTCCCATCCCGTCGCCGTCCTGAGCTACAATTGCTGGCAACGCCGCTTCGGTGGAGATCCGGCGATCGTCGGCAAGACGGTGCAGTTCAACAGCCGGCCGTTCACCATCGTCGGTGTCTCACCGAAAGGCTTCATCGGAACTGAGGTGGCCTACGATCCGGAGATGTTCATCCCGGTGATGATGACGGCGACGATTGAGCCTGGCTCGCAGTGGCTCGACCGACGTGGCAGCGACAATCTCTTTACCCTCGGCCGGCTAAAACCTGGCGTGTCGCCAGCGCAGGCAAAGGCGGAGCTTGAGACGATCACCGCCCAACTGGCAAAGGACTATCCGGAGGACGTCGGCCGCGGCATTCGTTTTGGGAAAGCCGGCTTGTTCATACCTGACATCCAAAATGCGGTCTTCGCATTCACCGGCGTACTCGCGGCCGTCGGCGGCCTTGTGCTCCTGCTCGCTTGCGTGAATCTCGCCAGCCTGTTGCTCACGCGCGCCACGGAGCGGCGCAAGGAAATCGCGCTGCGGCTCGCGATCGGCGCAAGCCGTCGCCGACTCGTTAGGCAGCTCCTCACGGAAAGTATCCTGATTTCGCTCAGCGGTGGCGCGGCCGGCGTCTTGCTCGCGGCCTTCATCAACACCGCAGTCCGGAATATCCAACTGCCGAGCGACGTGGCCTTGCTCTTTGATCTACGCACCGATTGGCGCGTGCTCGCTTTCACGCTCGTCCTTTCCATCGCGACCGGCATTCTTTTCAGCCTCATCCCCGCGCTGCAATCGTCGAAGCCAGAGCTTGTGCCGGCGTTGAAAGATGAAGCTTCCATGGCTGGTTTCCGCCGCTCGCGTCTGCGCAACACACTGGTCGTCGCGCAAGTCAGCCTCTCGTTACTGTTGCTCATCAGCGCGGGCTTGATCGTTCGCAGCCTGCAAGCCGCGCAGAAGATGCGGCCCGGCTTCAATCCGGAGAATGCGGTCTCGATCTCCTTCGACGTCAGCCTGCAGGGTTACAACGAAGAACGCGGCCGCGCCTTCCAACGGCAGGTCCTCGATCGCGCAAAAGCATTGCCGCAAATCGAGAACGCCGCGCTCACAGATAACCTTCCGCTCGGCCTCAACTACAACAGCAACACGATCTACATCGAAGGCTCGGAGTTCAAAGGCGCGAGCACTTTGCCGATGGCGATCCCGTACGAAGGCACGCCCGGATATTTCGACGTCATGGGAATGGCGCTGCGCGGGCGCGATTTTCGCGACGACGAAAATAAGAAGGAGAACCGCGTCGCGATCGTGAATGAGACTTTCGCTAAGAAGTTCTTGAAAGGCGCCGACCCGATCGGTCGCCGTTTCAATTGGCATGGACCGACCGATCCGTTTTTCGAGATCATCGGAGTTGTTCCGGCCGGGAAATACAACTCGTTAGGCGAAGACCCGAAGCCGGCTGTTTACACGCCGCTCTACCGTGATTACAACGGCGCCGTCACCCTGATCGTGCGCACTCACGGTGATCCGCGCGCCGTCTTGAGCGATCTGCGCAAGCTCGTCCAGGAGCTCGACCCGTCCATCTCGGTCTACAGCATGAAAACACTGCGGCAGCACATGGGGACTTCGTTGTTTCCAGCGCGCATGGCCGCGATTGCGCTCGGCAGTTTCGGTGTCCTCGCGCTCGTCCTCGCCGCAGTTGGAATCTATGGCGTGATGTCGCACGTCGTGGTCGGGCGCACGCGGGAGATCGGCTTGCGCATGGCACTCGGCGCGCAGGGCCGCGACGTGCGCGGCTTAATTGTGCGACAGGGCATGTTCCTCGCAGTCATAGGGCTGTTCATCGGACTGCTTGCCGCGTTTGGCGTCACGCGATTCCTCACTGCGCTTCTTTACGGCATGAGCCCGAACGATCCTGTGACCTTTTCCTTCATCGCGATTCTCCTCGCCGTCGTCGCGTTGCTCGCGTGCTACATCCCCGCGCGACGGGCCGCTCGCGTCGATCCGCTCGTCGCGCTCCGCACTGAGTAAAAGGCAGGCACGAGTCGCCAACTCATCCGAAGCGTTCTACAAAACGCTCGGGCAGAGGATTTGGTCCGCCGGGCGGCGCTCAGCGCGCACTGCCGAAAGCCGAGGTTAAGACCCCGGCGGACACATCCCTGTGTCACTTGCTCGTCGAGCAAGTGCCGCGTTAGAGCACGCTTGCTTCGATGCTCCGCTCGCCGCACGGCGGGCAGTAATTTACCTGCTCGACAGACGCGGCACCGCCATCGTCGTCATCGCTGTCGTTGTCATCCTCGTCATCGGCGTCGTTGTCGTTGTCTTCATCGTCAGCATCACCCTTTGTCGTGAAGCTGAAGGTCGTTCCGTCATTGCCGCCGCCCAGTTCACTCGTCTCCATCTTGGAATAGCGCTCGCGCACGTCAGCCGGCATTTTGTCCTGCTCTTCTTTCGTATCGACCGGTCCGCTGAAAAGCAGCCGGCCCTGAGGATCCTTCGCCGTCAGCATTTTCTTGCCGTTCGCCATTTCGAGGCGCATCTCGCCTTTGTCGTCGGAATAAACGACCTGCGCTTTGCCCAGATCGATCTTCGTCGAGTGCATCGCGTTCCCGTCCTTGGAATTAATGCGCAGCTCACGCGCCTGGCGCCGCGCATCCTGTGAAGCGCGTTGCGCCTGCCTTTTCGCTTCCCGCACCGTGTCGCGGATCGCGCCGAAGTCGACATTGGCCAGCGCATCCTTCGTCTGCTCTTTGATCCGCTCCTTCATCTCCGAGAGCTGATCTTTCATCTGCTCTTTCATCGCCGCCATCTGCGCTTTCGTCTCCTCGATGTCGGGCCCGATCATACCGAAGTCTGAGCCGTGATCGCCGTAAAACGCGTCACGACTCTCGTGCTTCGCGAGTTTCACCTGCATTTTCTGCTCCTGGCCTTTGCGCAGGATGGTAAGCGTGACGGTATCGCCTTCATTGAAACTGCGGACCAGCTTCGAGAGCTGGCTCGGATTCATCAGGATCTGGTCGTTCAACATTCTGATAATGTCGTTTTGCTGGACTCCTGCCTGCGCGGACGGGCCATTCGGCACGACGTAATCGACGACGAGGCCGAAGCCTTTGGCGAAGCCGAGTTGTTCGCTTACGACGCGGGGAACTTCCGACGTCTCGAGCCCCAGCCAGGTGTAAGGCTGCATCGCCGGCCGGTTGTGATGTGGATTCGGGGGGACCGGCGGAATCGCAGGCGTAGCTGGCGATCCCGGTGCGGCGGGTGGCGCCGGTGGAGCGGGCGCTGCGGCTTGTGGTTGGGCAAAAGCGGCGAGCGGAAGCAATGCCGCGCTTGCGATAACTGCGATGGTGTTGGTTTTCATGTTGGTTCGTTGGTTGGTCTGATCTGCCTCTTACTCCTGCTCGCGATCATTCGATTAGGAGCACGATTACGAGCATGAGCAGGAGTTCGAAATTTCATTGCGCGGAAATCGGAACGAGCGTCAC
>JBJMWW010000162.1:0-6381 GCA_045809945.1 Chthoniobacterales bacterium
CGCGGCAAGTTGATTGACGATGCCGTCGGCCAGCGGGTCGGAAAAAGGAACGCCGAGTTCGAGCAGGTCGGCACCGGCGCGTTCCAACTCGAGCGCGATGTCGACTGTCGCCGCCAGCGTTGGATCACCCGCGCAAATGTAGGGGATGAATGCCGCGCGGTTTTCTTCCCGGCAGCGACGGAAAAGCTGTTCGACGCGATCCGGCATGACGTTCATCCTTATAACCGTCGATGACGCAAGCAACTGCC
The DNA here is from genome assembly GCA_045809945.1 of Chthoniobacterales bacterium. Taxonomy (GTDB): domain Bacteria; phylum Verrucomicrobiota; class Verrucomicrobiia; order Chthoniobacterales; family UBA10450; genus CADDYX01. The sequence goes on from JBJMWW010000162.1 coordinate 249, forward strand.
ACCGCGGAGAAGACCCTGACGGTTAACGAAATCTACGTTTCAATTCAGGGCGAAAGCACGTGGGCGGGGGAGCGCTGCGTTTTCGTCCGGCTGACGTTTTGCGACCTGCGCTGCAGCTACTGCGACACCGAGTACGCCTTCTATGAAGGCAGGAAGCAAACGCTGTCCGAAATCGTCAGCGCGGTGGAATCGTTCGATTGCCCGCTGGTTGAAATCACGGGCGGTGAGCCGCTGCTGCAGAAAAACGTGCTGCCGTTGATGGCGACATTGTGCGACGCGGGCCACACCGTCCTGCTCGAGACGAGCGGCGCGCATGACATTTCGCTGGTCGATCGGCGCGTGCATCGAATCATGGATTTGAAAACGCCCGGCAGCGGCGAGGTCGGACGCAATCGCTTCGAGAACATCGAGCAATTGAGCGAACGCGATGAAGTGAAATTCGTGATCGGGTCGCGCGAAGATTACGAATGGTCGCGCGAACAACTGCGTCGCTTCGATCTCGCGTCACGTGTTCGCGCCGTCCTGTTCTCGCCCATCTTCGGCCGGATCGAGCCGCAGCAGATCGTCGATTGGATTGTCGAAGACAAATTGCCGGTTCGTTTCCAGCTCCAGATGCACAAGTTCATCTGGCCGCCGACGCAGCGCGGGGTGTAAAGGCGGTCATCCCGAGCCGCGCAGACGGCGAGGGACCTCGCAAGCGTTCAGGAGGTGTAGCTATTTCGGACGCTTGTGAGGTCCTTCGCTTCGCTCAGGCTGACCGCATCGCCTGTTCGTCAGTGCTTCGGCGCGCGCACGGTGCCGGTCTCGATGGCGGTGCGACGCTCGGCTACGATGCGATTCGCCGTCTCGCGCACCATCTCGTCCACTAACATTCGCAGGTGCGTGCCCTGGCGGTAATCAGCCGGCGCGATGTGTTTCACCCGGTCGGCGTGCGTCGAAAGTTGATAGCATTTCTTGAAGCCGACGCGCAGAGGATCATCGGCGTTGTAAACCGCGATTGCCTGTCCACCGTTCTTCTTCATGACGGTGAAGCACGGCACATCGGTCGGCCCATCTCCGATGTAGATCATGTTCGGGAACGGAATCGGACGGATCTCGGCGTCCATGTGATCGTTCACGTCCTGCGACATATCGAGAAACCCTTTGTTGATGCGAAAAAGGTACTGCGTCTTCTGGGTGTGACTGATCACGCGCTTCGGAAACGTGATTCGTCCCTCCTCGTCCTCGTCAAATTCGCAGCCGAAAATTGCCCGCACAAACGGCGCGAGACGACTGCCGTCGATCAGCACCTTTAGTCCGGACGAGATGATGTAATGCTCGACCGTGATGTCATGGGCGAGGTGTTCTTCGGTCAACAATCCGTTGGCGAACTGCTCAAACATCTCTGGCAGGCCTTTGTAAAAATTGAGCCGTGCACCCAAGGACTTGAGCTGTTCGTTCGTCGGCCGGTCCATGCCCAGCGTGTCGAGCAGCACTTTCATGTAAGCGAGCTCGTTATCGTAGCCGTTATCGCGCACCAGCTCGGAGCAACGCCGCCAGAATTTTTCGCCGTCGATTCCGAACGCAGGAAAGACCGTCTCGTCCTGCATGTAACTCGGACTGAGCGTCTGGTCGTAATCGTAGACGATTGCGATCGTGTTTTGCGGGGTGGCCATCAGCGTTTCAGGTGATCGACAAAATCGACGAAGAGCGAGCCGTAATTTTCGCCGCGCTCGGGATGATACTGCACCGCCAGTAGGAACGGATAATCGCGCATTCGCATCTGCTCGATGACATCATCCTTTGCGCTCCAGGCTTCGACTTCGAAGCCATCGGCCGGGTGATCGACAGCCTGGTGATGCGAGCTGTTCACGCATTCGAAACGGTGTTCCGCGCCGTTCGCGAAACGCAATTCCTGCACGTCGTGGTCCTTCATCTCGGGCGCGTTGTGTCCCGGAACATCGAGATGCAGCGTGCCGCCGAGCGCGACGTTCAGGAGCTGCATGCCTTTGCAGATTGCGAGAATCGGCAAACGTCGTTCGATCGCCTGTTCGACGGCAGCAAACTCCCACGCGTCGCGTTTCGCGTCCGGTTCTTTGATAACTGACGGATCAGGAACTGGTTGTCGCAGGAACTCGGGCGCGACATCCGAACCGCCGCTGAGCAGAAGACCATCCATTTTGTCGAGATCGACCGGGATCGTAAGTCCGTTGTGTAATTTGACCTCGGCACACGGCGCGAAGGCGTGTCGGAAAAACCGTTCATCCTTTGGGCGGATCCAGGTCGCGACATTCGGCACGGGCGATTTTGCGATGCGTGAGCAGCGTTGTAAATAGCTGCCCGCGCGATGAAAAACCCTGATGAACTCGGCCAAGCGATCGAGAAAGTCGCGGCGGACGCGCAAACGGTCGCGGTCGCAGTGGCCGTGCGGGATTACGAAAGCGGTTTCGAGTTTCAGCTGAACGGTAACCGGCCGTTCCACGCCGCGAGCACAATCAAAGTTGCTGTTCTCCTCGCCGTCTTCCGCGCGATCGATGACGGGCGTTTTCAAGCCGACGATCCGCTGCATGTCCGGAACCGTTTTCGCAGTGCTGTCGGCGGCACCCCTTTCCGCCTCGACTCGGAATCCGACGGTTATCCACAGCTCTACAAATTGACCGGCCGCACGGCGAAAATCAGCGAGCTCGCGGACGTAATGATCACTTCCAGCAGCAACTTAGCGACGAATCTGCTGCTCGATTTTGTGACCGTGGATTACGCACGCGATGTGCTGCATCAGGCCGGTGTGAGCGGCGTCGATCTAAAGCGCGGCGTCGATGACGAGAAGGCATTCGGTGCTGGACAGAATAACGAAACAACCGCGCAAGGATTGGTCGATCTCTTTGGCGTTTTGCGAGGCGAGTTTCTATCGAAAACAAGCCGCGATGCCGCGATCGCGATTCTGTTGCGACAGCGATTCGACTCGATGATTCCAGCGAAATTACCTCCGCATGTGACGGTGGCGCACAAGACCGGCGAGATTTCCACCGCCTGCCACGACGCGGGCATCGTTTACGTGCCTGAGCGGCAACCGTACGTCGTCGCGATCCTGACCGAGGTGAAATCTGACGCGGACCAGCGGCGCGAAACTGTCGCCAAGATTTCGAAAGCGATCTTCGATTTTGTTGTCGAGCAACCCGCACCATGAAAGCGGTCGATGGCCTGCAGCTCGATGATGAACATCGCGCGATTCTGAAACCCGGCGCGGAGGTGCAGTTTGAGAACGGGAGCGTCCATCGTTTGCCGCGTTTCTTCTTTGAAGTGCCGAGCTGGCCGGCGGCCCGCGAACGGCGCATTGCGCGACATTTCACCCTGGCTGAACTGATGATGGTTGATTCCCGCGAAGCGCCGCTCCAGTTACGACAATTTCCGCATTACGTGCCGTGTTCGATCGTTCTGCTCGCGCGAGTGCTCGAGTCGTTCCGCAACGAGGCGGGCGCACCGGTTTTTGTGAGCGCGAATGGCGGCTACCGCTCGCCAGCCCATCAGCTAAGTCGCCTGCAAACCATGCATCAATGGGGGACCGCCGCCGACATCTACCGCGTCGGTGACACCTACTTGAACGACGAGAAATCGATTGAGCGTTATGCGCGCGTGGCGGCGTCAATCGGCGACGACGTATATGTCAGGCCATACGTCGGAGGCAACGATCATCTGCACATTGACATTGGCTTTGCCGCTGTCACACCGCCGGAGCTGAGCGAATGACAAAGCGCCGCACAACGCGCGAAGGCGAACATCGGGCGCCACCGCGCGCAGTGATTGGGCTGGAGGCGGAATTTTCGCTGTTCGTCAACGATGCGCACCGGAAACCGGAGCGGATCTTCGGAACCCCGCAGCGAATGATTCGCGAACGAATGCTGCCGCGTACCGGTCGCTCGTTTCAGTTGCCGGCCGGCGGTGCGATCTACTTCGACACGGGCGTGATCGAGGTCGCAACGCCGATTGTTGAGCTCGAGCCCGGCTGTTGTTTCCGCGCTACCCGACTGCTTTGGGAACAAATTCGCTACCTGCGAAAGGAACTCGATTATTGGACCGTTCGCCGCGATCGCGCGACGCGGCTGCAGGGATTCAGCACGCATTACAATTTGTCCTTTCGTTCGCGCGACACCGGCACAGCAGGCCAGTTTGGGTATCTGCTCGCTCACATTTTGCCGGTGCCTTTGATCCTGCTCGCGGCGAATCGGAAAAGCACGGCGATCGGTGTCCGTCCTAGGTCAAATCGCGTCGAAGTGACCGCTGACTTCACGCCCGACCCTGCGTTGATGCTTGCGACGTGCGCATTTATCGCGGGCGCCGCCGAAACTGCTCGCGCATGGCCGACGTACGACGTGAATCAGCTCGAAGCGCGCGGCGTTCCGCGGCTCGCCCGGTTCAGCTTGCGCAAACATTCATCGCGCAAAGGCTGGCGAGTGCTCGCAGGTTCGCTCGCGCACGATCCATTCACATGCGACCCGAACGCGGCACAATGGAAAACGCGCGATGGGCGCCTGCTGAGCCTGCGCCAGGTCGCGGCCGAAACGTTGCAGCCGTTTCGCAAACAGATTCGTCGACTGAGCGATCGTGAAACCCTGCGCCACATTGAAGAGATCTTTGCCGGCGACGCGCGTTCACTTCTCGATTTCCCCGAGCGCCCAAAGGCCTACGACGATGCGGGGCGCGCCTTCGATTGGAAGCGGCGACGTGTTCGCGAGTGGCCGCGCTCAGCTTATGAGCGCGTGATTCATCGCGTGATTGCGCGCCAGCCGATTCGCTACAGCGGCAAACAGTACCGGGTCGAGCGGATGCAGGGCTGGTATGAAGTGGTTTGCCGGGAAACCAAAACCGGCCGGCGCCGCGTCTTCACGCTCGACGATCTTGCCAAGTCCGCCGCGACGAAGCGGCGCTAGAGTCCGAGCATCTCGCGCACGTACTTCACCGGCGGGCTCCCGAATGAAATCGCAGCGTCGTTATATTTTTTGAGATCGAACCTTGCGCCGTCGCGTTGTTTCGCCGCTTCGCGCATCGCGAGATGTTCCGTCACCCCGACGAAGTAGGTCGAAAGTTGTGAGGACGTGAGTCGCGCACGTTTCCATTTTCCCACTGCTTCGCCCTCGGTCTGGAAACCTTCCTTCTCCATAAATGAGATCGCTTCCTGCTCGCTCATGTTCCCGGCGTGGATCGATTGATCGATGATCGCGTTGCAGATCACGCGCAGTCGCATCTTGAGCTGCTGCATTTTGACCTCGGGTCCGCCAAAGCCCTGTTCGGCCATGACTTGTTCGGTGTAAACGGCCCAGCCCTCAATGAAGGAGCCGCTTTGGAAAATCGCGCGAACGAGGGTTGGCGCATGAAACTCATTCGAATGCGCGAGCTGCAAATAATGCCCGGGCATCGCCTCGTGCACGACCAGATCGTGCACCATGTAGTTGTTGTACTCTTTGAAAAACGATTCCTTCCGCTCCGGCGTCCAGTCTTTCGGGGTCGGCGCGACGGCAAAAAAGGTTCTGCCGTTTTTCTCCAGTGGTCCCGCTGAATCGCAATACGCGACCGCGGGCCCGCGCTTGAATTCAGGCATGACGATTACGTCGACCGGAACGTTCGGCACGGTGACGAGATTCTTAGCTTTCACGAAGTCGGTTGCTTCTTTCAGCACCTTCTTGCAGTCGTCGACGATCGTGTTGTCGTTGGGTCGCTGTTCCGCCAGTTTGTCGAGCACTGCCTGCGTGACTTTCTTGTGGTCGTTGAGCGTCGCTTCGTCCGCATTCGGCGAATATTTTTTGTAAAGCGGGAGCGCGGTTTCGTAGATCGCCTTCTGCGTCTGCTCGAGGTCGGCTCGCGCCGCTTTCATCAAATCTTCCATCGACATGTCGCTCGCGAGCGCGAAGCGGAGCTTCTTGCGGAACTTGTCGGCGCCGATGCGGAAATCGCCATTCGACCGCGGGAGCAGATCGTTCTGCAGCCAGTTCTTATAATCGGTCAGTGCGGCGATCGCTTTTTCCTGAACGGGTGCAAGCTCCTTCTTCGCGTCGGGCGCCTTGTCGAGCACTTCATTGAGTCCGTCTTTGATCAGCGAGATCGCGCCCTGAACCTGATCGACCGCGGTTTCGGTATTAACGCGCGGCGGATTCTTCAG
>JBJMWW010000163.1:0-6607 GCA_045809945.1 Chthoniobacterales bacterium
GCGACTCGCCTTGTTCCGGCGCCTGGGCGGGCAACTTCGCAGCGATCGTGCCGGGCTTCGTCTCCGGCGAAATGCGATAGCTCGCGATATTTTCGCGGTAATCGGCAATCCAATCCGCGGCCTCGTGCAGATGTTTGCGAAACTCTGCTGCAGGAATGTCGCCGAGCTTGTCACTCACGCTGTCATTGTGAGCGAAGCGAACAATCTCGCAAACTACGTTCGACGCCGATTCGAACGCTTGCGAGGTCCCTCACTTCGCTGCGCTGCGTTCGGGATGACCGCGCATGCGTCCGGCGAACCAGTCGCGCCCGACGCCTTTCGTCAGGAGCTGGTCACCGAATGGATAACCACCGCGCCTGACGAGCCAGTAAAGCGCGGCGTAGGTGCTGAATGAGCGCTCAAGAATCCAGAGCGGCGCATGGAGTGGAATCGATGCCGGAAAGAACTTCGCGGCATCGCCACGGGCGCGTCCGACGAATGCGAGTGCGATCGAGATCAGGACCACGGCAAGCAATGTGGCGAGGAACTTGCCAATCAAAGCCGCCCCCAGCAGCAGAAACGGAATCAGGAAGAAAATCGCTGTCTTCGTGCGCAACGGAAAGTCTTCGTATGCCTGACGCGGCCTTTGCTCGCGCCATTTCCGGAAACTTGGCGGTCGCTTCTGCACGAAAAGGTTGTTCGCGTAGCAGATCGACGCGCCGCTACTCGCGAAGTGACGAATGATTTCCTCGTTGTCGAAGAGCACATCGCCATCGTAATGACCGACGCCGAGCATCGTCGTGCGGCGAAATGCGCACGTGCCTGGATAATCGGCCGTTCGAAGCGTCGCGCGATTGATCAACATCCGCGCCGCTTCCATCCGCGCCCACCACGGCAACGGCCGCAGGTAGTTCTGCGGCCTTACGACGTCAAACGTTTCGAGCAACGCGCAGGTTTCGCGGACGTTCGCTGCCGAGTAGCGAATGTCATCGTCCGCCAGAATGACTTTCTCATGTGAGGCAAGCGCGACACCGGTGTGCACGCCGTTCACTTTGTCGTTCAAATAACCGTGCTGCCGATCCACGCGCTCATGACGGCACACACCTGACCAGAGCCGATCGTGCTGTGCGACAACGTCGTCCGGCGAGCCATCGATCACGAGGAGTTCGCAGCCGGCGGCGACGAGTTCTTCAAAGTAGCGACGCAAGCCCTCAGCTTCTGCCGGATCGAATGCAGCACGCCGAATCGGCAGCAGGTAAGTGCAATCTTTCAAAACGCTTTGCATGTCATGTCGAGCGAAGCCGAGACATCCTCGCGTACTTCGAACCGCACGAAGATTCCTCGACTTCGCTCGGAATGACAGAATTGGAAATCAGAATGCGAAGCCAAAGCTGAAGTGAAAGGCTCCGAAGTCTTCGTCTTTCCGGCGATCAGGATTGACGCCGTAGTCGAGCCGGATCGGACCGACCGGGAGTTTGTAGCGCAGCCCGGCGCCGATCGCGTAACGCATGTCATCGAGGCTTGCGCTGAAGCCATTGAACGGGTCCTCAGAGCTGGGCAGCAGATTGCCGGCATCGAAGAAAACCGCGCCCTGTAATTCCCCGTAGAGCGGAAACGTGTATTCAACGTTCCAGACGGTGAAAAACTCGCCGCCAACCGGGTAGCCGTGACGATCATGCGGACCGAGATCGCGCTCGCCAAAGCTGCGCACCGTGGTGGCGCCGCCGCTGAAAAAACGCTCGTCGATCGGGATGGACGACTGGCTCGTTTCACCATCGAGCGAATGAATGATCCCGACGCGTGCACCGAACGCGAGTGACGAACGCTGGAACCAGCTGAGCGGCGCCTGCTGTCCACTCGTTGTGACTTCGGTCGCGCCGGAAACCGGCGGCGCGAACGGAAGCAAATAGGTCACGCGCGCCGTGCTGCGGATGAAATCGAAGTCGCTGCCGATTGCGTTCGCGGAAAGATCGACCGTGTTGTCGAAAATCCAGCCGCGACTCGGCAGGACTTTGTTGTCGCGCAAATCGAGCGTGTGCGTCAAACCGACCGAACCGATCGTGTATTTGTGTGGACCGACGAACTGCTGCTCGATGTCGATGTTCTGCAACTTCACTTCGCGATACGAGATCACGACGCCGGCCTGGTAGAACTTCGAGAACTTGCGCGAAAGATCGATCCGTCCGCCGTACTCAAATTTCGAGTAGCCGTCGAAATCGAAGGTGAGCGCGCTGAGTCGCGCCTTTAATTCGTTGTCGGTGTCGAGGAACCACGGGTCGTCCCACAGGATTTCGCCTTTGTAGCCGCGGCCGGTCCATTCCACCGACGTGGTAAGCGGCCGCCCATAACCAAACAGATCGCGGTCGCGAAAGGATGCGCCGACGATTGGCCCGACGTAGGAGCCATAGCCGAGCGAGAAGCCGACCTCCTTGCTCTTGGCTTCCTCCGCTGAAATATCGAGCCGCAGCAGGTTGCCATCGACCGGTGTCGGCTTGATCTGCAACTGCGTGAACAAACCCGTTCGCATCAATTCGCGGAAGCGCTCCTCGACTACTTCCGGGCTGTAGACCTGACCGTGAAACTTGCTGAAGCGTCGCTCGACTACGCTCGGCCGCAGACGCCTGAGTCCGGTAATCTGGACGCCGTCGAAATGATACAAAGGCCCAGGGCGGACACTGACATGCACCGGCACGCGGCCGTTCTCGGCCGTCTCGACTGAGCCGTTGGCCTCGACCTTCACGTCGTAGTAGCCGCGTGCTTTGAAATAGGTTTGCAAGCGGCGCGGAATGTCGGCCAGCCGGGTGTCGGTGTAGGGCGCATCGACGACGTCGAGCATCTGCCCGCGCAATGTTTCCGGCCCGTAGATCGTGTCGCCACTGAAGCTGATCGTGCCGAACATGTACTGCCGGCCTTCGGTAATGGGCAGCGTTACGTCGACGTGTGTGCCGTCGCCGCCGTAGTGATAGATCGGCGATTCAACCGTCGCATTGACGAATCCTTCCGCGACATAGAGCCGGTGCACGAGATCGGCGCCCTCCTGCACGTCGGCGGCAACGAACGGCAACTGCTTCTGCGTTTTCGAGTAACGCTCTCGCGTTGGACCCACCGCGAAATCGAAGAGTTTCTCCGCCGGCTCGTGCTGGTTACCGACGAAATTGATCTGGCCGAGCGTGACGAGCGGCCCTTCCTCTACCGTGAGCAGGATACGATTGCCCCGCTCGATGCTGTAGCGCACATCGACTTTTGCGTAGCCCTGCTTGCGATAAAAGAGCGCGAGGAAAAACGCCGCGTCGTCTGCGCGAGCCGTCGTGATTCCGTACTGATTAATCGTTGTGATCTGCTCTTTCAGCTCGGAACGCAGCCGCTTCTCATCGAAAGCGCGGTTGCCGCGGAAATCGATCACGTCGGCGTGCTGCGCCTCTTTCTCCTGCTGTTTCGCTTGAACATTTCGCTCGCGTTCGCGCTGCTCCTGCGCCGGCGGCGGTTCGCCGCTTTGGGCCAATGCGCGTCCAGCAGCGCAACAGATCAGGAGGAGGACGAGGGCGCGCTTCATCGGAAACGGAGGATGTATTGCACCTGCCCGCGGAAATCGCCGCCAACTTCGATTTGGCCGAGCAGAACCCAGTGCTCGCTCGCTTTAAATCGCGCCGATGCAGTTTGCTGGCCGGTCCGCGGATCGACATTGCCGACGTCGACCTGCAATCGATTGAAGACGGAGTTCGTCGGCGGCGCGTCGCCACTCTTATGAAACATTTTTCGATATAGCTGCGTGAAGAGCAGCATGGCCGCTTTCCCGGCGAGGACGCTGTTGTTCCCGGTCAGCTCTTCGCGCGTCGTTCCAGTCGCGAGTAATGAAATGATTTCCTCCTGCGGCAACGGCGGTTCGCTCGTGAAGACCGCTTCCGGCTGGTTCGCCGTGCCATAAACGTAAACATGCACCGTGTAATCGCGGATCACCGACGTGCCGTGCAGATCGATACCGGGATTGAGCGGATCGTCGGGATTGAAATGCAGATAACCGTATTGAATCTCTAGCCGGCTGAACGGCAGCGTCGCTTCCACCTTGTCCAGCCGCACCTGGCCTTCGACCAGCGGTTGCACGCCAGTTCCGCCGAGATGCAGATTCACGATCGCGCCACCGCTCGCGAGATTTCCGCGAATCTGAAATGGATCTTTCGTGGTGATCTTCACGTCGAATTTCCAATCGCGCAGCGGCGGCTGCGGGAATGTCAGCATCCGCCGGTCTTCCGGTGGCTGCGGTGCGGGTCGGCCGGGCAATCCAATCGGGATCAGATCGAGATTCTTTAATAGATGGCTGTTGGTCAGAGCAACATTGCCTGTCACCGTCGCTGCCGTCAGTGGTCCATCGACGCGAACATTAGCGTCAGCCCGCGCAGTCAGCGTGTCGTTTCGCGCGACCAGCACGCTGTCCGCCTTTAACTGCACGTCGAGCGTCGGATCGGTCAGTTTCGGAAAAGCGACGCGGCCGCCCGCACTGAATTTCCCGCCGGCCAGCTCGCCGTCGAAGCGGTCGAGCCGGAGCACGTCATGATCAAACACGATGCGTGATTTGAAACTGGTCAGCGAAGGAAGCGTTGGATTTTCAAACCGCGCGACGTTGATGCTGATGTCGCCGTTGCCGCTGAGGGTCGGCCTGGCAATCGTGCCGTCAATGTTCACGTCGAGCGCTGCGTCGCCGTCCAGTTGCACGATTCCCGGCACGAATTGGCGGACGAAATTCACCGAGCTGCGCGGCAGTTGCACTTTCGCTGTCAGCGGCGTGTTCTCGTCGAATTTTTTCTCCCGCGCGATCCTGGCCACGTTGAGCGGGATGTCGGCCGTGATCGAAACCGGCTGCACCTTTGCCTGCTCCAGTTTACCGGCCACGGCGACGCGATTGTTTTGCAGCGTTGCCGTCAGGCCGAACGTCGCCGGCTCGACGTTCGCAAACTGGCTGCGCAACTCGCGCGCCTGCACCTCGACGCGGCCGTTCAGATTGTCGATTGTTCCGCGCACATCCGCCTTGATGCTGACAAGACCACTCGCGAGTGGCTTCTGCCCCAAATCATCAAACACCTTTTTGATGTCGAGGTTCTGAGATTCGAAACTGATCAACGTCTTGCCGGTTTCCGGCGTGATCGGCCGATCCGTCCCGAGATTGCTCCAGACGAATGGCAGTGAGACGTAACCAGTCGCATATTTTGCCTGGCCCTGGTCGAGTTGAATCTTGCTGATCTCGAGGGTCTCACCTTTCGCGGTCAGGCTGGCCGAAAAATTGAATTTGTCGCTCGCGGCGAAAATCAGCGGCACGTCGAGCGCATCCGGCGTGTAGCTCGCATCGATCTTCGCCTGCAGTCCGTTGATATTTGCGAACCGGCCGTGATCGATGGTGAGTTTTAGCGACCCGGTGTTTTTGAAATCGGCCGCTGTGCCGTTGCCTTGCCAATCGACGATCAATGCACCGGCCAGCTCAGTTTTGTCGCCGAGCAACGGCTTGAGTGTCGCGAGATCGGAAATGTTGACGAGGAATTTGCCATTGTATCGATGCGGCTGGTCCAGTTCGAACATGCCGTGACCGCCGACGAAATCCTGCTCGTTCAATCGCGCCGTGAGGTCGTTCAGGTAAATGACGTTATGCGTAATCGCGATCTGGCCGCTGATCACAGGGATGGTCAGGTTCCGCGCGCGCAAGTTCGCGCCGTACACTTCCAATTGGCCGTCGAGCACGCCGTTGGTCATCTTGACCTGCCCCGAAAGCTGGAGCGGTCCCGTGATTTTGTTCGGTGAATCTTCCGTGAAAAAATCGCCGAGGTCGGCAACGGCGAAATCGAGCGAGACATCCGTCGGTTGCAGCTTCGCCTTCGTGAAATCCTCCGGCAGGCGATAATCGCCGCGGACAACGAGCGTGTTTCGTTGCCGCACCGTCTCGATATCTTCGAACGTGACGAGATCGTTCACGCTCGTGGTGTGGACGCGCGCTTCATCGACCACGTAGTCGCCGGAGCGAATCCCGGTCGCGTTCAGTTCCACATCGGTACGCAGATCAGCGAAGTAGGGCTTCTTTGTGTTCGGCGGCGGCATTTGCTTCGTCGCGCGAAAAGTTCCGTTGAGCTGGGTAACCGTGCCGCTGCCGAATCCGATCCGCTCTCCGGTGAAATTCAGATTTGCGCCGAGCTGCGCATTACTGATCTCAATCTGGCCGGTGACATTGGCGGCTCCAGTGAGCGCCTGCTCCATGAATGCGCTCGCACGGTTCAGCTCCGGCAACAAGGCACTGACATCGAGCTTCGCCGGGCTGCGGCCGAATTCGCGGATGTTATCCGGCAGGTCGGCGCTGCCACGCAGCCGAATTTTGTTAAGCCCCTGCGAGAGCTCGGCCAGATCGATCCGCGCCACGCCATCTCGCGCCGTGATCGCCAGCGTGCAGTCGTCGACCGTGAGGGTGCCCTGCTTTACATCCTTTATGCTCGCCGCAATCGTGCCTGTCCAGAAACGCGGCGTGTCGAGCACGCCGGTGAAATCGGCAACGACACGCTGAACCGTACCAGTCAGTTCGCCTTCGCGTCTGCCGATGTAACCGCGCAGCGTGTCGAGCGAGACGTTCTCCGCCACAAAATGTGCGCGCGTA
>JBJMWW010000164.1:0-3421 GCA_045809945.1 Chthoniobacterales bacterium
CGCCTCCGGGTTACGTCGGATATGAGGAGGGCGGCCAGCTTTCCGAAGCGGTGCGTCGTCGTCCGTATTCAGTAGTGCTCTTCGACGAAATCGAAAAAGCGCATCCCGATGTGATGCATCTGCTCCTGCAGATTCTCGAGGAAGGCAAAATCACCGACTCGTTAGGCCGGAAGATCGATTTCCGGAACACCATCATCATCATGACGTCGAACGTCGGTGCGGAGACGTTGCGCAAGCAGACGACGATGGGATTTGGCGCGACCAAGCCGCTCGGTGAGCACGAGTACGACGCGATGAAGGACAAGTTGATGGAGGAAGCGAAGCGCGCCTTCAAGCCGGAGTTCATCAACCGCCTCGACGACATCATTGTGTTCCATCAGCTGACGAAGCCGGACCTGCTCCAGATCGTCGAACTCGAAGTGGCGAAGGTGCTGGCTCGCATCAAAGAGAAGGATGTACACATCGTGCTCGAGCAATCGGCCAAGGAATTCCTGATCGAGAAAGGCTACGATCCGCAATACGGCGCACGTCCAATGCGTCGAGCGGTCGAGCGTTATCTCGAGGATCCGTTCGCGGAAGAACTGTTGCGCGGGAACATGAAAGCCGGCGATGTCGTCCATGTGACGATGGAAGACGGCAAGCTGACGTTCCGCGTCGCAGAGCCGACGACCACCGCCGAAGCGAGCGCGAGTTAGGCGCGCGGGTGCGCTTCGGCGTAGGCTTTCTTCAGGCGCTCGACCGTCACGTGCGTGTAGATCTGCGTCGTTGAGAGACTGGCGTGGCCTAACAAGGCTTGGACGCTGCGCAGATCGGCGCCGGCATCGAGCATGTGGGTCGCGAAGCTGTGCCGCAGTTTATGTGGACTGAGCGCGATCGGGATTGAGGTGTGGCGGAGGTATCGTTTCAGCGTCAGCCAGATGGACCGCGTGGAAATTCTGCGTCGCGATTTGTTGATGAATAACGGGCCGCTCTGCACGTTGGCGGCGGCTCGATAACGTGAGATTGCCTCGAGCGCGGGTGCGCCGATCGGCACGACGCGCTCCTTGCGGCCTTTGCCTAAAACGCGCACCGACTCGGTGTAAACATCGACGTGCGAAACATCGAGCGCGGCGAGCTCGCTCAGGCGCAAACCGCTGCTGTAAAACAATTCCATCACGGCTGCGTCGCGTGCCGGGAGCCAGGCCGGCGCGTTCTTCGGATGGCGCGCGCGAAACGGCGCGGATAGCAGTTCGTCAATTTGCTGGCGTGTCAGAACGAGCGGCAATTTCTTTTCCGGCTTCGGCAGCTGCAGTTCGCGGACAGGATCGCGCGCCAGACCTTTTCGTTCGACGAGCCAGCGATACAACGTCCGGAAGGCGGAGAATTGCAGCCGCACATAAGAACGCGCCTGGCCACGCTTCATCAGCTCGAAAAGATAATCGCGGAAATCGTCGGCCGTGCAGCGTCTCCAAGGCGGCGGCTTTTTCGATTGCGCGCGAAACGCGTCGAACGCCTGGCGGTAGGCGATGATTGTCCGTCCCGATGCGTTGCGCTCGACTTCGAGGTAGCGCACGAACTCGTCTGTCAGCGCGTCCCGTTTCTGCACGCGAGAAATCGCTGCGGTCATTGCGAGCGAATCTCTGGTTCGCGGTGTCGGAGACACGGGGATGTCTCGACTACGCTCGACATGACAACGGCGACGCTACTGCGGTTTCTCGATCGTATAGCGCGTCGTGCGCGCCTGCGCTCGAGGATCGACCTGACTCGGGAAAATCGGCGCCGGATGATCCGAAATTAGCTGATAGCCTTTGAGAACGAATTCCGGATAGATGCCGTTGCTCGCTGGTTCGTAAACTTTTTCTCCGCTGAAGGAGCCGAAGAGTTTGTACTCGTAATTGTTGTCGAAACCGAAGTTCACGCGTTCGCGATCGGGGGCGAGCTTCTGTTTTTCGTTCAGCATCACCATCTGGGCAGTGCTCCATGGCTGACCCGGACGGCGAATGTAACCCCAAAATTTGAAATCCGGTTTGTAGTAGCGCCGCCCGATGTAGTAATCGCCCGGCGGTTCGGCCGCGATGCTCGCTGCACTCTGCATTCGCGCCTGTTGAATCCCTTCCGGTATTGGAGGCGCACAGCTGGAGATCAAAAGCGCGAGAAGCGGAAGAGCCGGAAAGAAAGAGCGAGCGAGGCGCGCAATCATGCGGTGCATGTACGGCAACCGACCGCGATTCGCAATCAGGTTGGCATCGACACGCCTTCCACCTAATCTGGACGCGTGCTGGAACTGGAAGTCTACGCCGCGGGCGTCCGCGACCTGAACAAAGTGCTCGAACTTGATCACGAGCTCGATGCGATTGCCGGCTTGCGTTACAAAGTCGATCGCAATCACGACATCGTTTATCTCGAATTCGATGAACCGACGTTGGCGCTGCGCGACATTCGTGCGGTCTTCCAAAAACTGGGACTCGAGCCGCGCTTTGTCGGAGCTGTGCCGCCCGGGCTTCGCTCGAAGAGCGAGACGCAAATACTGACGACCTAAGTGCGGCGAATTTTCATCGCGACGGGCACGGTGGTTACGTCGTTCGTCACGTATCTGGGCGAGCTGGTCATGCTTGGTGCGGAGACGCTGCGTTCGATTTTTTCACACAAGATCCGCTGGCGATTGTTTCTGAATCAGATCGTAGAGATCGGTTTGCGTTCGCAGCTCGTAGTCATGATCACGGGCGCGTTTACCGGCGCCGTCTTCGCTGCGCAGACCTATTTTCAATTCAACAAACTCGGCATCGGCTCGGGTGTCGGCGCGGTCGTGTCGGTCGCGATTTGCCGTGAGCTCGGGCCGGTCCTGACCGCATTAATGGTGACGGGACGCGTTGGCGCAGCGATGTCGGCCGAGATCGGCACCATGAAAGTGACGGAGCAGATCGACGCACTGCGCGCTCTGGCGGTGCATCCGATTGATTACCTGGTCGTGCCGCGTGCGTTGGCCATGATGATCTCGATGCCGCTGCTGGTGGCGGAATGCGTCGCCATTGGAATTGTGGCCGGCTATTTCGTGGCGGTGGATTTGCTCGGCATTTACGGTCCGTACTACGTCGCCAACATGGTACGCTGGACGCAAATGCGCGATATCATCATGGCGCTGACGAAAGGATTCTCCTTCGCGTTGCTCATCGTCTTCATCAGTTGTCACAAAGGATTGAACGCGCGTGAAGGGGCAGTCGGTGTCGGGCACGCGACGACGGAAGCCGTCGTCAATGCATCGCTCGCGGTGCTGATCTCGAATTTCTTCCTGACCATGGGGTTGAACGTCGTATTTCCCGCGGGGTGGCAGTAGTTGCTGTCATGTCGAGCGCGGTCGAGACATCTTCGGTGCACATGCGCGGAGATTCCTCGACTGCGCTCGGAATGCCGAAGCCGGCCGTGCCTCAACAGGCGAACGCAA
>JBJMWW010000165.1:0-7545 GCA_045809945.1 Chthoniobacterales bacterium
CTGAGCCGGTGCCTGCTTCCGCCGCTTTGACACCGTACAGCGCCGGTCCGAGCGAGTGATCAGCCATGTGAGCTGTGGCCGCGGCGTGTCCGGCAGCACGCGCTGCTGCTCGCGCGGCATCGCTTCTCGACTCTCGCGCCGCAGCGTGCGCAGCGATTGCCGCTCGTCGAGCGACGCCGACGCTAATCCTGCCTTTCGCCCACATCTTTGCCGCTTCGATGGCGCGCTGCGCACGAGCATCAGGACAAAAATGGACGACGTGTTCGGCACAACGCGCCGCCCACGCGGCCAGCAGCCGATGAGTATCGAGCTCGAGCGGTCCTCCGCGATGCGCAGCAACAAAGCGCCGATCCCGCATCGACTGCCTACGGTGTAACGCCGCTCGCTTTGGTAGGATACGGTGGCACCGGCGGCAGATCGTAGCGTTTCGTCTTCAGCTCCTCCTTAAGTTCCTGAATGCCGCGATCGAGCTGCTGGTCTTCGCCGTGGAACTCCTTCGACGGATCATTATCAACCACAATGTCAGGATCCACCCCGTGGCCTTCAATGACCCAGCCGCTGCCATCCTTCGCATAAGGCGCGAACTCCGGCCGGTTGATCGTTCCGCCATCTACCAGTGGTAACGCGTTACGAATACCAACCACGCCACCCCAGGTCCGCTTGCCAATCAGCTTGCCGAGACCTAACGACTTGAAACGGAACGGGAAAATATCGCCGTCGCTCGCACTAAATTCATCGCACAGCGTGACCAACGGGCCGGTGAAGGTCTGTGGTGGATTGGTTTGCGGCGTGCCGTTGCGGGCGATCTCGACCATGACGAGTGCGCGGCGGAGTCGCTCGATGACCAGCGGCGAGACGAACCCTCCACCGTTGCCGCGGACGTCGACAATCAGACCGTGCTTCCGAATTTGCGGAAAGTACTGCTTGGTAAACTGATTCAGCCCCGGCGCACCCATGTCGGGAATGTGAATGTAGCCGACATCGCCGTTCGTCTGCTTGTTGACGTAGTCGACGTTCTTCTGGACCCAGGCGAGGTAGTAGAGCGGAGCTTCGTCGGCGACCGGCACGACTGTAACATCCCTCGCGCCGTCATCGGTCGGCTTTGAGTTCACGCGCAGACTTACCTGTTTGTCAGCCTGGTCGATCAGTAGCTCATTGATATTCTCAACGGTTGACACCGGTGTGCCGTTAATCGCGAGAATGTAATCGCCCGGTTTCACGTTCACTCCGACTGCGGTCAGCGGCGAACGCGTGTGCTTGTTCCAGTTTTCTCCGGGCAGGATCCGATCGATGCGATAGGCCTTGCTTGCTGGGTCGCGCGACAGCTCCGCGCCCAATAGACCTAGCTTAACCCGTGGCGTTTCCGGCCGCTCACCGCCGCCGACATAAGCATGGCCAATGTTAAGTTCGCTGATCAGTTCGCCCATCAGATAGGTGAGATCGTTGCGGTGGTTAACAAACGGGACCAGCTGCCGATACTTTTCGCCCACTGCTTTCCAATCGAGCCCGTGCATGTTCGGGGCGTAGAAGAAGTCGCGCATGTGGCGCCAGGCTTCGTTGTAGATCTGGGTCCACTCGGCGTGCCGATCGACCATCGTATCGAGCGGACCGACTTTGATCACGTGATCCTTCGTTTCGATCTTGTCCTTCGGCAGATCGATCATGGCGTAATCCTTGTCGATCTTGACCAGCATCTTCTTGCCGTCGTGCGTGATCTCGTAGTTGTTTACGTCGCCGAGGACGGTCTCCTTGCGTTCTTCAACGTTGTAAACGCAAAGCGACAACTTCCGCGCATCCCGACCGCCACCTCCCTCATCGTCGCCCTGGTCTTCCTTCGCACGGAGGTAGAAGATCTTGCCTTCGACGACGCGGATATTGCGATAGTTACCAGCCGGAATCTCGACGCCGACAATGCGATCGTTCAGGCCATCAAGATCGATACGGGTTGGCTGCGGAGTTGGAGTCGGCGTGGGTGATGGCGAGCCGGACTTCGAGCTGCTAGAGGGGCTCGCTCCTTTTGACGGCTCGTTAGCTTTCTCACCCTCCTTCTTGTCTCCCGGTTTCTTCTTACCTACCTCGTCACTCTTGGGGCCGAGCGGGTTTTCCGTATCTTTGGCCAGTGGCACGAGATAGATCCGCTCCATGTTGCGGTAGACTTCCGAGAACTCGGTCTCGCCAAAGGTTGGCTTAAAATCGCGCGCCGATACGAAGAGCAGGAACTTGCCATCGTCGCTGAAGGTTGAGTTACTCGAACCATACCATTCGTCGGTGACTGGTGTGACCTTCCTGGCAGCTAATGAATAGAGGTAGACGCGCGGCAAACCGTTTTCCTCCGGCCGGCCAAACGTGACCCACTGCGAGTCAGGCGACCAATCATACGATTCGTATTCGCCGGTCTTATCCTGATCGACCAACGTGACCTGTTTCGTCTGCACATCGACAAAGCGCAGCCGTTGCAGGCGATCGCTCCAGAGCAGCTTCTTCGAATCGGGCGACCAGGTAGGCTCGTAGTAGTAGGTATCGGCGCCGCTTGTTACCTGGATAGGATCGCCTTTCCCGTCCTGCGGCCGAACGTAGAGCTCATTTTCGCCGGTCGCGTCGGAGTTATAGGCAATCCACTTGCCATCGGGCGACCAGAACGCATCACGCTCATGTGCGCCGGAAGTTCTCGTCAGGTTTCGGGGCGAGCCGTCCTTTGCGGGGACCGAGAAAACATCGCCGCGGGCGACGACCACGACTCGATTGCCGTCCGGCGCCGTGCTGACGCCCTGGATTTGTTTGGACGCGTCAAGGAGCGCGCTCCGGCCGCTCGCAAGATCCTCTTTGATCTCGATCGGCACCGGCGCTGCCTGTCCGCTCGCAATGTCGAAGCGCCAGATGTAGCCGGCATTCTCAAACACGACCGCATCCTTGCCGATCGACGGAAACTTGATGTCGAAGTCTTTGAACGTCGTGTATTGCTTCGTTTCCTTTGACGTGAGGTCGACCGAGTAGAGGTTCATTCGTCCGTCGCGGTCGCTGCCGAAGTAGATGCGATTGTCGGGGCCCCACATCGGGCAAATGTCCTGCGCCGGGTTGTTCGTCAGGTTCTCGATCGCGCCGGTCTTGAAATCGTAAAGCCAGACGTCGTCGGCCATGCCGCCGCGATAATGCTTCCAGGTGCGGAACTCGCGGAAGACGCGGTTGTAAACCATCTTCGAGTCATCCGGCGAAAAGCTGAGAAATCCGCCGCGCGGCACCGGGATTTGCTTCGGCAGATCGGCATCCATGCCGACAGTGAAAAGCTCGCCGATGAAGTCGTTGAACATGCGCATGCGTGTCCGGAACGCGACCAGCGGCTTCGTGTTCTGCCAGCCGAGCACGATGTTGTTCGGCCCCATGCGGTCGGAGACGTCGTCGCGGCCAAGCGTGGCAGTCGTGGTTAGTCGCTTCGGCACGCCGCCGTCCGCCGGCATGACATAGACTTCCGTGTTGCCGTCGTACTGCGACGTGAACGCGATCTGCTTTCCGTCAGGGGAGAAACGCGGGAAAGAAGTATAACCCGGTCCGCTCGTCAGCCGACGTGCCACGCCGCCCTCTTTCGCGACGGTGTAGAGCTGACCGGCGTAGCAGAAAACGATTTGCGAACCGTTCGTGGTCGGGAATCGCAGGAGCCGCGTGGTATTCGGGAGCTGCGGAGTTTGCGCGAAAGCCGAAGCGACCACCGAGAAAAAGAACAGGCGTGTCAGATAGCGCATCGTGGAAAGGAGTTCAGACGCAATTGCATTCCGCGTCAAATGGACGCGCTGCGATAAATCGCTGGGCCAACGCAACTACCGACCACTGAACGCAAGCGAGCCGTCGGCGGCCCCGTCTCTCTTTCGCAGGAGTTGCGTTTACCCGTTTGTGATCTCGATTGGTTGAGTGGTGGATTCGACCCGACACATCAAATTGCGCTGGCTGCACGGCACGCTGGGCGATGTTTCGGTGACGCGGGTACAGCTGTGGCGGAGCGCGCCGCACAAATGGCAGCCCGCGATCAATGCCTTTCGGTGCGAACGCGGTGTGCGCATCTGCGTCGATCTCGCGGGGGTGGAGAAATCGGCTATCGATCTGACGGTCGAGCCGCGACGCGTGGTTATGCGCGGGTCGCGCAATCCGCCGGAGCCGACGAGCGATCGCGCGGTGCAGTTGCTTGCGCTGGAGATTGATTACGGGGCGTTCGAACGCGAGATCGATTTGCCGATCGAAATCGATGTGCAGCAGGCGCACGCCGAGCAGGAGAACGGCCTGCTCTGGCTCACGTTACCGGTAAAAGAATGAGCGATCGCGAGCTGCAAGTCTTGCAATCGGAGAGCGGCGCGCCGGCAGCGGGTTCGCGTACGGCAGCGAATGACAACTCTGGCGCGGCCGTTCCGCGCATTCCGGAAGAGTTGTCGATTTTGCCAGTGCGCGGCTTTGTTTTGTTTCCCGGGACAGTAATGCCGCTGACGGTGAGCCGGCCGGCTTCGATCAAGCTGCTCGATGAAACGCTCGCGATCACGAAAGTCATCGGACTCGTCACACAACGCGACGAACAGCAGGAGAATCCGAAGCCGCAGGACCTCTATCACATCGGCACGGCAGCGATCGTGTTGAAGCTGTTGCGTCAGGCAGAAGATCGAATCGTGATGGTGATCCAGGCTCTGCAACGTTTTTCGCTCCGGCGAATCGTCGCGACCGAGCCGTACCTGCGCGCGGAAGTTGATTTGCCGAAAGACATCGCGCCTGCCCCGAGCAGCGAATGGACGGCGGAGTTCCACAACCTGCGCGACTCGGCCGCGCGCCTGCTCGAGCTCACGCCGGATATGCCGGAGCAAGCCGCATCGCTCGTTCGCCAAATCGAAGATCCAGGTCAGCTCGCCGATTTTCTGGCGCCGAATCTCGAGATCAGCGTCGCGCAAAAGCAGGCGATTCTCGAAGAGCTCGATGTGCGCAAACCCGTGCGCGCGGTACAGGCGAACATTTCGGCGCAGCTCGAAGTGGCGCATATCCAACAGAAGTTGCAGCAGGACGTGCAGTCGCAGTTTGGCGAAGCGCAACGCAAGGCTTACCTGCGCTCGCAGCTGAAAGCGATCCAGCGCGAGCTCGGCGAAGGCGATGCCGGCACGGACGAGCAGGTCGCGACTTTGCGCACGCGGCTCGAGGAAGCGAAGCCCCCGGCCGAAGTGATGGCTGCGGCGGAACGGGAGTTGAAACGCCTCAACATTATTCCGCCGGCCAGTCCGGAGTATTCGGTAATCGTCAGCTACGTCGAAACGATCGCGGAGTTGCCGTGGTCGAAGTTCAGCGAGGACAATCTCGATCTCGACAAAGCGCAGGAGATTCTCGATCGCGATCACTACGATCTCGAGAAAGTGAAACGGCGGCTGATCGAGTACCTCGCCGTACGTAAGCTGAACCCGACCGGACAAGGTCCGATCCTGTGTTTGTTAGGCCCGCCCGGTGTCGGCAAGACGAGTCTCGGTCAATCGATCGCTGATGCGCTCGGCCGAAAATTCGTGCGCATGAGTCTCGGCGGGATTCGCGATGAAGCGGAGATTCGCGGACATCGCCGCACTTACATCGGCTCGATGCCAGGCCGAATCATTCAGGAGCTGCGACGCGCCGGAACGCGTAATCCGGTCATGATGCTCGACGAGATCGACAAAATTGGCGCGGATTTTCGCGGGGATCCAGCAAGCGCGTTGCTCGAAGTGCTCGATCCGCGGCAGAACTTTTCCTTCGTCGATCGCTACCTCGATGTGCCATTCGATCTGTCGCAGATCTTCTTCATCTCGACCGCGAATTACATCGGCGGAATTCCGGCGCCGTTGCTCGATCGCATGGAGCTGATCGATCTGCCGGGTTACACCGAACGCGAGAAGCTTGAGATTGCGAAGCGTTACCTGACGAAGCGCCAGATGAACGAAAACGGCCTCAAGCCGGAGCAGATCGAATGGAACGAAGACGCGCTACGCCTCGTCGTGACCGACTACACGCACGAAGCCGGCGTGCGCGATCTCGAGCGGCAGATCGGTGCGATCGCGCGCCGTGTCGCGGCGAAGGTCGCGCGCGGCGAAGTCACTCACTACATCGTCACGACCGATGTTGTACGCGACGCACTCGGCCCGGCGCGTTTCATTCACGAGCAACGTCTCACGACGAACACGCCTGGCGTCGTGACTGGTCTCGCTTACACCCCGACGGGCGGAGAAATCCTGCACATCGAAGCGACGAAATATCCCGGCAAAGGAAACGTCACGCTCACCGGCCAGATCGGCGACGTGATGAAAGAATCGGTGCAAGCGGCGCTCAGTCTCGTGCGCGGCCGGGATGGCGCGATCGGCGCGAAGCCGGAAGATTTCCGCGAGAACGACATCCATGTTCACGTGCCCGCCGGCGCGGTGCCGAAAGACGGACCATCGGCTGGCGTGGCAATGTTCACGGCGCTGGCGTCGCTCTTCAGTAACACGCCGGTGCGATCCGACGTCGCGATGACCGGCGAGGTCACGCTGCGTGGTTTGGTTCTGCCGATCGGCGGATTGAAAGAGAAGAGCCTCGCCGCGATGCGAGCGGGAATCAGCACCGTCATCATTCCGAAGCTGAACGAAAAGGATCTCGTCGACGTTCCCGAAGAAGCGAAAGAGAAGCTGAAGTTCGTGCCGGTCGAGAACGTCGATCAGGTGCTGGCGACCGCGCTTGAGCGTCGCGATCACGAATAAACCAACGCTTCGGCGATCCTCGGTGAGGTCGCGTTGTGCCAGGCGCCTCGCGTTACCGCGCCCTTACGGCACCACCACCTGGAGATCCGCGCTCGGGACGCTCTCGCCCGCGTCATTCACGGTGGTCACGTGCACCTTCACCGTCTTACCTACTGGCAACGTGAGAGTCGCATCGCTTTCCGTTACCGTATCGACTGCGCGATAGGCCGAATCCACGCCCACCACCCAGATCCAGACCCGGTAACGCGTCGCCCGCCGCGCGTCGTTCCAATCCAGATAGGCCAGCCCGCTGCCCGCCGGGCCGAAATGGTTATTCAAGCCGTCCACGATCCCCGGCGTATTCGGGTCCGCTGGCCGGTTGAGGCCGAAGGTATACCAGCGCGCATCGCCATCGCTCAGCTTCTGCCCGATCTCGCCGATCGTTCCGCTCAGCCGCGTGCGCAGCGTCTGCACCCCCGTATCGCGCAACCCCTTCTTCGTGCTGGCCGAGCCCTTGCCCAGGTTCGCCATGTTCGCGCGCGCCGTCGAGAGGGCGGTGAAGAGCGCGCCCGCATTCGCCGCCGTCACGTTATAAGGAGCAGCCGGCAGCTCCTTTCCCGGATTTGCGCGTCCGCCGCTACTCCATTGCAGACTGCAATGCGCCGCCGGCGTCCCCCACTGCTCCGTTGCAGCCTGCAATCACACTCCCGCGCGCCGCTCCGTTCCGTTGCAGAGTGCAACGACACGCCCGCGTCTCCGACTGCTCCGTTGCAGCGTCCAACGAGATGCCCGCGTCCGCCGCCGGTCCATTGCAGAGTGCAACGCTGCCCGCGACGAGGGAAAA
>JBJMWW010000166.1:0-13256 GCA_045809945.1 Chthoniobacterales bacterium
AAACACATTCCCAACACTACAATCAACAAAACTCACTCCGAACCAGTCGCGCAGCCGCGGATGCAAACGGCTCAATAACTCCGCACTCCGCTTCCTCGCCGGCATCGCCCAATTTGCCGGCAAGCTGCCCCGGCCGCCACCGCAGTCGCGAAATTGAGACTGCGGGCCGCGCCAGCCGCGGCGCGGAAACGATCAAAGCCCCGCAGCCGACGCCCACACCGCCGCCGCCGGCTCACCAAAAGAGCCAGCAGTGCTGATGTTCTCACGCTGACGAACGCCTTCAGGTGTCGGCAAGATGAAGGCTGACACATGGCCCTTTGCAAGATATTCTCTGCGCTACGTGAGAATTCATTCAGTCGGTTTTTTGGTAATTGCACTCGGCTTCCAGGCCGCTGCTGCTGCGGCTGCTGATTTCACCGTCACGAACGCGAATGACAACGGTGTGGGTTCGCTGCGGCAAGCGATCACCGATGCGAACGCCCATCCCGGGGCTGACCGGATCGTGTTCAATATCCCGGGGAGCGGCGTTCACAAAATATCTGTCGCCCAGGATCAGACCCCGTACGGTGGAGCGGGACTGCCGACGATTACCGAAACCGTCGTAATCGATGGCTACACGCAAGCCGGTGCGAAACCAAATGATCGCCAAGTCGGAGACGATGCAGTCATTCTGATCCAGCTTCAGCCAAGTGATCCGGATGCTTTGCCGGGACTGCTGCTCCACGCATCGAACTGCGTGATCAAAGGCTTGGCATTGACCGGTTTCGGACAATCTGGCAGCGCTGGCTGGGGCGCTATCGTAATTGAAGGCGATAGCAACCACATCGAAGGAAACTTCATCGGCCTGGCTCCCAATGGTTCGACGAACTTCAGCGGCGCGGATGGAATCACGGTGTATTTCAGCAATGGGGTGCCGTATCACGACAACGTGATCGGCGGTACTGGGCCCTCGCAACGAAACGTGATCGCTGGGCAATTCCGCGGCGTTGTGATTTTAGGAGGACACAATATTGTCTTCAATAACTACATCGGCACCGATGCGTCCGGCACGCTTGCGCGGCCAAACATGTGGGGTTTCTATGTCTATGGACCTTGTGTCATCGGCGACGTCTTAATTCCCGGCAGCGGCAATCTGATTTCAGGAAATGAGACCGGCGGCATCCTTCAGAGCGGCACGAGTGTAGAGCTCAACTGGATCGGCGTGCAGTCCGATCACGTGAGCCCGCTCGGCAATACTTTTCAGGGGTTATCAATCGGCTCGAGTGGTAGCCGGATCGCAAATAATCTGATCGCGTTTAGCGGCACAGTTGGAGTCGGCGTCGTACAGTCCAATGACACGACGTCGAACCAGATCGTCTCAAACAACATTTACTCGAATGGGACGTTGCCGATCGATCTCAGCTACGACGGCGTGACATTGAACGATCCGGGCGACGCGGACAACGGGCCGAACGGTCTCCAAAATTATCCGATCATTACATCGGCCGTTTCTGATCCGAACACTTCGACGGTCCGCCTGAAGGGAATCATGCAGAGCACGCCAAGCACGCAATTTACGCTCGAGTTTTTTCACTTCGTTCCTACTGGCGAAGTGCTCTTCGATCGTGGTCGCGGTGAAAGCGGCACGAGTATAACGACCGACGCGAACGGCAATGCCGGGTTCGATTTGTCTTTCACTTACACTTTGTCGCCGGGACCGGACGGCGAGTTTTTCGGCACCACCGCCACCGGCCCGACCGGCACATCCGAGATGATGGTGACGAATGGCCCGGTGCAGCTCGCAAATCTTTCGACCCGCGGGCATGTCGAAACCGGCGACCGTATCTTGATCGGAGGTTTTGTCGTTCGCTCGAACACTCCGAAACGTATTGGGATCCGCGCGCTTGGTCCATCGGTCAACGCGCCGGATAAGCTGAGCGATCCCTACTTGGAGCTGCATGACGGGTCTGGCATGCTGCTCGCCAAGAATGACGATTGGCGCAGCGGTCAGGAGCAGGACATCAGCAATAGCCATCTGGCGCCGCAATCGGATGTCGAATCCGCGTTGATCGCGACGCTCGCTGCTGGCAACTACACCGCGCAGGTACGCGGCGCGAACGGCTCCGTCGGTACTGCACTGGTTGAGATTTACGATCTAGATGCGTTTCCGGCGAGCGCGGGACGTTTATTAAACCTGTCGACGCGTGGCGTCGTTGGTACCGGCGATAACGTCTTGATCGGTGGCACGATTCTTCGAGGCGCAAACGCTGAGCAGCTAGTCGTCCGTGCGATTGGTCCCGATCTCACGGCGGAGGGGGTCCGAGGCGCGCTAAACGATCCGATGCTCGAACTGCACGACGGAAATGGGGCTCTGCTCGCCTCGAATGACAACTGGCGCGATTCCCAGGAAGCCGAGCTGCAAGCGAGCGGTGTTGCCCCGGGCGACGATCGCGATTCGGCGATTCTCGCGTCGTTGCCGCCGGCGCCGTACACAGCAGTCGTCCGTGGGAAGAATGACTCAACCGGCGTTGCGCTTGTTGAGTTCTACGACCTGACGAATTAGCACGCACAGAGCGGCGATCACATTGATGCTGCGTGCGAACGCCATCACGATTGCGGATTAACCGGAAAGTGTTTGTTCTTCAGGCGCTCGGGAACGGCTTCGGTTTGTTCGGACTCGATCTGCTCGGTGGCGGCGCCGAGAGCGTCGTAGGCTTCGCGGTTTTTCGCGGCGCGGCACATGTAGGCCGTCGCGTGGGCGAGGGGAATGCGCGCCTCGGGCATGCCGACGAATTCGACGGCTTGTTGCGCTGAGATCGCAAGCGGGAGCGCTTCGGGATCGGCCAGGCCGACGTCTTCGCTGGCGAAAATGACGATGCGCCGCGCGATGAAGCGCGGGTCTTCGCCGGCATGCAGCATTTTCGCGAGCCAGTAGATCGCGCCTTTCTCGTCCGACGCGCGCATGCTCTTGATGAAGGCGCTGATGGTGTCGTAATGCGCATCGCCGACGCGGTCGTAGACGATCGCTTTCTGCTGGATCGATTGCTCGGCGACTTCGACGGTGAAGTGGATGACCGGTTCGTTGTAGCCGCGGTCGCTGGCCGCGGCGCCGGGGCCGGCGACCCCGGCTACAGTTGGCGCGGTGGTGAGGACGCCAATCTCGAGTGCGTTCAAACATTTGCGCGCGTCGCCGTCGCTGATTTTCGCGAGGTGAACTTTCGCTTCGTCATCGATCTGCACGTTGTAGTTGCCGAGCCCGCGCTCCTTGTCGGCTAACGCACGATCGATCAGCTCGCAGAGTTGCTCGACGTTGAGCGACTCAAGCCGGAAGACCTGCGAGCGCGAGACGAGCGCGCTGTTGACGTAGAAGAACGGATTGTAAGTCGTCGCGCCGATCAGCCGCAGGTTTCCGCTCTCGACATCGGGCAGGAGGATGTCCTGCTGCGCTTTGTTGAAGTGATGGATTTCGTCGACGAAGAGGATCGTTTTCTGGCCGGACGTGCGGAGACGGTTCTTCGCTGCCGCGACCGTCTTGCGCATCTCGGCGACGTTGCTCTCGACGCCGCTGAGCCGCTCAAATTTTGCATGCGTCATCTCCGCGATGACATGCGCCAGCGTTGTCTTTCCAGTTCCCGGCGGGCCGGAGAGGATGACCGATGGCAACCGATCCGCTTCAATAGCGCGGCGGAGCAGTTTGCCCGGCCCGAGAATGTGTGTCTGGCCCACAAACTCGTCGAGCGTCCGCGGCCGCATCCGCGCGGCGAGCGGCGCCGCCTCGACCACCGCCGCGGTTTCGTCCGAACCGAACAGGTCCTGCACGCGCAAAAAATACGAAGCAGTCGATGCGCTGCACATTATATTCGGCGCGATGCGGAGGGGATTACTTGTAGCGGCGATGGTGTCGGTCGCGTTGTCAGGCAGTTGGGCAGTGATGAAGCTGCCGTTGTCGAGCACGTTCAAAGGGCAGGACACGTTCAACCGGCTGGTCGCGCTGGCGCAGGAGAATAACTGGAGAGCGTTGCCGATCGGCGAGCGCACTGCCACGGTCGGCCAGGCGATGTTAGGCACGCCTTATAAGTCATTCACGCTCGAGATCGATAATCGCGTTGAGGCGCCGTCAGTGAATCTGAACGGGCAGGATTGCTGGACGTTTTTCGAAAACTCGCTCGCCTTCGCGCGGATGCTCGACGAGCCGCAGGACAACTGGTCGCCGGAAACAATGCTGAGCAAGATCGAGCTCGACCGTTATCGCGGCGGCGAGTGCACCGGCGAATATCTCTCGCGCCTCCATTACCTCGAAGACTGGCTTTACGACAATAGCCGGCGCGGGCTGGTGAAGGATATGACGCGCTCGTTAGGCGGCGTGAGCATGCCGCACGCGGCGCGCGAAATGACGATCGGCTGGCGTCATTACAGATACCTCTCCGCGAACAAGGCGTTGCTCGGACCGCTCGGCGAAATGGAAAACGAGGTGTCGAGGCGGCCGCTGATCATGATTCCGAAAAGCCGCGTGCCGAACGTCGAAGGAAAACTGCAGAGCGGTGACATCATCGGCATCATCTCGCGTGATGGTCGACTCTTCTCGACGTCGCACGTCGGTCTTGCCTTGCGCGGATCGGATGGCGTGTTGCATTTCATGCACGCCTCGGCGCCGCATAACTACGGCAAAGTCGTCGTTGATTCGCGGCTGAGCGATTACCTGAATCGTTTCCGGACGGATGCCGGAATTCTCGTAGGCCGGCCGACGCGCTAACATGCGTTCTCTGAAGTTTTTCGTTTTGCTGCTGAGTGGAGCGGTGTTTGCGCAGGCGGCGGACGAGAACGTGATTCGCGTCGGTCATTTTCCGAATGTCACGCATGCGCAGGGGCTGGTGGCGCACGCACTGACGCGGCAAGGCAAAGGCTGGTTTGAAGAGCGGCTTGGTGCAGGCACGAAGATCGAATGGTTCGTCTACAACGCAGGTCCGAGCGCGATGGAGGCGGTCTTCGCAAAATCGATCGACCTTACCTATGTCGGTTCGGCGCCGGCGCTGAATGCCTACACGAAAGCGAACGGCGAAGAGATCCGGCTGATTGCAGGTGCGGCGAACGGCGGCGCGGGGTTGGTCGTTCAACCGGATCAGCAACTGGCGGCGCCTGCTGATTTTCGCGGGAAGAAAATCGCCACGCCGCAGCTCGGGAATACGCAGGACGTTTCATGTCGCGCCTGGCTGGTGAGCGGTGGCCTACAGATCACACAGGTCGGGGGTGACGCGCAGGTACTGCCTACTGCGAATCCGGATCAGCTCGCGTTGTTCCAACAGAAGAAGGTAGACGCGGTCTGGACGGTCGAGCCGTGGTTGTCTCGTCTGGAGAAGGAAGCTGGCGGCAAGGTGCTCGTGGAAGAGAGAGACGTCGCCACCACCGTGCTCGTCTCGAGCGTGAAGTTCTTGAACGAGCGACGCGACCGCGCCAAAAAATTCGCGCAAGCGCACGCGGAACTAACCGACTGGATTGCGAAGAACCCGGAGGAGGCGCAGAAGCTAATCAGGTCCGAACTGCTCGCGGAAACGAAAAGCGACGTGAGCGCCGACGTGATCGCAGCAGCGTGGAAACGGATTGTGCTGACGCCAGAAGTGCCACGCGCCGCGGTTGAAAGTTTTGTGCAGAATTCCGTGCGTGCCGGCTTCATCAAGACGGCGCCTGACCTTTCGAAGCTGTTCGCCACGCCGTAGCGATGTCGCTCCAGGAAGAGCTGCAGGGGCCGCCGCCAGCGAAGCTCGTGATCGACCAGGTCTCGAAATGGTTTCGGCAAAAGCGGCAGACGATCCACGCGCTCGACAACGTCTCGCTCGACGTCGCTGAGGGAGAATTCGTCGTCATCGTCGGGCCGAGCGGTTGCGGCAAATCGACATTGCTCGACAACATCGCCGGCCTTGAACATCCGGACGAGGGGCGCGTGCTCGCGGACAACCAGCCGGTGCTGCAGCCGGGTCGGCACCGCCTCGTCATGTTTCAGGAGTCGGCGCTCTTCCCGTGGTTGAATGTATTCGGCAACGTGATGTTCGGTTTGAAACTCAAGCCGGGCTTGCGGAACTCGGAGCGGCGCGAAGTGGCGAAGTTTTTTCTCCAGGTCGTCGGCCTCGAACGATTCATGGAAGCGAGCGTCCACGAGCTTTCCGGCGGCATGAAGCAGCGGGTCGCACTTGCCCGCGCGCTCGCGCCTAATCCGCGCGTGCTGCTGATGGACGAGCCGTTCGCCGCGCTCGATGCGATGACGCGCGAGCAACTGTATGGCGATCTTCAGGCGATCTGGCAGAAACGGCGCAAGACGATCATCTTCGTCACGCATAACGCGCGCGAAGCGGCGTGCCTGGCGGACCGCGTCGTGGTTATGTCGCCGACGCCTGGCCGCATTCGCGAAATCATTCCGATCGATCTGCCGCGTCCGCGCGACTTCAACAGCATGGAAGTGGCGCAGTATTCATCGCGCATCACGAGCGCGTTGAGAAAACACCTGGCTGCTGCCGCGCAACCGATCGCTGCATGAGACGCGTCCTGCTGGCGGCGTTGTTTTTCGCCGCGCTCCTCGCAATCTGGAGCGCGGTCGTGCGCGCGAAAATCTGGTCGCCGGTGTTACTGCCGTCACCCGCCAGCGTCTGGAGCTACTTCGCCGGCGCGGTGCAGGACGGCACGCTGGCGAGCGCGTCGATCGTGACATTGCGCCGACTCATCGTCGGGTATGTGATTGGCATCGCGATCGGTTTGCCGCTCGGCCTCCTCACTGCGTCCTCGAAATTTATCGAAGACACGATCGGCGTCCTCGCGCTGGGATTGCAGACATTACCGAGTGTGTGCTGGGTGCCGCTCGCGCTGCTCTGGTTTGGTCAAACGGAAGGCGCGATGCTGTTTGTCGTGATCATGGGCACGGTCTGGTCTGTCGTGATCGCAACGGATAACGGGGTGCGCAACATTCCGCCGATCTACGCCCGCGCCGCGCGCACGATGGGATCGAATTACTTCCACAAATGGAGTCGCGTGCTTTTGCCTGCATCGCTGCCCTATCTCGTGACCGGAATGAAACAGGGCTGGGCATTCGCCTGGCGCTCACTGATGGCGGCTGAGATTTACGTGACGATCCTCACCGGTTTCGGGCTCGGCCATTTGCTCCACTACGGCCGGGAGCTGAACGCGATGGATCAGGTGATCTGCATCATGATCGTGATCATTTTGATTGGACTGCTCGCCGACAAGATTCTGTTCTCGCCGTGGGAGCGATTTCTCCATCGCCGCTGGGGAACTGGTCGGCAGTAGCATTTCACGTGGCGCAATCCGCGAAGCTTTGGATCGCAATCGCGCGCCCGGACCGGCTGCACGCGGCGCTGCTTGCCGAGCAGGCGTTGCGCGATCGGTTTATCGGCGGCGTGCACCTTCTACGCGAAGATTCTGCCTGGTGGAAACGCGCGCGCTGGGGCCAGTTCGCGAAACGCTTTAACGGCGTGCACGACTTTGCACGCGTTGAAACATGTCGCGGGCTGCGTGATCTGCCACGGCTGTACAGTCAAACGACGGCGCGATTGCGCGCGATGCGCGAGCTGCGGATTGATGAAGCGAGCGACGTGCTGCTTACGCTCGGTGGTACCCTGGCGATCGCGAATGCTGCATGCTCGGCACACCCGAGCGTGTTCAAAGTTCTCGCGGTCGCGAAGAACACTTACGACGATTTGACGCGCCGAGTCGATCGCACGCGATTTCGATTCACCACGTCGGGTTGGTTTCAAAACCGCGTTGTCGAACGGTTTGCCGGTGTGAATCGAACGATCCACATGAAACCGCGCATCAACCCCGGCGGCGATGGCGTGCGGATCGGCCGACTCGCACGCGAACCGGCCGACGTTTACGATTCGATTGTCGTCTCGAGCAACAGTGGCCGCGATCTACCGCCGCAGAGTTCATCGAAAACGATCGCGGCAAGACAACCGAACATCGCGGAGATCGTTGATCTGCCACGCGCCATCGACGCGCAGCCACGCGCGGTGTTTTTCGGCACGCCATTTCTGCTGATCCACAATCTCAAACCCGAGGTTTACATTCAGCATCTCGATCGCTGTCTTGATTACATCCGTCACCAGTTCGGCAGGGACTGCGTTCTGATCTATCGACCGCATCCAGCCGAAACATCGGAAGCAGACCAACTCCAACTGGATGACTTTATCGTGGAGCAAGATCGCGAAGCGGCCGAGCTCTACTTTCTGAAATACTTCGGGTCGATCGCGGCGGTGTTTTCCGTTTCGTCGACTGTTTCGCGCGTTGCGCTGAACAACGGATTAAATGGCTACGCGTTCTGGCGTTGTTTTCCCTTCGAGCAGACGGCTGCGCGGTTTTTCGAAAACTTGATGGGGGATGTGCCTCCAGAATTCGACATCCGCGACCTCGGAAAACCGCCAATGCCGTATGCGAACAGAGTCGCGCCGGATGCTTCGACGCGGAGTTTTTCGGATGCGCTGAATCTAGCTGTCGATCCACACTTCAGCTACGCGTCGTAGCCGAAACGCGGATCGAGCTTCATCATCGCGGCCGAAGCGCAAAGAAGATCGTCAGCGCTAAACGATTCGCGATACCCACCGACGAGTCCGCGCCGAACCTTACACGACTCGGGATCGCCCGCGTCACCGGGCCGCAGAATCTTGGAATCGAACGCACCTGCGCTCTCGAGCTTCTTCATGTTGTCGAAGTCGGAGAATTGTAATGCATGCGCGAACGCAGCCGCGGAAGGTTCTGGCTCGCCGACGAGTTGCAAGACACGACGGAATTGAACAGCGGGATCCGCCCGCAGAGTTTCGTAGCGGGCGAGCGCGAAACTCGGGAGGTCGAGAAATTCTGCGAGCCAGTCGTTCATAACATTTACGATCGATTCGATGCCGAAAGCCGGATCACGAAGCAGTTCCGCGATGGCCTTGCCTTTCAACGATTCATCCGTTTCACGCGTCCGGCGGGTGAGCTGCGCGTGAAGTGAAACGAACGCATCGCGCGGATCGCGTGCCAGGAGAATCACGCGCGCGCGCCGCAACTCGCGCGCAGGCACAAGATATTTGCCACGCAATTTGTCCCATAAGCGCGCTTTCGTTCGCTGCTCAAACATATCATGCGAGTAGACGATACGCGGAATCTGCGGATCGCCGTAGCGGTCGGGATAGAGCGTGAAATCGTGCCCAGTCTTTTTGCAGAAGTAAGCGCAGAGGAATGCACGTAGCCATGTGCGCCCGCTTTTCGGAATTGAGATGACGAGGACATCCGCATCCGAGAGTTCGCGCGCGCGACTGCTGAAATTCCAGCGCAACATCAGTCGTCGAGATGCAGGATCCGGCCGCGTTGTTGTTCGATCGCATGCGCTTGGTCACGCCGTGTGAGTGAACGACGGATTCCGCGGATCCACCTGTTTTGCGAGTAGGTCCGACGGAAATGCGGCGCGATTGTCACCCCGTGCGTATGACACATCGCGAGCGCTTCCGGCGTCCAGAGCCCCCGGACTATAGCAGACATGAGGTACGGAATCGGCGTGTTGTCGCGCCGCGCATAAGAGAGGACCTGCATGTGTCGCGTGCGCTCGCTGCCTTGCCGCTCCATGTCCCAGCCATTCTCCCCATCGCGCAAGATTGAGTGCAGAGAATCGCGTCTCCAGAGCGTGACCTGATTGCGCGATCGACCATCGGAGTCGATCGGCACAATCCCGAATCGGTCATTGAGCGGGCGAAACGCGCGTTCAACGTGCGTTCGCGCGCGGAAGCACAATGAATCGGCGCGAAGTTCCATCATCTCGCGAAAGTCGCCAGCGAGTCCGTTCGCGTCGATGCGATTATCGAAGAAGTAATCCTCCTGCACGTACAACACGTATGGTGTGGTGATCTGCTCGACCGCGATGCGCAGGTTTGTGCCCCAGCCGTGATCTGGTCTCACCGCGAGCGGCGTGATCCTGCGCGATGAAATCCGCAGTTCGTTCACGATCAAGACGATCCTTAGCGGGCAATCGCCCCAGAATTGTCGCAGAAAGAAGGCAAACGGCCGCCACACGTCGAAAAACGCATCGCAGCTGGAGACGACCACCGTTACTTGGTCGGCGTATTCGATCAATGGATCTGCAGAATGGGACGGCATCGGGCAGGTTGCGAAATTGGCGCGTTCCGGCTATCATTTCACCTCTCGATTTTCGGGGGCGTACTGGCTTCGACTTGTTGTTTGAAGCGCATGCGGCATGTCGAGGATGGTTCGTTGGCCTCGTTAAAATCCGGACCAAAACAAATAAACGCAGATCACCAAGATCTCGCTCTCGCGGCTTAATTGACCGTGACCTGTCCGCAGCGACGCCTGCTAGCGGTGGATAGGTGGACAGCAGGCTAGTCTGACGGCGGAGCGACCGCGCCGAAGGGCGAAAGGATTTCGCGGACGCTCGGGGGTCGGCAGCGTGCCGGTGCGACGTTTGGCTCCCTAAAATTTATCGCCGGCTAAACATGTAGAAGCTTGCGTCGAAAGCTTCGAGGACAGGGGTTCGACTCCCCTCGCCTCCACCATTTTGAATTTGCTTCGGAAAAGGATGCCGTGCCGCGCACGGCGAGGTTGGTTTCAGCGAGGAAATCCCAGGGTTTTTTAAACGAAACGCGAAGCGTTTGGGCGCGCAAAAGGCGGTTCGAGCTGACCTTCAGCAAATACGAACGCATTTTCACGAGGTTATTGTCTTTGACCCACTCGTTCCCTTGATTTGCCTCTGAAATCCAGTTTCGAAGGGGTTCGAGCCGATCGGCTTTGCTCGTCTGCAAAGCTATAATTTGCTGCTCGATTCCGACCCGCTTCGGAACGAGCGGATTCTTCAACTCCTTGAACTCATCGACGTTCAGGACTCCGTCCGTGAAGGCGGTATTGAGCCGCTCAACCTTCGCCTTAACGGACGAAAGCTCGGATTTCAGGCGGTCGACGAGTTCGAAACTCTTGGCGATGGCGTCATCCGACCAGCCTTCGATCCGAGCGAGGAACTTCTCCTTCCATTCATCGGGAAGGCAAACCAGCTCGATATTCCGCCGGACCTCGGTTTCGAATTTCTCCTGAGAGGTGTAGGCGCGGTCTTCGCAAGGCTGACTGCGGCTCTTGTGGGTGCAGCGGTAGTAGAAAAACTTCAGGCCGCTCTTTTTAATTTTCCGCTCGCCCGTGATGCTGTAGCCGCATGAGCCGCAGTTCGCGAATCGCAAGAACACGAATCCCTTTTGTGTTCGCCGGCCGTGGCGAGGTTTGCTGTTTTTCTGAAGGGCACTCTGAACCTTGTCGAAGGTCTCTTTTGAGATCATCGGCACATGAGTGCCGGGGTAGAGTTCCCCCTTGTGAAGAAAAACACCGTAATAAAACGGCTTCCGAAGAATGTGATCGATTGAGCTGAGGGCGAGCGGCTTCTTGCTTCGATCGCCGACCAATCCGGCTTTTGTCATCTCGCGCTGGATTTCAGTAAGGCTATACTCGCCCGTGGCGAACATTTCCAAGATTCGTTTCAGCTTTGGAAACTTCTCTGGATGCGCTTCGATTGTTCTGAGGCGCGGCTCGTTGAAGTATCCGAGTGGCGCTTTGCTGCAGCAGATGCCACGGCGGAGCTTCTCGCGAATGCCACGGCGGATATTCAGGGAAAGATCACGGACGTATTGATTCGCCATGCCGAACTCGACAGCGATCGAGAGAACGTTGTCGGACGGCAGATAGGTTTTTTCGAAGGTGCGAATCTCTTTGATGACACCACGCTGTAGCATTCCAATCAGGCGTCCGCCGTCGTCAAAGTTCCGAGCCAGTCGATCGAGCTTCCACGTGAGAATGGCGTTAGCTTCGCCGGCTTCAATCCGGCGAAGCATATCGTTGAACACTTCCCGGCCGGGTTCTTTGGCGCTTCGACTTTCGGTGAAAGTCTGAGCGATCAGCAGATGATCCTTCTCGGCTATGTCGTTCAGCTCGGAAAGTTGAGCGACAATGGACATCGCTTGCCGATCGTCGTCCTCACTTGATTTTCGGCTGTAGATGAAATGCTTCATGAAAATGTACACTACAATACCACAAACGGAATCTGATTCAGAGTGCCGCCCGTGTACAGCGCAATTTGTTCTAACTGTCGCGATGATTTCGTCTCGAAATCGAGCCGCACATCTTTGATCAACAACTAACTCTTAAGTGTTGTCGGCTGGTGGGGAGGGGAGTGAGGGGATGTGTTGGACACTGTCCCCCGATATACGGTCGCGACGAGCAACGTTGCTCGCGCGCGAAGCTTTCGACACAAACTAAATTGTGCACGCGGAAGCGTTCATCAGTGTTCCATCTGTTAGGCTCGAACGATCCCAATGTCTTTCGCCTTTTGCGCGCCTCTAGGATTTCCTCGCTGAAACCAACCTCGCCGTGCGCGGCACGGCATCCTTTTCCGAAGCAAATTCAAAATGGTGGTGTCTATTGGACAGGGCTCGGACTCATTTCGAGTCTCTGCCTGAATAGAGACCCTCCCCACACCCTTCCCCGCAGGTGGTAAGGCCTCATTGATCGAATAGCGTTGTAGTAGAACGCTTTGTGATCTTTCCTCGCCTCGCTTACACCCCCGACTTCGGTCGGTTTTGCCCGCGCTGCTGCGTCGTGGCAAAACCTCCCTCAGTCTCGCTCACGCTCGCTCCCTTTCGCTCACGCGAAAGACGGGTTCACACACACAGCTCCGTAGGTGTGCGCGTTAGCGCTGCAAGATTGTGTCGCGTTCGTGAGAACGATCTGGCATAAAATGATACTCTTATGAAAAGGCATCTTGTATCAGTGGTGCTTCTCGCGCTAGTCGCCGCCAGCAATGCGGACGAAGTAGAAGTCACGAGGGACAAGAGCATTTACAATGGCGATCAAGCCATTGATCCGGCAACATTGCTCTCGCCCGAACACTTCGATGCCACCGCCAAGCTAGGCTATGTGGTAGTTGAGGGTTTTATTAACTACGTGGCAAATGCTTGGCCGGAAGCCGATGGCGATTACCACTTTGAGATGGAAAACATCGCCAAGCCCTATGAAAGAAACTCAGTAACAGGGCTTGTTTGTGAAATCGATCCGGTCCTGCAGCTCGAAAATGCGGAGGCTCTGCGGAACATCAAGAACGATGATCCAACGACGGACCGCAAGGTAAGAGTCTACGGTTGGCTCAGATTTGGAACGGAGAGGGGACATGCTGGAGTTCAGGATTACGACTTCGGAGGCGATAAACCGGTGAACGGGCATTGGGAAATTCATCCGGTCGAAAGAATAGA
>JBJMWW010000167.1:0-16272 GCA_045809945.1 Chthoniobacterales bacterium
CGTGGTCATTTTGTCGCGAATAATGTCGCGCCTGGTCCTTACAACATTTCGGCTGTCGGTGCCGGCGGCGTTTCGTCACCGGTGCAGGCGATCAAAGTGCAGGGAAACAAGCCGATCACGATTGCATTCGACCTGCGCAACACTGGCGGCGCCAAAACCGCCGCCAACGGCAAGAAGAAGACGAAATTCGTCTGGATGCCGGACCAAACCGGATCGCATCTCGGCGGCCACTGGGTTGAAGTGGACGAGAACGCATCGGGAGTTCCGAGCGCGCAGCATGTGAACTCGGCCAGCGGCAATACGATCCGTGACGTCCAGACCCGCGAGACCAACGTCCGCGACGGCGGTGGCGGCCGCTAAAACAGCTTAGCTCGCGTTGAGGGTGGGCGCGACCTCAGCCCGAAGGGCGGCGCAGGTCGGGATTGCGCAGGCAATTAATGCGACACAAAGCGTGCAGATGATCGCCGCGGCCCCGGAGGTAAAGGCGAGGTCTCGCTCCAGCGACATTGCTCGCGAAAGCATCGTATTTACCGGGAAGGCGATCGCGCCACCTAAGACAACGCCGAGCAGGACTCGCTTCATGATAGGTGTGCAGATCGCACCCACCAGATGGCGGCGCGAACATCCGAGGGCCACGCGGATGCAAGTCTCGTGGGTGTGGCCAGTCACCGCGTAGCTCGTAACCGCATAGGTTCCCGCACCGGCAAGGAAGAGAGCTGCGAGCGCCGCGAAGCCGAACAAGATCAGCCAGGTCCGCCGCGGATTAAGAGCCAGGGTAATGCGATCTTGCATCGACTCTGCCTCGGCACCTGGTTCCTCCGGCGCAAGTTCGTGCACCTTCGTCGCAACCATTTTTGCTAATGCTTCCTGGTCCGCCCCTTGGGTTACTCGCCAGGCTACGTGTGCCCCGGCGCGAATGAGGTCTCGTCCTACTCGCGCAGAGAGTTGCACGAATGGTCGATAGATCTGGACCTCATTATCTTGCACCAGCGCAGGTCCGAACTGACTGATGTGGCCAACCACGCCTACGATTTCCACAACCGCGCTTTCCCCTCTCGCGGTGACCGTAATCTGTCGTCCGAGCGGATCTGCATCGGCAAACTGCTGCCGCACGAACTCTTCATCCACGACCGCAACCGGCTTCGATGATGACGTATCGGAGGAGTCGAGGAATCGCCCCTCGATTAAGCGAAGGCCAAAGGTATCGAGAAACCCCGGCGTCGTAGCGTAGAACATCGCGAAACCAGTTCGGTCAGCGTTTTCTGTTGTCGCCGTCACGGTGAACTTCACCGGATCAAGAAAGAAGATCGGCACGCCGGCAGAAAAGGTTGCTGAGCTAATCCCGCTAATAGCTGTCACGCTTTGTTCCAGGTTGATCACCGTATCCGATGGGCTTGAAACGAGCTTTCCCGCCGCAGGCAGTTGGAGAAGAAACAAGTCTTGCGAATTAAACCCCATTTCGCTCCGCCGCAGCCTTGTGAGATCCCGAAGCAAAAGGCATGCGGCAGCGAAGGTTACGACGGTAAGCGCCCCTTGTGCAACGATGAGGCCATGCCACTTCCGCTTTCCAGCTCTGGTTAGTGTAACACGGTAACTCGTAGATGCGATTGTAGCTGGCAGAGTGCCTCCCTGAAAAACACCTGCCACGGCTAGCACGGCGCCGTAGGCGAGAAGGACGGAAACAAGTAGTCCGCCGGCGATCGCCGCGCCAGATAAACCAATGCTGGCCGCGGGATGAATTGCACCGAAAGGTATCGCCTTAGCCCACTGCAGCATCAACGCCGCGACCAGAAGACCGGCCAGCGCTGCCGGTAAACTAACCAGCAGCTCCTCACAGAATAACTGGCTGACCAGGCGGGCTCGAGTCGCGCCTAACGCGCAGCGTAATGTTAACTCCCGCCAGCGGCTCGATACCTTTGCATAACTCAAGCTGACGGCTGTAGCGTAGCCGGCCAGCAAGACAAGGAGCGCTCCTCCACCGAGTGTCCATAACTGCGGCCGAATGTAGTGCGAAAGTGTGTCGCGCAACGGCCGAACGAGTGCACCTGAGATAGGCGAGCTTGTCTCATGAGCAAGTCGCCGTAGCTGGGCGTCTATTTCCGGTCGGGCGACATTGAAGCTTTTGTGTTTCTTTGCCCGGACAACGCAGTAGAGCCCATCGTCATCCCCGCTTTGGTTCACCTGCGGCGCATGACTTCGTAAGGGCAGCAATACCTCTGTATCGCCGACGAACTGAAAACCTTTCGGCAGAACACCGATCACCTTCCGGGGGACGCCGTCGATAACTAACTCCTGACCAATAGCATTTGCCGGAGTCTTGAACCGTTTACCGGCGAAATCGTAGCGAAGCACGCAGACCTCTTCTGACGCATTGTTCTCTGCCGGAAAGTCGCGTCCGTAACCAATCGACGTTCCAAGCACCCGCAGGAAATTTTCAGAAACTATCCAAGCGGCGATTACCTCGGCCTTTGCCCCCGCCTTGAGTGTTACGGAAGCTTGCCTCTCTGCCGCGACCTCAAACTCATCTGCGGCGGCCTGCCTGAAGCGAAAAAAATCGGCGTAGGAGAAGAAAATAGGCCTGCCGTCGGCACTGCGTTCCAGAACGATGAAGAGGCCGCCGACATCAATCTCCGCCAATGAAGGACGCAACCATGTTGCATCGATCAAGGTAAACGCGGTACACGCCACCCCTACGGTGAGGAGCGTTGTGCAAGCCGCTGCGCAGCTCAACAAAGGCTGCTTTAACAACATTCGAAAGCCGGTCCGGAGATCCTGCCGCAAAGCCCTGACCGCGGCGCCTCTCCGACTATCGCGGCATTGTTCTTTGAGCGATTCGACGTGACCGAATTGGAGCCGGGCTTCGCGCTCTGCCGTATCCACCGAAATACCCGCCCCTACCTTCTCCCGCACGAGTTGCTGCAGGTGCCACTGCAACTCGGTGGCAAGTTCGCGGTCGTCGGCCTGCCACTGCCGGCGCCAGATCCATTTCCGCAGCATAAATTTCAACCTTGCCGATCGAGCCGCTCCCGGCCGGCAGCATCCAGCCGAGAGACTCTCTGCGCTGCGTGCGGGGCGGGCACCATAGAAAATCGCTAGACCGACTCGAGCACCCGCATCACGCCCGAAGCAAGGCGCTCCCACACCTGTGTCTCGCGCTCGAGCTGCTTACGGCCCGCGGCGGTTAATGCGTAGTAACGCGCCGACTGATTATTTTCCGAGAGCGCCCATTGGGCTTTGACATAGCCGGCGCGACGCAATCGGAACAGGGCCGGATAAAGAGAGCCTTCTTCCACCGTGAGCGCGTCGTAAGAGAGCTGCTTGATACGTTTGGCGATGCCGTAGCCGTGCATCGGTCCGTGGCAGAGCGCCTTCAGCACCAGCATTTCAAGCGTCCCAGGCAGTAGTTTGTCTTTGGTATTGCCGATCAGCTATTGATTGCTGCTTAGCGGGCAACCGTCAAGCTTCCATTCGGTCCTTTGCGACCATTAGATTCAAATTGACAGGAAGATCATATCCATAGATTATCTATCTCATGAGATCAACGACACGGGAGATGGTGAGGATGGCCGTAGTTGCCGCGTTGTTACTGGCCGGCTCCGCATCGGCTGAGGTTATTCAAGGTGACGTGACCGGAGTCGACGGCCGCGCGGCGCAAGGCGCACAGGTGCGCATTCAATCGGCGCGCGGACAACAGACCCCGATTGTTGTGAAAGCCGATTCGCGTGGTCATTTTGTCGCGAATAATGTCGCGCCTGGTCCTTACAACATTTCGGCTGTCGGTGCCGGCGGCGTTTCGTCACCGGTGCAGGCGATCAAAGTGCAGGGAAACAAGCCGATCACGATTGCATTCGACCTGCGCAACACTGGCGGCGCCAAAACCGCCGCCAACGGCAAGAAGAAGACGAAATTCGTCTGGGTGCCCGATCAGACCGGGTCGCATCTCGGCGGCCACTGGATTGAAGTGGACGAAAATGCATCCGGCGTTCCGAGCGCGCAGCATGTGAACTCGGCCAGCGGCAATACGATCCGTGATGTCCAGACCCGCGAGACCAACGTCCGCGACGGCGGTGGCGGCCGCTAAGCTGTCCGACGGCAGTTTATCGTGGCGTCGCTCGCAGTGCGGCGTGGCGAGCGGTTTTAGTCCGACTACCGGATCTCTTCGAAGATGTAACCCTCTTCGCCGTGTTCGTTCACGTCGAGGCCCTGCCGCTCAACGTCGGATGACGTTCGCAATCCGATCGTCACACTGACGAGCCACGCGAGAACTGCGGTCCCGACGACGGCGAGCGCAATGGTCAGACCCATCGCTTTAAGTTGCTCGAGCCATAAGGTGTGGCCCACTAGTGGTGCGAGCGATGGTTGGGCGGCGAGATTCGGATTCACCGCTGTCGTCGCGAAGAAACCGGTGAGGAACGCGCCGAGAGTTCCGCCGACGGCGTGCACGCCGAAGGTGTCGAGCGCATCGTCGTAGCCGAGCAGATGCTTCAGCTTGGTGCAGGCGAAAAACGGCACGATGCCTCCCGCAATGCCGATGCATACCGCGCCGGTCGGATCGACAAAGCCGCAGGCCGGTGTGATCGCGACCAGTCCACCGACCGCGCCGGAACAAAATCCGAGCACGCTCGGTTTGCCCCGCAGCACGTAATCCAGCATCGCCCAACTGAAAGAGCCGACCGCTGCGGCCAGCGTGGTCGCGACGAATGCATTGGCCGCGATGCGATCGGCAGCCAGGGCACTCCCCGCGTTAAAGCCGTACCAGCCAACCCATAAAATTCCGGTGCCGACCGTGCAGAGGACCATCGAATGCGGCGCCATGATTTCTTTCCGAAACCCAATGCGATGCCCGAGCAAAATGCAGAGCAACAGAGCGGACCAGCCGCTCGACATGTGCACGACAGTTCCGCCGGCGAAATCGATCGCATGCACGCGTGCTGCCGGATTCCAGACGCCGTTCATCCAGCCGTCGATACCCCAGACCATGTGCGCGAGCGGGAAATAGACGACAAGCATCCACAACGCGACGAAGACCAGGACGGCCGCGTATTTCATCCGTTCCGCGACCGCGCCAATCATGAGTGCCGGTGTGATGATCGCGAACATGAGCTGATAAATTGCGAAAACGTTTTGCGAAACCCAGAATGAGTAATCGCTATTCGGCAGCGCATCGACATCGCGCAAAAACGCGAAGCGCAATCCGCCGATGAATGGCGATCCACGCGAGAAAACGAGCGAGTAACCGACCGACCACCAAAGCAGAGTCACCAGACCAGCGATGCCCAGACACTGCGCGATTACCGAGAGCACGTTCTTTTGCCTGACCAGTCCGCCGTAGAAAAGCGCGAGCCCAGGCAGCGTCATGAAAAGAACGAGGCCGGCGCAGATCATCATCCAGCTGTTATGACCGGGACCAGGTCCGGGCAGACGCGTGCCCAGGGTATTGTTCGTGTCAGCGCCACGGCCGGCGTTGTTCACGTAAGCTTCGAGATCGCTTAAACGTTGTTCGATTGACGGCGAGGGCCGGGCAGTTTGCGCGTGGAGAGGAGTCGCGGCGAAAAGCGCGAGCAAACAGCAGATCCGCAGCATCCACGTCACGTGCCGCAGTACAGCCAGTCGTGCGGCGTTTTCAATTTTTTCGTCTAATCGTTTGTCGGTTTTTCCGCGCCCAATCCGGTATTCGCGCGCACGACCAATTCCGCAAAGCGCGCTTCGGCCTGCGGTTCGCGTCGCAACAACGTTCCGAGAATCGCGCCCAGAAAACCGAGTGGAATGCTGAGGATGCCCGGATTTTCGAGAGGAAAAATCGGCGCGTGCTGAATGAGATGTCGTGCTGACGCCGCAGTGCCGGCCGGATCAATTTTCATGACGCTCGGGCTGATCATGATGAGAAAGATCGAGGCGATGAGACCGGTGGCGAGCCCGGCGACGGCGCCGCTCGTATTGAAACGTTTCCAGAAAAGCGAAAAGACAATGACCGGGAGATTCGCTGAGGCGGCGACGGCAAATGCGAGTGCGACGAGGAACGCGACGTTTGCGTCTTTGCCGAGGAGAATCGCGATCGCAATTGCAACCGCACCGACGACAAACGCTGTGATTCGCGCGACGCGCACTTCTTCGCCGGGGGCGCGTTCGACGCCGCGGTGCAACACGTTGGTGTAGAAGTCGTGCGCAAAAGAGGTCGATGCGCTGATCGTCAGTCCGGCGACGACAGCGAGAATCGTGGCGAATGCAATCGCAGCGATAAAGGCGAAGAAAATGTCGCCGGCGAGCGCCTGGGCGAGTAGCGGCGCACTCATGTTGTTTCCTCCATGGGCGGTGATGAAATCGCGGCCGACGATGGTCGCGGCGCCGAAGCCCAGGAATGTCGTCATGATGTAGAACGCGCCGATCAGCACCATTGCCCAGACGACGCTGATCCGGGCGGTCTTGGCGTCCGGCACTGTGTAAAAACGGACGAGGATGTGCGGCAGCCCCGCCGTTCCGAAAACGAGCGCGATACCTAACGAAATGAGATCGAGCGAACCGTAGGCCGAAGCGTAGCGCAAACCTGGCTGAAGAAAGTTCTTCGTCACCAGCGCGCCTTTGTCGTGGTAAGTCACGCGCGTCGCGGCATCGAAAAACGCGCCAAGATTCCAGCCGAAATGCGCGAGGACGAGCAGGCTGAGCAAAATCGTGCCGGCCATGAGCAAAATCGCCTTCACGATCTGCACCCACGTCGTCGCCAGCATTCCACCGAACACGACGTAGACGATCATCAACACGCCGACTCCGATCACGGCTGCTTCGTAGCTGACATGCGAGCTGCCGAGCAGCAGTGCAACGAGCGCTCCGGCGCCGACCATCTGCGCGATCATGTAAAACGTGCTGACCGTGATGGTGCTCAGCGCCGCCATCGCGCGCACGGGTCGCGGACTCAGCCGATACGCGAGCACGTCGGCCATGGTGTACTTGCCGGCATTGCGCAGTGGTTCGGCGACAACAAGCAAGACCGTTAGATACGCGACCAGCCACCCGACCGAGTACATGAAGCCGTCATAACCGAAGAATGCGATCAACCCCGCGATCCCGAGAAAGCTCGCCGCGCTCATGTAATCGCCGGCCACTGCGACGCCGTTCTGCCAGGCGGTGATTCG
Source organism: Chthoniobacterales bacterium (assembly GCA_045809945.1). Classification (GTDB taxonomy): domain Bacteria; phylum Verrucomicrobiota; class Verrucomicrobiia; order Chthoniobacterales; family UBA10450; genus CADDYX01. The sequence goes on from JBJMWW010000167.1 coordinate 7,131, forward strand.
CCGACTTGCGGTGAAGAACGCTGCCGCACCGTGCGATCGACGTGCAGCCCACCACGTGATGACGAGCGTGATCGCCACGAAACCGACGAACATCGCGAGCGCGACTGTCATGATCTCCGCGTCATGCTCCTTCGCGTTGCTCGAGGACGTCCCGCGCCGCGCGATCGAATCGCGCCGCCGCACGCACGTAGAGCCATGCCACGATCCACGCCATCGCGAACTGCGAGAGCGCGAAGAGATACGCGACATTCAACGCACCGATTACGCGTCGTTCCATCAGCGGCCGCGCATATCCGACCAGCACCGGCAAAGCGAAATAGTAGACGACGAAGAAAATCATCGCGGGAATAACGAAGCGCCGTTTCGCTCGGAGCAACTCGCGGAATCGAGCGCTTCGCGCGATCGCATCCCAATTCGTTAGGCCAACTTCCTCCGCCGCGGTCCGCTCGTGCGGCGGCTTCGGGTCGGAATGGCCCAGCCGCGCGATGTCGGTCGCGGCACCGATTTCCGGCGTCGGATCGAGCGACGCTTCGCGATCTTCGTCAGCCATCGCGCAGTTGTATAACGGCGTTTCGGAATTGGGACAGCGAAATCCCGTGAGCGGGAAATTTGCGCTACCTTCTGCGTCGCTCGACTTGATGTAAGTCGCTGCGACTGATCGTTTAACAAAACGTTGCGCGTCATGGCACACGCAATGCAAAGGCGACACGCGTGATCGCTCAAATCATCTTCCGCATTGCCGCACTGCTTGTTGCTCTGACCGCGGCAGCGAGTGCGCTCACCACAGATAAAGTTGACCAGCAATTCGATGCGAGCGGCGGTGGACGCCTCGTGATCGACGTGGATTTCGGCAACATCGACGTCAGTGCCGGCCCGGACAATCATATCACCGTCGACGCCGCGCGGCGGCTCGATATGGACGACGAAGCGCGCGAAAAGGAATACCTCGCATCAGCGCCGATCGTTGTGACGCACGAGGGCAACGTGGTGACGATTCGCGCACGTCAGAAGGACGAGTCGCGCGGCTGGCATACGTCGGGTCACATGACGATGGATGCGCACTACAACGTGAAAGTGCCGCGCAGTTTCGACACTGATCTGCGCACCGGCGGTGGAAGCGTGAGTGCTACGGATTTGATCGGCACGGTCAAAGCGAACACGAGCGGCGGCAAATTGCACTTCAAGCAACTCCGAGGAGCGCTCACCGGCAAAACGAGCGGCGGCAGCGTCGACGTGCACGCGTGTGACGGTCCGCTCAACGTGCAAACGAGCGGCGGCGCGATCGAAGCAGCCGGCGGCAGCGGCCGGATCGATGCCCGGACAAGCGGCGGCTCAATTTCTGTCCAGGATTTCAGCGGCGACACGAATGTCGAGACGAGCGGCGGCGGACTGAAGCTCATCAACATCAACGGCAGCATTGTTGGGCGGACTTCCGGCGGATCAGTTCGCGCCTCGCTGGCCGCTCCGCTCCCGGGCGACGTCAGGCTCGAGACCTCGGCGGGCAGCATCGATGTCGCAGTTCCTCCTAACGCCGGATTCAACGTCGATGCGGAAGCGAGCGCGGGCTCGGTCAAGACCGAGTTGCCGTTTGTCGGACAACGCACCGACCATGATTCACTTCGCGGCACGATCAACGGCGGCGGCAAATCGCTCCAGCTTCGTTCCGGCGCCGGGAGCATCATCATCCGGGCAGCAGGCAGCGAGAGCGCATAGTCGCCGCGATGAACGATCTGCGTTTCGCGTTCCGGCAGTTACGCAAGGCGCCGGGCTTCACGTTAACCGCAATCGTCACCCTCGCCTTCGGGATTGGCGCCAACACCGCGATCTTCAGCGTGGTCAACGCGGTCGTGCTGCGGCCGTTGCCGTTCCGCGCACCGCAGAATCTCGTCGACCTCGGGGCTTACGACCCGCGCGAGGCGCCGGACAAAACAGCATATTCCTCGGTTTCTTATCCAAACTTCGAAGACTGGCGCACGCAGAATCAGGTTTTCGAGCGGGTTGGCGTTTACACGAACCTAAGCCTTACGCTAACCGACGGCGCACAAGCGCTGCACCTCGTCGGCGAAGCGATCTCAGCCGAAACATTTTCGCTGCTCGGTGTCACTCCTCTGATCGGCCGCGGATTCGCGGCGAACGAAGATGAGCCTGGCAATCACGCTGCCGTCCTGAGTTATCAGCTCTGGCAAACGCATTTCGCCGGCGAGCCGACGATCGTCGGCAAGTCGGTCACGCTCGATGGCAAGAGCTATCTGGTCGTCGGTGTCATGCCGAAGGGCTTTCAGTTTCCGATCGGCCGCGACAATGTGCCGGTCGATCTTTGGACGACGGTCGCGGCGTTACGCGAGAGCGCTGACGGCTCGCAGCCGATGACCGCGCAGCGCGGCAACTCTTTTCTCGGCTGCATCGCGCGGTTGAAGAACGGGGCTTCGCTCGCCCAGGCGCAGGCGAACATGGACACGATCAGCGCCCGCCTCGCACAGCAATACCCGGAGGACAACGCGCATGTCGCTGTCCGCGTCCGCCGGTTGAGTGACGCCGTCGTCGGCCAGACTCATTCCGCATTTATGATGCTGAGCGCAATGGCGGCGTGCGTGCTGCTCGTGGCGTGCGTCAACGTCGCCAATCTTTTGCTGGCGCGTTCCGTTTCACGGCAGAAAGAAATCAGTATCCGGGCGGCGCTCGGCGCCGGGCGTGGTCACATCATCCGGCAATTACTCGCGGAAACATTGCTCCTTGGCGCAATCGGCGGAACCGCTGGTTTGCTGCTCGCGATCTGGAGTCTCGAGACGATGAAACGATTTCTGCCCGCGAGCATTCCGCGGGTCGATGAAATCTCGCCCGACATGCACGTGCTCGTCTTTACCGCGATCGCGAGCATCCTCGTCGGCATCGGCGCCGGCCTGCTCCCGGCGTGGCGCGCATCGCATCCCAACATCATCGGCTCGTTGAACGAAAGCGCGCGCGGCTCGAGCGAAGGAGCGCGTGGACGTCGTGTCCGCTCTGCGCTCGTCGTGATCGAAATTGTGCTCGCGCTCGTGCTGCTCACTACCGCGGGTTTGCTCGTGCAAAGCTTTATCCGTTTGCAGAACGTCCCAACGGGCTTCGATCGCACGAATGTCTTGACCGCGCGTGTCGCACTGCCGGACGCAACCTACGAAAAACCGGTTCAAGCCGCGGTGTTCTACGACAAGTTGCTGAAGCGCATCTCGCAATTGCCCGGCGTCCAATCGGCCAGTGCTGCCTGGTGGACCCCGCTCAGCGGGAGCGAAATCACACTCTCCACCGACATCCAGGAACGGCCGATACCGAAGGGTGAACAACCGGCCGTGCAGACAAATGTCGTCGGTTACGACTTCTTCAAAACGTTGCGCGTCCCGCTGCTGCGCGGCCGCGAGTTCAGCGAACGTGACGATATCAACGCGCCGCCGGTCGTGATCGTCACGGAGACTTTCGCGAAGAAATTCTTTCCCGGCGAAGATCCCGTCGGCAAACGCATCACGCCCTCAGGCTCGGTGAGTCCTGGCGGGCCGCCGGTCCGCGAAATCGTCGGTGTGGTCGGCGACATTCACCTGACGAGCCTGCGCGAACCGGCGCAGCCGCAGATTTACATTCCGCATCAGCAATTCGCGGTTTCGGGAATGTCATTGCTGGTGCGCAGCACCGTTAATCCGGCATCGCTCGCCGCGTCGCTTCGCGGTGTCGTTGCGGAGCTCGACAAAGATGTGCCGCTTTATCGGCCGCGACCGCTGGCCGAATACGTCTCGTCGTCGATCGCCGGCCCGCGCTTTAACGCGATGCTGGTCGCACTTTTCGCTCTCCTCGCGCTGCTCCTTTCCGCGGCCGGGATATTCGGCGTGATGAGCTACACCGTCACGCAGCGCACGCACGAAATCGGGATTCGTCTCGCGCTCGGCGCGCAACGCGGCCACGTGCTGCGCATGGTTTTCGGCGAGGGCATGCGCCTCGTCGTAACGGGCGCGGTTGCCGGCATCGTTCTCGTCCTCGGCCTGGGCCGATTGCTCAGCAATCTACTTTACGGCGTCGGCGCATCCGATCCGCTCACGCTCATTTCCGTCACTGTCCTGCTCGCATTTGTCGCGTTCGTCGCCTGTTGGTGGCCGGCGCAACGCGCGAGCAGCGTCGATCCCGTCATCGCACTGAGAAACGAATAACATGAACGACCTCAAATTTGCCGTCCGACAATTGCGCAAGTCGCCGGGGTTCACGCTTACCGCCATCCTCACGCTCGCGCTCGGCATTGGTGCGAACACCGCCATCTTCACCGTCGTTCACGCGGTCCTCGTCGCGCCGCTCCCCTATCCCGATTCCGACCGGATCGTTTCGGTGCAGTCGCGCAATCTGAAAGAGAATCTTGCCGGCCTGCCATTGGCTCCGGCGGGTTTTCGTGAACTGGAAAAGCAAACCAGTTCGTTCGAGGCAATCGCGGCCAATCGCTACAACTACGACAACATCACGCAGGTGGAGAAACCAACCACCGTCAGCGGCTGTCTCGTCACGCAGGATTATTTTCGCGTCTTCGGCGAGCGCGCTTTGCTCGGCCGCACCTTCACGCCCGAAGACGCCGCGGCCAACGCGCGACCAACGGTGATCTTTAGCTATCAGCTTTGGCAAAAACAATTCGGCGGGCGCAGCGACATCATCGGCCGCTCGGTCATGATCGCGGATACGCCGCACGAAGTCGTCGGCGTGATGCCCCGCACATTTAAAGATCCGTACAACATTCCGGTGTTGTGGCGTCTTTTTCCGAATCAAGGCGGTGAGAACGCTGTCGCGAACGCGCGTTTTTGGGGCGTGGTCGGCCGGCTCAAGCCGGCCGTCTCGATGTCGAGCGCACAAGCCGAACTGAGCACGATCGCAGGCCGCTTCGCGCAGAACGATTCGAAGTTTTACAAGGGATGGGATTTCGTCGCCGCTCCGTTGCACGATCAGGTGGTCGGAGATTTCCGCGAAGCCTTGCTCTTGATTGTGGGAGCGGCGCTCGTGGTCCTCGTCATCACCTCCGCGAACGTCGCCGGTTTGCAATTCGTGCGCGCATCAACACGTCAGCGCGAAGTGGCAATCCGTCTCGCACTCGGCGCGAGCCGGGCTGCGATTGCGCGCGAACATCTGGTCGAATCGCTCCTGCTCGTCGCGCTCGGCGGAATCGGCGGAGTGTTGATCGGCAGCTGGGGCCTCGACCTGCTGCTCACCGGTTTTACGCGTGACTGGATTCCGCGCGGTGACGAAATCGCGCTTAAACTTCCGGTGCTCTTTGCCACCGGAATCGCGTCGCTGCTCACCGGGCTGGCGTTTGGTCTCTACCCGGCGTGGCGCGCGACGAAGGTCGACGCGAATGATGCGTTGCGCGACGGGAGCAAGGGCTCCTCCGGGTCGCACTCGGTTCGGCTGCGCGGCGCGCTCGTTGTCGCGCAGATCGCACTCACCATGATCCTGCTGGTTTGCGCCGGCCTGGTCTGGAAAAGCTTTTCCGCGATCGTCCGCGTCAATCCCGGTATTCAGGTCGACAACACGCTGAGCATGGTGCTCACGCTCTCGAGCTCACGTTACGACAACGGACAAAAACGGGCCGATTGCTACAAACAAATCCTTCAACGGGTAAGCGCACTCCCCGGCGTCGACGCGGCGGGATTCACCCAAACAATGCCGTTCACCTGGGGAATTCCGGCAACCTTCTCAGACTACGGCTCGTCTGATGACGCGGCGAAATTGCCGCCGACTTATTACGATTCGGTCAGTCCGTCGTACTTCAACACACTGCACATTCCGTTGATTGCCGGTCGCGCGTTCGCGGAAACCGACAATACGAATTCGCCGCCGGTGGTTGTGGTGAGCCAGGCGACAGCGCAGAAATTTTTTCCTGGAGAAAATCCGATTGGCAAACGCCTCGTGCTTCCGCCGGACCGGACGCAGCCGAACCAGCAACCGCTCGAAGTCATCGGCGTAGTGGGCGACGTGCCGCGGAACGGACTGAACGCGACGAGTCCGTTTCAGGTTTACGCGTCACTCAGCCAGCGCACGTGGTCCTTCGCGACTCTGGTCGTGCGCTCGCCGTTGCCGGTCGAAACGCTCACGCAAACCGTGCAGCGCGCAGTCTGGGAATTCGATCCCGAGCAGACGATCTCCAACCTCGCGCCAGTGCGAAATCTCGTGAACCAGACGCTCACCCAGCCGCAACTGTATCTCAAACTTTTCAGCATGTTCGCACTGCTCGCGCTGCTCCTCGCCGCGATCGGTCTTTACGGCCTGATCGCTTACAGTGTTTCGCAGCGCACCCGCGAATTCGGGATCCGCTTCGCACTTGGCGCTCAGGTGCGTGATGTCCTGCAACTCGTCGTCGGTCAGGGCGCACGGCTGACCGCGCTAGGGCTCGTGCTCGGATTGATCGGCGCGGCGGCGATTGCGCGTTTGATGCAGACGCTTCTCTTCCGGACAAAAGCCTACGATCCGCTTGTCTTCATCAGCGTCGCATGCGTTCTCGCGACGATCGGACTGCTCGCCGCGCTCTTCCCCGCGCTGCGCGCGGCCAAAGCTGATCCCGCTGCTGCACTTCGCGCCGAGTAAATATGCAGACATTGCTTCACGATCTTCGTTACGGCGTCCGGATGCTGATCAAAAATCCGGGATTCACGTTTGCGGCGCTCGTCACGCTCGCGCTCGGCATCGCCAGCTCGACTGCGATCTTCAGCGTAATCGACGGAGTTCTGCTCCATCCGCTGCCGTATCCCGATTCTGACAAGATCATGGTGCTGTTGCCAACGATGCGCAGCACCGGCACGCCGGGCAGCGCGTTCGCGCCCGCGAATTACGTCGATTACGCGGCGCAGAATGATGTCTTCTCTCAGGTGGCGGCGTCGCGCGGCGAGCAATTCAGCCTGAGCGACAGCGACCGGCCGGAGCGTGTCCGCGGCACGATGGCGACGTCCAACATGTTCCCGCTTTTCGGCGTCGCGCCGATTGCTGGCCGCACGCTGCTGCCGTCCGATGAGCAGCCCGGGCGAAGCCATGTCGTTGTTCTGAGCTCAGAACTGTGGGCGCGACGTTACGGATCCGATCGCAACATTCTCGGCCGCGAAATTTCGCTGAACGACGAGCCGTACACGGTCGTCGGCATCATGCCTCGAAATTATCAGCCGGACGGCTACGGCGAACTCTGGGTTCCCTCCCCGTTCGGTATTCCGATCAATGTGCTTCGGCCGAATGTCGATCCGCACGCAGTCCGCGACAGCAATTACCTCGACGTCTATGCGCGCTTGAAACCGGGTGTGAGTCTCGAGAAAGCGCGCGCCGAGATGGACGCGATCAGTCGCCGGCTCGAGCAACAATATGAAAACGACAACAAGGATATCGGCATCCGCGTCACGCCGTTGCACGACGATCTCGTCGGCGGCATCCGACCGGTGTTGCTCCTGCTTTTCGCCGCTGTCGGTTTCCTGGTTTTCATCGGCTGTGCGAACGTCGCCAATCTCCTGCTGGCGCGGGCCGCGACTCGCTCCCGCGAAATTTCCATTCGCGCGGCGATGGGCGCGAGCCGGTTGCGATTGATCCGCCAATTGCTAACCGAAAGCGTGCTGCTCGCGGTCATCGGCGGAGCGATCGGCGCGGTGCTTGCGGCATGGGCAATTCCAGTGCTGATGGCGCTGGCGCCGCCGGCGCTGCACAGCTTCAAGCAGATCGGGCTCAACGGCCAGGTCCTCGCCTTTAGTCTCGGTGTGTCCGTCGTGACTGGAATTTTATTTGGGCTCGTTCCTGCAATTTCATCAGCGTCCGGGAGTCCGGCCGAGTCATTGAAACAGGGAGAGCGCGGCAGCACCGGGAGCGGCAGCCGGCGGCGCGCCTTTTTGATCGCCTCGGAAGTTGGCCTCTCGCTCGTTCTTCTGATTGGCGCCGGCTTGATGATCAAGAGCTTTGCGAACCTGACGAAGGTCGCCCCGGGCTTCAGTCCCGACCGGTTGCTCATATTTAATATAGGTGCGTCGGCGAAGGCGGACGAGGCGCAGCAGCTCCAGTTTTATCAGCAGGTCCTCCAACAGACCGGGAGCGTTCCCGGTGTCGAGAGCGTGGCCGCGATCAGCCGATTGCCGTTCTCCGGCGGGAACAGCGGCCGCACATTTAATCGCCCCGGCACCACAAAACAGGATCAGGCGGATATCCGCGTGGCGACGGCCGATTATTTCCGGACGATGGGCATCCCGCTCGTGCGCGGCCGGAATTTCAACGAGCACGACACGAAGGACTCGACTCGGGTCGCGATCATCAACGAACAATGCGCCAAGGATGTTTTCCCCGGCGAAGATCCGATCGGTCAGTTCGTCGAGAACTACGGCCCAAAAAACGAGAAGCTTCAGATCGTCGGCATCGTAGGCAACGTCCGGCATCTCGCCCTCGAAACCGCGCCACGCCCTGAGCTTTACCAGCCGCTCGGCCAAGGTACATGGCCGTCGGTTTTCGTGACTGTCAAAACTGCTCCGGAAAACCCGCTGACAGTTTTACCGGCGGTGCAGCAGGCGGTCTGGAACGTAAACAAATCAGTCCCGCTCGGGAATCCGCGGACGATGAACGACATCATCGCGCGGACGTTGCTCCAGAAAAAATTCACGATGCTGCTGCTCAGCATTTTTGCCGGCGCCGCGCTGGTCCTCGCCGCGATCGGTTTGTATAGCGTGATTTCGTATTCGGTTGCGCAACGAACGCGTGAACTTGGAATTCGGATCGCGCTCGGCGCGCAACGCAGCGATGTCCTGCGGCTGATTCTGCGGCAGGGCATGACGCTCGTCGCGGGCGGCGTGATCTTCGGCGTCGCCGCATCGCTCGGCCTGACGAGACTGATCGCATCGCTCCTCTACGGAATTAGCGCGAGCGATCCGATTACGTTTTTCCTGCTCTCGGCGGCGCTCGTCTTCGTCGCGTTCATCGCCTGCTGGTTGCCTGCGCGCCGGGCGAGCGCAGTCGATCCCATTGTCGCCCTGCACGCCGAATGAGATGAAAGATTTAGTTTTCGCTTTTCGCCAACTCCGCAAATCGCCCGGCTTTGCCTTGATCGCGATCCTCACGCTCGCGCTCGGCATAGGCGCGAACAGCGCGATCTTCAGCGTCGTTAACGCGGTCCTGCTGCGGCCGTTGC
>JBJMWW010000168.1:0-34643 GCA_045809945.1 Chthoniobacterales bacterium
ACTAACGATGGTTGACCTGGCGCCGGCGCCGACAGTCCCGAAGAACCCGCCATTCGTCGAAACCGAAAAGTCGAAGGAGTCGGTGGAGAAGCCGAAGGAGCAAACGTTTGAATCGAATGCGAACTCGATCGCCGCTGGCAACGCGCCGCCGAGCGGTGAAGCGGCGATGCCGTCGCAGGAAGGCAAGGATCGGCCGTTCACTAATCTTGATGCAAGCCAGCTGTCGTTGCCGAGTGAAGGAGCGCAGCCGCAACCTCAGCAACAGCAGCAGCCGACACCGCAACAACGCCAACCCACGCCCGAGCCGGTTGCCACACCGCTGCCCGATCAATTTGCGATGCTGACCTCGACACCAACTCCGCCGCCGCCGAAAGCTCCGGAGGAAGCGGAAGCGGCCTTCGTCGCGCAAGCACAACCGACGCCGCAGCCGGCAAAACCTCCGGCATCGAGCTTTCAGGCTCAACGCGAACAGACGCGGATCAGCGGCCGGATCAGCAACCGCGGTCCCTCATCGGTCAACGCAGTCGGCACGCCGCTCGGGCGTTATCAGAAGCAGGTCTCCGACGCGATTGGTTCGCGCTGGTATTTTTATATGAAGAACAAGATCGACCTGGTCAGCGTCGGCACCGCGCACATCGAGGCCGAGGTCAATTCGGAAGGCCACGTCGAAAACTTGAAGGTGCTCTCGAACAATGCGAACGAAGCATTCGCCAACATTTGCCTGCAATCGTTCCTCGAAGCCAAGCTGCCGCCGATCCCGCCCGATTTGGTCGGCGCGCTGCCGGGCGGTAGGATGCCGGTCGATTTCTTCTTCACCACGTATTCAAACTGATGATACCGCACGGTTTTCTGGCTGAGCTGCCCGCCACTCTGCAGAGCATGGTCTCGTTTATCTCGCGCGGCGGTTTGTTCATGTGGCCGTTGCTTGTCTGCTCGGTGGTCGCGGTAACGACTATTATTTTGCGCGGCTTCGCGCTGCGGCGGAAAAACGTTTTGCCGCTGGTGATCGAAAGCGAGATCGAACGACTCGCGCCCGGTGGCAATCCGGAGCGGCTGGCGCGGATCGCGGCGCAGGACCAATCGTCGCTCGCGCGCATCGTTCGGGTTGCGCTTCAGCATCTCCGCGGACCGCGGTCGGAAAATGTCGAAGCGGTCGAGACCCGGGCGCGGCACGAAATGGTGATTCTCGAGCGAGGGCTGATTGTGCTCGAAGTGATCACAGGAATTGCGCCCTTGCTCGGATTGATCGGCGCGGTGTCAGGACTCGTGCACGTTTTCTCCAGCCTCGGCTTGAGCGGTGGAACGTCAGACACAAAGGCGATCGCGCTCGGCATCGCGGAGGCGCTGAACGCGACGGTCTTCGGATTGTCGATCGCAGTGCCGACGCTCGTCGCGTTCAGCTACTTCTCGAAGCGCGTGGAAGTGATGTCGGTCGAAATGGAAACCCTCGTCGTGGAGTTGATCGGCAAATGTTACTTCGGCCGTACTGATAGCGTGCCGGGCCGTGTCACTCCCGTCCCCGCCCCGGCAATGGCGCGAACGCCGGCGCCTCTCGGCTAAGTCTTTCCGATGCAGTTCGCAGTTCGCAAACGGCGCGCGCCGCAGATCATCATCGTGTCGCTCGTCGATATCCTCACGATCCTGCTCATTTTTTTCGTCGTCTCGACGACGTTCAAGAAGGACCAGCCGCAGGTGCAGATCAATCTGCCGGAAGCGAAAACGGCAACGGCGCAACCGGCCGAGCTGGAACACGCGATTGTCAGCGTGGACGCAAATGACGACGTGAAACTCGACGGCAAACCGGTGCCTATCGATCAGCTGCAGACCGCGCTGGGGGATCTGCCTCCGACGCGCAAATCCACGCTCGCGATGGAAGCGGACAAGAAGGCGTCGTTCGGCACCATTATCAAAGTGATGGACGCGTTGAAGCTGGCCGGCGTCAAAAACTTGCCGGCGTTTACCCGCCCGGAGAAATGACGCGGGAAATCGTGCGGTATGGCGATCCGGTCCTGCGCGCCAAGGGCAAACGGATCGAAAAGGTGGACGACGAGATTCGCGCTCTTGCCGCCGACATGATCGAGACGATGAATGCGGCCAACGGTGTTGGTCTTGCAGCGCAACAAATCGGTCACGCACTGCAACTCACGGTGGTGGACGTCTCCGCAGTCGAAGACCGGCCAAGCACGTTGCGATTGAATGGTGAAGAGAAAGATCCGCGGACTTCGATGCCGCTCGTCTTGATCAATCCCACAGTCGAGCTGCATCCTGGGACAACGATCAGCCTGGAAGGTTGTCTCAGTTTTCCTGAGATCACCGCCGATATCGAGCGCGCTGAGTCGGTCGTTGCGCACGCCAAGACGCTAGAGGGCGAAGAGATTACGATCGAAGCTTCCGGTTTACTCGCGCGCGCATTGCAGCATGAAGTCGATCACCTGAACGGCGTCTTGTTCATCGACCGGATGAATTCGGCGGCGAAAGCTGCGCTCGGCAGCCGGCTGAAGCGCTTGCAGAAAGAAACGCAGCGCGCGCTGAAGTTGTAACTCAGATCGCCTTGTACGTGACGGTGATCGAACGGAAGACGTTCGGGTCTTTCTGGGCCGAGAAGTAGAAGAGTTCGAGCATCGTCTGGCCCACCATCCATTGATAACCGACCAGCGTCTGGATGACGTCGGAATCGTTGTCGCGCGTGCGAGTAACGAGTTTCCCGGTGCCGAACTTGGCGTCGAAGTAACGTCGGATCTCGCCCATGCGATCGTTATAGCGCTCGATACTCCAGGCCGGGTATTCGTACTGCAGCTCAACGCCGACGAGAAATCCTTCCTGGGTAAAGGTAAAGAGCGTGCGCACGAGCCCCGGCTGTTGCAGGCCTTCGACCGTCCAGACGTCACGCTTCTCCTTGTGCTCTTTCGAAAGGATTTTCGCTTTGGCGCCGAGCAATATCTGCTCAACGCGCGTCGCCGGATCGTTCCAATGGAATCCGAACGGCGGCGGGATGTCTTCCACCGCTGCGACCCGTCCAGTCAACGCCAGCAGGGTCACGAGGACGACGAAAATGGTCGCGGAGATCGAGCGAATCGCTTGCATTCTGGTGGTCGCCAGGCTCCGGCGAAGCAGCACAAAGTGCGTCACTGCGTTCGCGCGTCAACCGTTCATGAAACACATCTCAGCACATCCCTCGGGCTGTTCCGCGCGAATTTTTCGTCAAGAATTTTTTGGCGCGTCTCCCAAAATAAAATTCGGATTTTTTCTTGTGGGTGTTTTCAACGGTTTCTAATCTCCAGCCGCTGGCCGGGAGCAGAAAGCCTGCGTGTTAACAAGTTGTGAACAGATTGATCGTTGTTGAAGGAGCTAGAATCATCAGAGGGAACGCCAGCGGCGTGCGCGAGGGGCAGGTCAGATCGAGCGCCTGCGCAACTACCCCGCACAGCTCCAGTTCAAACGTGCATTTTCCCTCGTGGATTCAGGTCGTTCGCGCGCGAATTTCAGTCAACGTTTGCCGTACCCATCACCAACTGCCAGGAACAGGCCGCGGCATTTCATCAATTTTCCCTCTGAAAACCAGCCATTTGGCAGCTGGTTAATCCTGTTAACAAGTTCATGAACGAGGAGTGTTCTTCCCTCTGGCAAAAGCTGTCGTCTGCGCTCAAACCGCACGTCAGCGCTGACACTTTTAAGCGCTGGTTTTCAGGCGTTCAGCTCGTGGGAATTGAGGATGACACACTCACTTTTCGCGTCCCGAACAACATTTACCAGTTCTGGATCGAGAGTAACCACATGGCCGCATTACAGGCGGCAATCGTCGTCGCACTGGGATCGCCGCGGGCAGTCAAATTTACGATCGCGAGCGGCCAGGCGCCGAAGAACGATCTCGCGCCCGAAATTGAAGTGCCCGCCGCCGCTACGGACGAAGTGCCGGAAGGAAAACGCGCGACCGCTCTCGGTCTGAACCCGCGCAACACCTTCGAGTCGTTCGTCGTCGGCCCGAACAACGAGATCGCGCACGCCGCCAGCCTCGCCGTCTCGCAGTCACCGGCTCGCACCTACAACCCGCTCTTCATCTACGGCGGCGTCGGCCTCGGCAAGACGCATCTCATGCAGGCGATCGGTCAGTTCGTCGCGGCGAAGAAAAAGGGCGCGAAGGTGATGTATCTCTCGAGCGAACTCTTCATCAACGATTTCATCGACGCCATCCAGCACAACAACCTGGTCAAGTTCCGCAAACGTTATCGCCAGGCTGATCTGCTCCTGATTGACGACATTCAATTTCTCGGCGGCAAGGAACGTTCGCAGGAAGAATTCTTCCACACGTTCAACGCGCTCTTCGACGGACATAAGCAGATCGTGCTCTCGAGCGACCGGCCGCCATCGGAAATAGCAAACCTCGAGCACCGGCTCGTGTCGCGCTTCGAATGGGGACTGACGACCGAGCTGCAGCCGCCAGATGTCGAGACGCGTCTCGCGATCCTGCGCAAAAAAGCAAAGGCCCTGCAGATCAAGTTGCGCGACGACGTTTTCGATTTCCTCGCTAACCGGATTCGCACAAACGTTCGCCGGCTGGAAGGCGCGTTAATGCGCGTCGCCTCCTTCGCGTCGCTCAGCGGCAAGGAACTGACCAGTGAAGTCATCGAGCACCTGCTCAAGGACATTCTAAACGAGGAAGCGCGCAGCGCGGTCACAATTGAGCAAATCCAGCGGCGCGTGGCCGAACACTTTGACGTGCGATTGGCCGACATGACAAGCAAACGCCGGCCGGCGAACATCGCTTTCCCGCGCCAGATCGCGATGTATCTCGCTCGCGAGTTGACCAAAGCCTCCCTTAACGAAATCGGTGACGCGTTCGGCGGACGCGATCACGGCACGGTGTTGCACGCGTGCAAGCTGGTGAAGAAGCGGATGAAAGAGCAGGACAACATTCGCCAGACCATCTCGTTTATTGACAGCGCGCTCCAGCGCTGAATGCGCGCGCGATCGCGCGCAGTCGAGTTTGCGGTTGCCAAAAAAAACGTAACGCTTACATCATAGCGACGCCGTTCGGTTCATGAAATTTACCGTCACAAAAGAACGATTGCTCGAGGGTTTGCAGCAGGTGCAAAACGTCGTCAGCACCCGCACCACGCTGCCGATTTTATCAAACGTTTTGCTGCAGGCGCGAGGCAACGAAGTGTTGCTGACAACCACCGATCTCGATGTCGGCGTGCGCGGAAGTTTTGAAGCGAATGTCGACAAAGAAGGCGCGACCACGCTGCCGGCGCGGCGCCTTTTCACGATCATTCGCGAGTTGCCCTCGAGCGAGATTTCAGTCGAAGTCGATGGCAAAAACGCGGCCTCGATCCGCAGTGGCCAAAGTTTTTTCAAAATTCTCGGGTTGCCAGAGGAAGAATTCCCGCCCCTGCCCAAATTCGAGAATGCGAAAGTCGTCACGATCCCGCAGAAGGATCTGCGCGATGGGGTGCGCAAGACATCCTACGCGATTTCGACCGATGAGACGCGCTACGTTCTCAACGGTCTGCTCTTCAGTTTCAAAGAAAACAAACTGACGCTGGTCGCGACGGATGGACGTCGCCTGGCGATGGGCGACATCGATGTCGAATTTCCGCGGAGCCACGAAGCTGACATCATCGTGCCGACGAAGGCGGTGACGGAATTGCAACGACTGTTGACCGACGAAGGCGAAGTGAAGGTCAGCGTCGGTAGCGGGCAGATCGCGTTCGATCTGAACAACACGCTGCTTGTTTCGAAACTAATCGAGGGGAATTACCCCAATTACCGACAGGTGATTCCGAGCGAAGCGAAGGAGCGGGTTACACTCGAACGCGAGACTTTCCTGAATTCGCTGCGGCGCGTTTCACTCCTCGCGAGCGACAAATCGAATTCGATCAAACTGAACTTCGCCAAAAACAACATCGATATCACGGCGAACACCCCGGAAGTCGGCGAGGCGAAAGAGTCGCTGCCGGTGGTCTACAAGGGCCGCGAATTTTCGATCGCCTTCAACCCCGAGTTTCTGATGGCGCCGCTGCGCAGTTTGACCGAGGACGAAGTCTTTCTCGATTTGATCGACGAGATGAGTCCTGGTGTGCTGAAAATCCAGAGCCCATTTCTTTACGTGCTGATGCCGATGCGCATCAGCTCCTGAGCGACAACGCTGACTTCGAGCTGCGTTAAGTCGCCTTCCGGCGCGCGGATGACGCGCACATTTTCGTTCAGCGGCGCCCAGACCCGCGGATTCGTCGAACCGAACAGTAAGACGCATTGGGTCCCGGTTGCTGCTGCGATATGCGAGACGCCGCTGTCGTGACCGAGGAAGAGAGCGCAAGTGCCGACCGCTTCGGCAAGATCCGGCAGCGGCAAATTCTCTGCGAACTCGGCGCGATCGGCCGGGAGCGCGCTGCGCAATGCTGCCATCGGTTCGCGATCTGCTTCGCCGCCGACTATGAGGAGCGTTCGAGGGGCGAGCAGTGCTGCGAGCGAAACCCAGCGATCAACCGGCCAATTTTTGCGCGCACTTCCGCTGCCAGGATGGAGCGCAATTCGTTTCGTGCGTGTGCCCGCCACCGTAATCCTGGCCGCGAAATCGCTCGTCGGAATCTTCAGTTCGCGCAACGGCTCGGCCAGTTGCACGGCTGCATGTTCGTCTTCGCGAAGTTTTGCCGGGCCGTGAATCACTCGCTGCGCTCCGGCCCGGCCGAGATTGGCCGCCAAGATCGCGTCGGGATCGAACAAGTAACTGATAATCAAATCAAAGCTGGCGAAGTGATCCGCCAGTTCAGCTGGCAGTTCGCCATTTCGCGCAAAGAATGGAGCGAGCGTGGCCGATTCGATCGAGCGCACGGCGTTGGCGTGCATCGGATTCAGCGCCAGCCGGACGATGTGCGTGTAACCGAGCACTTCGATGTAACTGCGCGGAAAAGCGACTCGCAGCGCCCGAATCGCCGGCAGCGTCAGGACAAAATCGCCGATCGCCCCGCCGCGAATGACGAGAATCCGCTTCAGTAGAACGCGATCGCGCAGACGATCACCGCGGCACCATAAACGAGCAGCGCGCCGAAAAATGAGCGCCAGCGGGTGTCGCTGCGCGATGTCCAGCTGATCTGATCGCGCAGCAAATACGGCGACGCCACCCAGAACAAACCGACGATCACAAGCACGTAAGCGAACACGGTTACAAACAGCCGGCTCGCCTCGTAACGAAAGAAGGCCGCATCGAGCAGCGGCTCGGCTGCCAACAGGCAAAGAATGCCGAGGGCACGGACGGCAAGAAATTCATTCACGAAGCGCAGGACGAGAATGTAAGTAATCGGTAATAAGATGAGCAGCGGCCGGCGGAACATGGAGAACTCACCCATTTCCATTGTTGCCAGCAGCCAGATGCACCAAATCAGGTCGATCGTGAGTAGCGCGATACCGATGGGCTGCGAACGGGGAAGTCGCGCGGCAAATTCGCGCGCCGCGTTCGGTCGGACGAACGCCAGCCCGCCGATCGCGAGCAGCACGATCCCACAAATCCATCCTGCAGTTTGAAGCGACAAATGATAGATCATGCGGCCGCGAATTCGCTCCGGGTTGGCCGCCCGTAAAGGCTGAAGCCGTTTGCCTGAGTGATGTGGACGTCGATGAGCTCGCCCGCGCATTCCGGTGCGCCTTCGAAGACGACGATCTTGTTCGTGCGCGTGCGGCCGGTCAATCGCGTGGAGTTCGTCCGGCTCGGTCCTTCACACAAAATTTCGACAGTTTGATTCACGAGCCGCTCATTGGCGTCGCGCGCCTGTTTGTCAACGACGCGGAGCAGGTCCCGATTTCGCTGCTCTTTCGTCGCCTCGTCGAGCTGATTTTCCATCGTGGCCGCTGGAGTCTCGGCCCGTGGCGAATAGCGGAAGACGAACGCGTTATCAAATTTAACGTGGTCGACCAGCTCACGCGTCGCGCGGTAATCGTTCTCATCTTCGCCAGGGAATCCGACGATGATGTCGGTTGTGATCGCGATATCCGGGCACGTAGCGCGGATTCGTTCGACCAGGCTGACGTATTTCTCTGCCGTGTAGGTGCGGTGCATCGCTTTAAGAATACGATCCGATCCGGACTGCAGCGGCAAGTGAATGTGCTCAGCCAGTTTCGGCAACTCGGCGAAGGCGCGAATCACATCATCGCGGAAGCCGATGGGATGCGGTGAGGTAAAACGCAGACGCTCTAGTCCGTCAACCGCGTGCACGGCTTCCAGTAACTGCACGAACGGCGATTTGCCGTTCAACTTCGGAAATTCGTGCCGGCCGTAAAGATTCACGATCTGGCCGAGCAACGTCACTTCTTTCACACCACGGGCGACGAGGTCGCGCACTTCACTGACGATTTCAGCGATCGGTCGACTTCGCTCTGCGCCACGCGTCCGCGGCACGATGCAGAAAGTGCAATGCATGTCGCAGCCCTGCATGATTGAGACAAACGCGGTGACCTGTTGCGGCGCGAGCTGTTGCCGGGCGATCGTATTTTGCGAGCCCACTTCCTCCGCCACGTCGCAGATCGCGAACCGCGGATCATCCATTCGTCGCGCAGCTTTTTTGGCGACGAGCTCGTCAATGTAATCAGCGACGCGGTGAAACTTCTGCGTGCCAACAACGAGATCGACGTGCGGCACCTGGTTGAGCAATGACTCGCCGCGCGCCTGCGCCATGCACCCGAGAAATCCAAATACCACTTCCGGCCGCCGTTTCGCGATCCGGCCGAGCATTCCCATCTTGCCGAGCGCTTTCTGGTCGGCCATGTCGCGCACGCTGCAGGTGTTGAGCAATACGACGTCGGCTTCATGCTCGTCGGCGGCCGGTTGGTAGCCGCGCTCCACCAATGAATACGCGACCTGTTCCGAGTCGCGTTCATTCATCTGGCAGCCGTAGGTTTTGATGAAGAATTTCGGCATCGAGCGAGCGGCATTGTGCCACAGCGACAATCCGCTTTCCAATCGCTGTCGCGATACGCTTAAATCCGCGCGGCATGGCAGACGAGACACCAGCGATCGGAATCATCGGCGGGAGCGGCTTATATCAAATGGAAGGGGTCGAGAATCCCACCGAGCAACGAATCGAGACGCCGTTTGGAGCACCGTCGGACGCCGTCATTGGCGGCACCATGCATGGACGGCGCATTTACTTTTTGCCCCGACACGGGCGCGGCCATCGCATTCTGCCCCATGAGCTCAATCACCGTGCGAACATCTACGCGCTGCGGTCGCTCAATGTCCGCTGGATCATTTGCGTCACGGCGGTCGGCAGTCTCCAGGAGCAGTACGCGCCTCGCGATGTGCTGTTGCCCACGCAATTCTACGATCGGACGAGCCAGCGCGCGCACCATTCGTTTTTCGGAAATGGAATAGCGGCACATATCGCGTTCGCGGAGCCGATCAGCGGGAATCTGCGCAATCTCCTCGCCGAATCCGCGCGCGAGCTGGGTATCCGGGTTCACAATGGCGGCACCTACGTGAACATGGATGGCCCGGCATTTTCAACGCGCGCCGAATCCGAACTCAACCGGCGCCACGGCTTTGACGTGATCGGGATGACCAATCTGCCGGAGGCAAAGCTCGCACGCGAAGCGGAGATCGCCCTCGCCACAATGGCAATGATCACGGACTACGATTGTTGGAAGGTCGAAGAAGAGCCGGTCACAGCGGACGCTGTGTTTGGTCACCTGCTGGCAAACGCGGAAACGGCGAAGCGTCTCCTGGCCAGCGTTATTCCCCGTATTCCGGCGGAGCCGAACTGGCCGGAGCACCGCGCATTGGACAACGCGCTCGTGACTGACCGTAAGTTATGGCCGAAGGAAACAGCCGATTCGCTGCGACCGATTCTTGCGCGTTTTATTGAATGAAAAATCGTGCTTGCCACGCGCGACCAAAATATAGTAATTATAACGACGTTCGCCTGAAACTCTGATTCACAACATGACTACGAAAATCGCTGCTAGCTTGCTCACGATCGCGCTTCTTGGCGCCTGCACCACGACTTCGACGACCACCGCGCATCGCACGACGATTCGCGAAATGACGAATGGCGCATACGCCAGTAGCGACGCGAATAGTCTGAACGAAGCGCCGCCGCCAGCGGAAGGTCCGGAGGACGTGCCAGCAGAAGGCGCATCCGACGTTTATCGCAATCCAGCTTTGGTTCCCACGCCGCTGCTTCGGCAGAGCGCTACAGGCGGTCTGTAGTCTGGCCCGCGGCGCTTGCGCTGCGTCAGATTGAAAGGCCCCACGTCAGCAGCGCCGATGCGTCCTGCCAAACGTTGCCTTTAGATTCGCCGAGCACGACGACGATAACGTCGCGGCCCGGCCGTGTGCCGCTCGCGATCAGGCAATGCCCGGCCGCTTCGGTATAGCCGGTTTTCATTCCATTGCAGTAGGGCAGCCGGCGTAAGACTTTGTTTGTGTTTTCCAGCTCGCGCGTGCGGCCGTTTGCGTAGCGGAAGACGAGACGTTGCAGGCAGGTGATCGATCGGATGGTCGGGTTGGCGTAAGCGGCGCGGGCGATGATCGCGAGATCGCGCGCGCTCGACCACTGATCCGGAATCGGCAGACCGTTTGGATTCACAAAATGCGAATGCGTTGCGCCGAGCTGCTGCGCTTTAGTGTTCATCTTCTCGGCGAACGCTTCAATGCTGCCGGCATTGTCACGCGCCAGGCAGCGAGCCACATCGTTCGGACTTTTCACGAGCAACGCGCGGAGCAGATCGATACGCTGGTAGGTCTCGCCGGGGCGGATGTTTAACTTTACCGGCTCGGCCATCGTGTCTTCCGGCATGACCGTGACGGGCTTGTCGAGGTAGCCGGTCTCCGCGACGACCAACGCGGTGAGCAGTTTTTGCGTGCTCGCGGCGGCGCGCGGCATGTCGGCATTCTTCTCATAGAAAATTTGACCGCTCTGGGCATCGACGACCATGACTGATACAGCGCGGGTATTGGGCGGAATCCGCGGCGCAGTGCCCGGCATTGGCAACGGTGCAGCCGGCGCGGGTTTTTCCGCCTGGTCCTCATCCTCGTCCGAACGCGGAGCGCGCTTTCTCGCGGCTCGTTTGCTTTTTTTCTTCGGTGTCGCGCTCTCATCGGTCGAATCATCCGCGTCGCTGTCGTCGGAACTCGACGAATGCTTGACCGCGGTCGCTTTGCGGACCTGCGGCTCGGCGTTAAGCGTTGCCGGGACACCGAACGCAAACGCAATAAGCAGGACGGTGAGCCAGCGGGTGAATTTCACGCGCTTAAGTTGTGGGAAGTTTCGCGGCACGCAAGCTGTGCCGCCTTCGCCGAGCCTATTCCTTACCGCGCTGGATCAGTTCGATTTCGTAGCCTTCCGGTGCATCGATAAACGCGATCGCTCCGCCGCGGCCGTTCGGATGCGGGCCGTCGCTCAGCGGATAACCTTTCTTCGCCGACTCGCGCGCGAACGCTTCGATGTCATCTACTTCGAAAGCGAGATGCGTCAGGTCCGGGCCCACAACGACCGGTCCGCTGTCGTCGAATTTGCAGATTTCGATTTCTTCCTCGCTGCCGGGCGCTTTGAAGAACACGAGCTGCGATCCGCGACCGGAGGTGTGCCGTCGCACTTCCTGCAAACCGAGCACGTCGCGATAAAACGCGACCGTCTTCTCCAAATCCTTCACGCGGTAACGAGTGTGCAGAAGCTTTTTGACCATGTAACGTGCTAGCCTTTCTGGAATGAAATTGGTGATTGCAGCGACTGGCGCAAGCGGGACGATTTACCTGCAGCGTCTGCTCGCGCAGATCGACGCCAGCGCGAACGAAGTGCACCTCGTGATGAGCGCGCATGCGAAACAAGTAGCCGCGCAGGAGCTGGAAAATTTCAGTGTGCCGCCGGGCGTGATCCAGCAAGGCGAAAACAACCTGAACGTGCCCTACGTCAGTGGCTCGTCCCGTTTCGACGCGATGGTCGTAGTTCCCTGCTCGATGGCGACGCTCGGGCGGATCGCGACTGGCTCCGGGGACACCGCACTGCTGCGCGCAGCCGATGTTTTTTTAAAGGAACGACGGAAGCTGATCGTTGCTCCGCGCGAAACGCCTTGGAGCCTTGTGCACGCGCGCAACGTTGTGACACTGCTCGAAGCGGGCGCGGTCGTGTTGCCGGCAATTCCTGCATTCTACAGCCGACCGCAAACCGTGGAAGACGTTGCCGACACGGTCGTCTGGCGGATTCTCGATCATATCGGTCTGCCGAGTCCGCGCACGTTTCGCTGGAAGACCGAGTGAAGATCGAAGGCTGGCGCGCACGGCTGTTGGTCGCCGTGGGTTTCCGCTTGTTTCAAGTGTGGGCTTGGACGTTGCGGTTCGAGATTGATGATCGCTCCGGCCTGTTCGGAAAACCGCACCGCGGTCCTTTTATCGCAACGGTCTGGCATAATCGTCTCTTTCTTTTCCCCTACGCGATTCATCGCTTTTTGCCCGGAGCGGGCGGTGCGGCCCTGGTCAGCGCGAGCCGCGATGGAGCGATAATCGCAGACTTCATGAAGCGGTTCGGGTTCGGCGCAGTGCGCGGTTCAAGCTCCCGACGTGGTGCGACCGCACTCCTCGCACTCGCGGATGTTCTGGCGCAAGGACGCGACACGGCCATGATTCCCGACGGTCCACGCGGCCCCGCCTATTACCTCCATGGCGGCATTATTTTCCTCGCGCAGAAAACTGGCGCGGACATTTGGCCGATGAACTTTGAGTTCTCGCGCTACTGGCGATTGAAGAGCTGGGACCGAATGATCATTCCGAAGCCGTTCTCGCGCGTGCGTGTGGTCTTCGGCGAGCGCTACCGCGCGCGACAGACGGCGAACGAAGCCGAGTTCGAAGCCGAGCGGCAGCGTTTGCACGACGCGATGATGTCTTTGGTCGAAATGCGCTAGGATCGAGCGATGGCAACACTGATCGACGGGCGCGCTGTCGCCGAAAAAGTTTACGCAGAATTGCACGGCGAAATCGCGGGGATGAAGTCACGCGGCATCACGCCGGGTTTGGCCGTCGTTCTGGTCGGCGACAATCCCGCCTCGCGGGCCTACGTGCGATCGAAAGACAAAATGTGCCGCGATCTCGGACTGCATTCGGTCAAGCTCGAGCTGCCAGCGTCGACTACGCAGGAGGAACTGATCAAACGCGTTGATGAACTGAATCGCGACGCTGCGATTCACGGCATCCTTGTTCAATCACCGCCGCCGAAACAGATCGATGAGGCCGCGATTGTCAGCGCTCTCGACCCGCGCAAAGACGTGGATGGGTTTCACCCGGCGAACGTCGCGAAGCTTGCGATGGGTGATGAGTCCGGGTTTGTGCCGTGCACACCACTCGGTTGTTTACGCCTGCTGCGCGAGGCTGCTGTCGAGCTGAGCGGCGCAGACGTCGTTGTGCTTGGCCGCAGCATGATTGTCGGAAAGCCAATGGCGCTGCTCCTGATGAACAAAGGTGTCGATGCGACCGTTACCGTTGCCCATTCGCGCACGCGCAACCTGCCGGAAGTCACCCGCCGGGCCGATGTGATTATCGCTGCGATCGGGCAGCCGCACTTTGTGAAATCGGATCAGGTTCGCGAAGGCGCCGTCGTGATCGATGTAGGCATCAACCGTGTGAACGACGCCACCAGCGAACGCGGGTATAAACTGATTGGCGACGTCGATTTCGACGCGGTTTCGAAAAAGGCGAGCGCGATCACGCCCGTTCCGGGCGGCGTCGGCCCGATGACGATCGCGATGCTGATGGCGAACACGATCAAAGCATGTCGCGCGATCACGTCGTGATTTGTTTGGTTAGCCTTCGAAACAGCCACGGCTGAAAGCGAATGGCTGCGGACCCAATCCGTGGATTCAAGACCGCCGCCCGCGCAAGTCGATTGATCCAAAGCCGCTCTCGGTACATCGCGCGATGAGCCTTTGCATAATCGCTGCCGTTCAGGATCGCGTCTGCCGCCAATTCGCCGGAGCGCATCGCGTAGTAAATTCCTTCACCGGTGAACGGCTCAACCACGCGAGCGGCGTCACCGATGAGAAACAGATCGCGATGGGTTGGTGAGATCGCGCGTCGGGCGAGTGGTGTGATCGTTCGCCATTGTTGATCAGGGGAGAGATGAAATTTTCGGGTCGCCCATTCGCGCATCGATTGCAGTGAAACGGCGCGGCCGACGAGGCAGAGATTTAGTTCAGATTCATTCACTGGCGCCTGACCGGAATAACCGCCGGGCAGCAACTGCAAGACGACGCAATTTCCGAAGTCATCCGGCAAAGGCACGTGGGCCTGCAGCGCGATGCGCTCCTTTGTGATGCGTGGCAACAATCCGAGCAGCCGTGCAACGGTCGAATTGCGGCCGTCAGCGGCAACGAGAAAGCGCGTTTGCAGTTCGTTGTTAAGAAGCCATTCGTTTGATCGTGTAACGGAAGTTAGCGTGACGTGTTCTTGAATCTCCGCGCCGAGCTCGCGTGCGCGCGTCAATAACAGCGCATCCAACGCGCTGCGCTTGATCGCGATTTCTGATTTCAGCGAAACGGAAACGCTGCGTCCATTCAGCGCGATGAAATTCACCTGCTCGAGCTCTGCATGTGGACTTGCGCGGACGCGTTCTTCAAGTTCGAGCCGTTGCAGCACCGGCCAGATCGACGGATTCAGGCAATCGCCACAGACCTTTTCGCGGGGGAATGTCTCGCGTTCGAGAAGAACGACGCGCAGCCCGGCGTTTGCGCAAGAGGCGGCGCAGCTCGCACCCGCCGGGCCGCCGCCGACGATGGCAACGTCGTAGATCACGCGTAATTTTGCCTGAGCAATGCCATCAACGGCAAAACAGAAACCAGACCTGAGCAAAAAGGTGCATGACGTGCCGCACAAGCCTGGCGTTTATCTCATGCGCGATCGTTTTAATCGGGTGATCTACGTCGGCAAAGCGCGCGATCTGCGCAAGCGTGTCGGTTCCTACTTTATGCCGTCGAAGATGGCGCAGGCGGATTTGAAAACGCGCGCGCTGCTGGATGCGGTCTGGGATTTTGAAACTCACACCGTCGCAAGCGAGCCGGAATCGCTCCTGCTCGAAGGCAAGCTGATCAAGGAATACCGGCCGCGTTACAACGTTTCCTTCCGCGACGATAAACGTTTTCTGCTGGTCAAAGTCGACCAGGCGGAAGAGTGGCCGCGTTTTCGGCTCGCCCGATTTAAAAAAGATGACAGCGCGCGTTACTTCGGTCCCTACGCGCATGCCGGCGCGCTCCGGCAGACGTTGAATTTCATGCGCAAGAAATTCGGGGTGCTCACGTTCGGTCGCGGTTCACCCTCCGAGCGCGAGCTGAAATCGTCGACCTATCAGGTGCCGATGCGCTTGAGCGAAATCAGCGCTGAGCAGTATCGCGTCCGCGTCGCGGAAGCATGCGAGTTTCTCGAGGGCCATTCGCGCGAGCTCATGAAGGCGCTGGAAGATGAAATGACGAGCGCGGCGACACGCCTCGATTTCGAGAAAGCCGCCGAGCTGCGCAACATGATCGAAGACCTGAAGCGCACGACCAAACCGATGCGGCGCTTTACGCGTCATAGTTTGCCGAGCGCGATCGATCCTGAGGCCGACGTGCGCGCGCTCGGTGATGCGCTGCAGCTGCCGCGCCAACCGGTCGTGATGGAATGCTTCGATATCTCGAACATCAGCACGACGCATGTTGTCGCTTCGATGGTTTGTTTTCGAAACGGTCTGCCGGACAAGGACAACTATCGGCGCTATCGCATTCGCACCGTGCAGGGACAGGACGACTTCGCGAGCATGGCGGAAGTGGTGCGGCGGCGCTACTCGCGCGTGTTGCTGGAAAACCGCGAAGCTGATCCTGATGCGGCAGAATTTTCGCAGGAAAATCCGCAGGACGCGCTCGATCGACTACACCGCGGTCATCCCGAGCGAACCGAGGGACCTCAGAAGCGACGCGCAGCGTTGTCGAGCGACGCCACGCCGGAAGTACCTTATGAGGTCCCTCGCTCCGCGCGGGATGACAATTTTGTCGCTGTGCGCTTGCCCGATCTAATCATTGTCGATGGCGGAAAAGGTCAGCTCTCGGCCGCGTGTCGTGAACTGCAACGCCTCGGCTTGCACGAACTGCCGATCATCGGTTTGGCAAAAGAGTACGAGGAAATTTATCGGCCCGGTCGTGCGCTGCCATTGCGTTTGCCGATGGATTCGGGTGCGTTGCGGTTGCTCCAGCGGATACGCGACGAAGCCCACCGTTTCGCTAACACATATCACCAGTTGCTGATGAAGAAGCGAATCGGCGAGAGCATTCTCGACGATTGTCCGGGCGTGAGTCAGAACCGCAAAAACCTGCTGCTACGGAGATTCGGATCGGTAAACCGGCTCCGTAAAGCGAGCGCCGAAGAGATCGCAGCCACACCGGGGATCGGCCCGAAACTCGCCGAGGAAGTGCACCGGTTTTTGCAAAGACATTGAGTTACACGGCGGATGCCGCAGATTTGCGGCGTAAATGAGATGGGTGCTTGTTCTTGCGATCGGGCTGTTTTGGGCGCGCCTCGGCAGCTTCGCACAGGAGGTTGATTCGAAGCCCGCTCCGACGCCCGCAGCTTCCGCCGACGAGAACATCGTTCCGACCTTCGAAACGCAGAAGCTGGCGCGCACCTACGTCCTGGATATTCCGGCGCCGCGGGGCGAGATCGTCGATCGTAACGGCGCACCGCTCGCGCAGAACAAGCTCAGCTACAATCTCGCGATTACATTCCCGACGCTCGATTTTAGCGATGAACAGGTTCTGAATTATGCGCGCGAGAAAATTCAGCGGGCGGAAAAAATTCTCGGCCGGCCCGTTCGCATCTCGGACGAGGCGATCAAGCGACACTACCGAAATCGAGGTGTCCTCCCGCTCGAGGTCGCGCAGAATCTCGCGGAAGACGAGTACGACGGGATCAAAGGACACGTCCCTGAAGGAATGGCATTGCGCCCGATTTACATTCGCACCTATCCGCAGGGCAGGGTCGCTGGAAACATGATCGGTTATGTCGGTCGCACGGGCCGCAATCCCGACGGTATCATCGATAATCACGAGACGCTTTGGCCTGAGACCGAAGGACGCGAGGGGCTTGAGCAGACCTTTAACCAAGTCCTGGCCGGGCAGCACGGGCAATACAAAATCACATTCGACAAAGACGGGCGGAAAACGTCCGAAAAAATCGTCACGCCGCCGGTCCCGGGTCACACCGTCGTGACGACGATCGATCTGCAACTGCAGGAGATGGCGGAGAAAGCATTGCAGGAAAAGGCGAAACGCGGCGCGGTCGTGATGGTGAATCCGACCAACGGCGACGTGCTGGCGATGGCCTCATGGCCGACCTACGACCCAAACGTGTTCGTGCCGTCGATCACGCCCGAGAAATTGAAGGTGTTGCAGGACGATCCGGACATTCCGCTGTTGCCCCGCGCGTTTCGATCCGCCTATCCGCCGGGATCGACTTTCAAAGTCGCGGTCGGTATAGCCGCGCTCGAGAGTGGCGCAGTCACATCGAGAGACGAGTTCGAATGCGTCGGCTCGATTCAAGTTGGCAATGTGACGTTTCACAACTGGAAGAAGGGTGATCGCGGCGCGCTCAATTTTGTCCAGGCCCTGACCGAGTCATGCGATACGTGGTTTTATCAGGTCGGCATCAAGACCGGTGCTGAGCCGATCATCGATTGGGCGCAGCAGCTTGGCTTCGGAGCGAAGAGTGGAATTCCGTTGCGCGGTGAAGTGGAAGGCCGCGTGCCGAACGATACTTACATGAAGGCGACGCACGGCCGCAAGTTACTCAACGGCGACATTGCGAATCTGTCGATCGGGCAGGGCGATCTGCTCGTCACGCCATTACAAATGGCGCAGGCGATGGGGGTGGTGGCTAACGGCGGGACGTTGTATCAGACGCGCCTCGTCGAGCACGTGCAGACGGTCGACAACTCGATCGTGACCGCTTTTCCAGTGCGCGAAAAACGGACGCTGAATCTTTCGCCGTCCACGATCGCCGAGGTGCACAAGGGCATGGTGGACGTGGTGAACGGCTCCGGTGGCACCGCTCACGCGGTCAGCCTGAACACGATTGAGGTCGCAGGCAAAACCGGCACCGCGCAGTGGGGACCGAAGACCAAGGAAAAAACGGCGGCGTGGTTTGCCGGATTCGCGCCGGCGGAGAAGCCGCAGTACGCGTTCGCCGCGCTCTATGAGGGCGAAGTCGGCAGCAAAGTGCACGGCGGTTCAGCTGCCGGGCCGATGATCGCGAGCGTCCTGAAGCAGGTTTATAAAGAGCCGACTGCGGTCGCGAAGAAGGAGACGCGTCGCGCAATTCCCGTCGAGCAAGACGACAGCGACGACGATCGGTCGGACTAAACGCACCAACTACGCCGCGGCGGTTTCCGCGGGCAGTTCCATCGTTCCTTTGAACTTTGGCTCTTCGCGTTCGACGCCGAAGTTGTCGGCGAAAAGCTCGTTGATTTTCGCGAGTTCATCGGTTGTGAGTCGCGGTGTGTCGGGAGCTTTCGCGAACTCCAGGAGCTGCGCTTCATCGTAAATGTTCGGTAGCGTCGATGCGACGCGATCATCGGCGAGCAGCCATTGCAACGCAGCCTGGCCCAAGGTTCGCTCGTTGCTTTCGAGGAAACGCAGACGGTCAACTTTCTGAACGCCGTTCAACAGCCAGCTGCGCGGACGATGATTGCGATGATCGCCTGCCGGGAAAACTGTCTCGGCGGTGTATTTGCCCTCCAGCATTCCACTCGCATGCGTCACGCGAATGAGGAACATGGTGTCCTTGCCGGCATCGGTCGCAGCATCCTGCATCGCCCGACCGGGGTGTTGTTCGAGAATGTTATAAATGTGCTGCACGCTTGTGACGTCGCGTTCGCGAATGCAGTTAACGCCTTCGTAGAGCCAGCCGATCGCCGGACCGAGCGCGATGCCGTAATAGCGAATTTTTCCAGAGCGCTTCAACTGATCGAGCGTCTTCCAAATCGCGTCGTCGTAAGCCTGCTCCATCCGAATGTTGTGCAGTTGCAGCAGGTCGATGCGATCGGTTTTCAGTCGCTTCAACGCGGCATCGGTCGCGTGCGTGATCGCATCCGGCGAGAAATCCTGCGGGATCTCGCGTTGTCCGCGTCCCCGCGCTTCGCCGTGTGTTACGAAATCATAGCCGACCTTTGTTGCGATCACGATCTCGTCGCGCTGTTTCGGAAATGCTTTTGCGATCAGTTCCTCGCTCAAGCCATTCCCGTAGGTGTCAGCGGCGTCGAACAACGTCATACCCAGGTCGAATGCCTTGTGCATGAGCGCGATCGCTTCGCCTTCGGTAAAATTTCCCCACCAGCCAGTCGAGACTGTCCAGAGGCCGAAACCGACTTCGCTCACTGTCAGGTCGGTGTTTTTGTAGGTGCGGAAGCGCATCGCAGAGAAGCTTAACGCCGAACGCCGAACGCTCAACGCCGAACGCCGAATGAAAAACGCCTAATTCGGCGTTGGACGTTCGACCTTCAACGTTCGACGTTTTCTCGGTGGATTCCGCGGGTCTTCTCATTGTCGGCCACGGCTCGACCGTCAACGCCGACTCGAGTGCGCCGACGTGGTCGCATGCGCGTGACATCGAGCGTCGCGGGATTTTTGCGGAAGTGCGCTGCGCATTCTGGAAAGAAGAACCGAGTCTTCGCGACGCGCTGTTTTTCTTTCAGGACAGCGGAATCGACTCGGTTTACGTCGTGCCGAATTTCATCAGCGAAGGTTACTTCACGCAGACCGTGATTCCGCGTGAGCTCGAGTTATCCGGTGCGATCACGCAGCGATCGAACGGCCAGACGTGGAAATATTGCGAACCAGTCGGCAGTAACGCGCGCGTTACCGATCTGCTGATAAACCGCGCCTATGATGTAGCGGACGCGCCAGGCGAGACATCCCTGCTGATCGTCGCCCATGGAACCGATCTGAACGACAACAGCGCGGTCGCGGCCAAACGCGAAGCCGAGAAGATTCGCGGCCGTGGCGAATTCGCCGCCGTCCTCAACGTTTACATGGAAGAGCCGCCGCTGGTCAGCGACTGGGCGAAGCTCACCGACACGCGCAATGTCGTGGTCGTGCCATTTTTCATCTCCGACGGTCTGCACAGTTACGAAGATATTCCTCAGTTACTCGGGATTCCGGCGAACACGGGTGGCGCACACGAGTTGCATGGCCGCAGGTTGCACTACACCCGCGCGATTGGTAATGAGAGCGAATTCGCCGAGCTCATTTTAGAACAGGTCGCGGCGTTCGATCGGGAAACTGAGCATCTCCACTCGCTCACCTAGAATTTTCGCGCAAAGGTAAGGACACATGGACGCTACGATGCAGATGCTGCAGGAGCTCGGCGCGTTCATCCTCGCGGGGGCGAAGGGTCACGACGACATGAAGAAGATCGTCGAGATGATTCGCGACAATCGCGGCTACCGATGGGTCGCTGTGTATAAACTGACGCGCGGGGAGTTGATCATTGTCGCCGGCACAGGCGATGCCCCGCCGACCTATCCGCGTTTTCCGGTTACGCAGGGGCTGTGTGGCGCGGCCGCAGAATCTCGCCAGACCCTCGTCGTTCCTGACGTGTGCAAAGATCCCCGCTATCTGCCGACGTTCGCGAACACGCGCTCCGAGATCGTTGTCCCGATCATCAGCCGCTCCGATCGCGTCGTTGGCGTGATCGACGCCGAGAGCGACAGACTGAATGCCTTCACTGACGAAGACAAGGAAGTGCTCGAGCGCATCGCGCTGATGATGGGTCAGGCGTTTAAGTGAGCCACGCCCAGGCGGCACTGCTCGAACAATTTCTCGCGTCTGGAGCAACCTGCATCGGCGAAGTCGCCATCACGACTGAACCACAAGGAGGGTTTACGCTGACGCATCGCGACGAGCGTGGAAGCAATGATCTGCAAACGCTTGAATCGACGCACGAAATCACGCGCTATGACGATGGCGGGAATTATCGCCCGCTAAAGACGGCGCCAAATCTGCGGCACGGCTGGACACTTCGCGCTCCCAGTCTCCTCGAGCTGGCGCGCGCGATTGATGACATTTACCCGGCGCGGCTTGCGGCGTTGTCCAGCTTTCAGAAGCACGATCTGCAGACGACTGCCTTACGCGATACGCTTGCGCGACAATCCGGGATGTATCGCGTTGCAGCGCGAATTTCCGACCAACCACTTGATGAACTTGTTGGCGGCTTTTGCCGGTCTGACGGCGGCTGTTTGAGGACGATACTTTGGCAAAGGGATGCTTCGGGTTCGGCGCCATCTACGCGGTTGCCGCCGCAGAAATTCGATCCAGCTCACGATCAGCTCGGACGCGAGGAGCGCGCGATTCCGCTGCTCTGTCAGGAAGCGTGCAATCTTCTCGTGGCTGCCGCGCGCGAGGTGGCCAAAGCCAGCACATGATCGTTCGCAGCCGCATCGTCGTGACGATGAATGGCGCGCCGATCGAGAACGGCGCTGTCGCAGTTGAAGGCGAACGGATCATTGCAGTCGGAAAGTTTTCCGAGATTCGCGCGGGCTATTCCGGCGACGTGATCGATCTCGGCGAGCAGATTGTGTTGCCGGGATTAATCAATGCGCATTGCCATCTCGATTACACTTGTCTGCGCGGCGCGATTCCCCAGCAGGCGTCGTTCGCCGACTGGATTCGCGCGATTAACGCGAAGAGGCAATCGCTCGCGCCGGAAGATTACCTCGATTCAATCAACAGCGGATTTGCGGAAGCGGCCCGTTTCGGGACGACAACTCTCGTCAACTATACCGGACTGCCCGAGCTGATCGCGCGCGTTCCCGTTCCGCTTCGCACATGGTGGTGCGCCGAGCTCATCGATGTGCGTCCCGGCAGCGACCCGCAATCCATCGTCGCATCTGCGCGTGATAATCTTGAAAACGCGCACGATAGCGGTTTGGCACCGCACGCGCCTTACACGGCGTCTGCTGAAATTTACCGCGCCGCGCAACGCCTCGGCGGGGCGGAAGGTTTGCTACGCACCACGCACGTCGCGGAGTCGTTCGAAGAACTGCAGATGTTTGTGCACCGAAGCGGCGAGCTTTACGATTTTCTGAAGGCGATCGGACGCGACATGTCGGACTGCGGTGGTGTCACTCCATTTGCGCGTGCTGTGCAGCTTTGCGGCGGAGCGAATAACTGGCTTTTCGCTCACGTCAACGAGCTCACGGCAGAAGACGCAGCGGCGTTAGGCCACATCGACTCCCTGCACGTCGTTCACTGTCCACGGAGCCATGGCTATTTTCGGCACGGTGCGTTTCAGTTCGAACGATTACGCGATGCTGGCGTGAACGTTTGCCTCGGAACTGACAGCCTCGCATCAACGCCGGACCTGAATCTCTTCGCGGAAATGCGTGAATTTCGCTGCGCCAGGCCGCATGTCGGTGCGCAAGCGGTTTTGGAAATGGCGACCGTGAATTCCGCTGCGGCGCTTGGAAAATCGGAGCAGCTCGGACGCGTTACAGCCGGCGCTGCGGCCGATCTGATCGCGATCGGAGACAGCGGCGTTGTCAGCGATGCTTACGAGACAATCATCGCACATGAGGGAGCAGTAGAGTGGAGCATGCTGCGCGGACGGATTCTCATTTCCGCTTCCAATTTCTCAAAACTGCGCTAATTCTCCCGACTGCGAAATGGCCAAGGTAATCATCATAGATGACGAGCCGGCGATGGTGGAGGTGATCGTGACGCTGTGTCGCGAAAAAGGTCACCAGGTTTTTCCATTCAATGCGCCGACCAAAGCGATCGAGCAGCTCGACTCGATCCAGCCCCAAGTCGTCATCGCCGACATCAAGATGGAGACGATGAGCGGCTTCGACGTGCTTAGGCACATTCGCGAGCATCATCGACAGACGGCCGTCATCTTGATCACCGCTTATGCGTCGGTCGAGACTGCGGTCGAGGCGATGAAGATGGGCGCCTACGATTATGTGACGAAGCCGTTCAAGATCGACGAACTGCAGATGACAATCCAGCGGGCGCTCGATTACCAGGCTGCGCTGCGCGAGAACACGTATCTTCGGAAGGAACTCAAGAACAAGTACCGGTTCGAGAACATCATCGGCACGAGTCGTTCGATGCAGCAGGTTTACAACGTCATTAACAAAGTCGCCGATACGGACTCGACGGTGCTGATTCAGGGCGAAAGCGGCACGGGCAAAGAGTTGGTCGCGCGCGCTCTTCATTTCAACAGCAATCGCCAACACCACCCGTTCGTCGCGATCAATTGCAGCGCGCTGCCGGAAAACTTGCTCGAGTCGGAATTGTTCGGACACAAGAAAGGCGCTTTCACCGGCGCGGTTGCGGATAAACGTGGTCTGTTCGAGGAAGCAACTCTTGGCACCATTTTCCTCGACGAAGTAAACTCAATGGCGCCGCAGCTGCAGACGAAGTTGCTGCGCGTTTTGCAGGAGCGCGAAGTCCGGCGGGTCGGTGACAACAAGAGCATTCCGGTCAACGTGCGCGTCGTCGGCGCCACGAACGAGGTGCTCCAGGGCAAGATCAAGGAAGGTAATTTCCGCGAGGACCTGTACTATCGCCTCGCCGTTATCCCGATCGAGATTCCGCCTCTGCGCGATCGTCTCGAGGACGTGCCCCTGCTTGTGAATCACTTCCTGCAGAAGAACGCTGCCGCGACCGGCGGAGAGCCCAAGAAGATCGATCCGCAGGCGCTCGATATTCTTTGCCATTACACCTATGCGGGGAACGTCCGCGAGCTGGAAAACGCGATCGAACGGGCCTGCGCGTTATGTGACGAGGACCTGATTCTGGAAAGCGATCTGCCGCCGCAAATTGTCGCTTACGCGCGCGGCGAACAGGCGGACAAAGCGCGTGCCGCCATGCCGGTGGGCGAACCGCTCGACGATTTCCTGCGTGAACAGGAACGCAGCTATATCGAAGCGACCCTCGAGCATTATGGAGGGTCGCGTGAGACAGCCGCCAAGGTGCTCGGCATTAGCATGGCAACGCTCTACCGCAAAGTAGAAGCGAAGGCGAAGCCGGCTGCTGCGAAATAGTCGTTTCTACTCAGCGCCGTCGCTGTCGGCGCGCAATTTGATTCTGAAACGGCGAGTGATAGCCGCGATCAGCTGCGACTGATTAAGATCCGCAGCTGCTCAGTGGTCTTTTGCAGCTCATCGAGGTGCTGCAGCATCGCTTCCTGTTTGCGGATCGTTTCTTCGTTGGCCGCTTTCATCTGCTGCAGTTGTTGCAAAACTTTGGCCGGATCGTTCGGATCCACTACCACCGCGGACCGAACTTGCGGCTGACTACTCGAAACAGTGGCGCCGCTCGCTGCGGGCACCACGATCGGCACCGGAGTTTGCGCGTGAACGGGCGCGATGACGGCCGCGAGCGCGATCGACATTGCTAAGAATTGTCGGTTCATCGACGGCCCGCTCCTGCGCGGCTTGCGAAGATGCGCGCCTGGCGCATCGCTTCTTCAATAGCCGCGACTTTCTCTTCCATTTTTGTCTGGTTTTGCGCGATCGCCATTTGCTGTTCCTGTAATTCCCGCACCGCGCGAGCGATCTGTTGCTGTTCGTTAGAAGCGGCCGGTGGATTCTGTGCGACGGAACTCGAGCTGAGCGGCGCAAGCAAAAGCAGCGCAGAGCCAGCGAGTAGGAAAAGGCGTTTCATGAGAACGTCTTGGCTCTGTAGCAAGTGGCATTCCGCCTCTCACGCACGCGCGAGTTCAGCCCATTTTTCGCTAGTGTACGGCGTGAAAATTGCTTGCTTTTCACCTCGTTCGCCCGTTAGACTCGACCGATTTATGGCCGGACCGGGCATGCATCAATCGCAGAACCTCTCGCTTCAGCAGGTCCTTGCGCCGCAGCTTCAGCAAAGCCTGCTCATCCTGCAAGCTCCATTACTTGAGCTGCGCAATCTCGTTCAGCAGGAAATGGAAACGAATCCGGTGCTGGAGGAGCTCGCAACCGAACAGGGCGCCGAAACCACCGACGCGACGAAGGAGACCGCGGACGCTGAGTTCAAAGAGGAATTCGATCAGCTCGCGAAGTTAGATGACGAATGGCGCGATTACATGGCGCAGTCCGCCAGCTACAGCGGCCGGTCACAGGAAGACGAGGAAAAGCGGCAATTCTTTTTCGATTCCATCGCCACGCAGGAAACGCTGCAACAGCACCTGATGGGTCAGCTAAACCAGACCGCCCTGAACGCGGACGATCGCAAAACCGCGGAGCTGATCATCGGTAATATCGACGACAACGGATTCCTGCAGGCGAGTACGGAAGAGATGGCGATGAATACCGGAATCGCGCAGGACGATTTCGAGCACATGCTCACGCTCATCCAGAGTTTTTATCCGCCCGGCGTCGGCGCGCGCGATTTGCGCGAATGTTTGATGATTCAACTTAAGCGCGAGGGCCGACAGAACAGCCTCGAGTACCGTGTGATCCAGGACCACATGGCCGATCTTGGCAAGCGGCGCTTTCCCGAGATCGCCCGTCGTATGGGGGTGTCGGTCGAGCAGGTGCAGAAAGCCGCGAACAACATCGCACAGCTCGAACCGCGGCCCGGCGCCGTCTTTGCAGAGTCTCCGCAAAATTACGTGCTCCCCGACGTGACCGTGGAGAAAATCGACGGCGAATACCAGGTGATCCTGAATGGCGAACAGATCCCGCATCTCCGCATCAGCAACACCTACAAGGACATCATGTCGCAGGACGGCAACGGGAGTGAAGTGAAGGATTACATCCGCGATAAAATCCGCAGCGGGAAATTCCTTATCAAATCAATTCACCAGCGCCAGCAGACGATCTCGAACATTGCACACGAGATTGTGAAACGTCAGCGCGAATTCCTCGATAGAGGCTCCGCCTTCCTCAAACCGATGACGATGGTGCAGATCGCCGATGTCGTCGGTGTTCACGAAACAACGGTAAGCCGTGCGATCAGCGGCAAGTACATGTCGACGCCGCAGGGTGTGTTCGAGATGAAGTATTTCTTTACGCCCGGTTATCAGACCGCGACTGGCGAGACGATGAGCAACACCAGCGTGAAAGAGGCGATCATGGATCTGGTGAAAAGCGAAGACGCGAGTTCGCCATTGAGCGACAAGGAAATCGTCGAAATTCTCGAGAAGCGCGGAATTCCGATCGCTCGCCGCACCGTCGCCAAGTACCGCACCGAGCTAAATATTCTGCCGAGCAACATGCGGCGTAGGTACTGATTCCTCTTCCGTATTCTGTCATGTCGAGCGAAGTCGACGCATCCTCGGTAGCGCTGCCACACAACGAAAATTCCTGGCTTGGCCGGGAGTGACACGATCGATCCGATGAATCCTGCGCTTCGCGCCCGAATCATCGCCGAGTGGCGCGGTCTGCCCAATCCCAAACTACGCCACGACCGCTGCCAGTCCGCTGCCGCACTCGTTCCCGGCGTGATGAAGCAGCTTGGCCTGACCGATCGTCTGCGCGAATCGGAGATTATCGAAGCATGGTCGAAAATCGTGGGCGACTTTATCGCCGCGCATTCCACGCCGATGTCGCTGCGCGACGGCCTACTGATTGTCCGCGTTCTACAACCTAGCCTTCACTACGAGCTGGAGACGATTTCCAAGTCCGAGGTTCTTCGCAAGCTGAAGCAGCGTTTCGGCGCAAAAGTAATTCGCGACATCCGCTTCCGTGTGGGTTGAACTTTTGCGCTTGTCTTTCACGCGCGCGAAGCGCAAACCAGTCCCATGAAACACGTGCACCTCAAGCTGCTCGGGTTACTCCTGTTAGGAATTGCAGGCTGCGTTACGACGCAGGTAGCCAAAGATCCGAGCCATAACGTCATTCTCCAACCGGATCGCATTATATTGCCCGGAACCAAGGTCACGGCCGACGATCAGCTCGCGGTCGCGGCCGTTTTGAAAAGCTTTCCCAAGAGCATTTACAAGCTCCACGAATACAAGGACGGAAACGTGACGAGGACGATTGGCAAGATGAGCGACATGGCCATCGGAGTTGAAGTCGTTCGAAATGCGGACGCAAACGCGAAAGCGGCTGGGCTTACCAGTTGGGGAATTGCGTGCGATAGCGGGAGTTCTGCAGTACACGGCTCAAGTACACAGTCGCCGGAAATGATGCGCCGGCTAACTCCTATTCTAAAGAAGTATAGCCGCGGCAATCCGTAAGACTCCGCCGCGCGCTTTCGCTCTGGTCAGGACGGTCGCCGCGCTCTGGTTTGCGGCGCATTTCCTGATCATAGGGCTCGTCTCCACACGAGACTTGTTAGGGGTTGCGGGCGATGGGACAACGGTGCTGCCTCGGTCATGGGACCGGAGGTTACACAAGACCGGGGATGCGGCCGGAACTTTGTTGGGTGACCGACTGTCGCCGGTGAATGGTTACACTCAGGCAATCGGTACCTATTCGAACGCCGCAGGAATCGAAGCAGGTTACGCTTTTTTCGCGCCGAATGTGCCGAGCAGCTACAAGCTGGTCTTCGAGCTTAGCTATGCCGACGGCAAGACTGAGCGCACGTTACCGGAGGTCTATGGCTCAGCCGCCGGGATTCGGCTATCGAATCTTTATGACCAGATCGCGCCGCCGGAGCAGAAGGTGATTCGAGAACTGGTCCTGCGCACACTCGCCTATGCGGCATGGCGCGAACATCCGAAAGCGCGAAACGTGCGAGCGGTATTTGGTCTCGTAAAGCTACCGCCCATGCAGCGGGCGAATGAAGAGGAAGACGATCTTGTTCTTTACAGCTATGATTTCGCCGCGCCAACTCAGCTGCCATAACCGGGTTAGAAGCGCGCGCGCTTGCGTATGTCGGTTTCTCTTTGCCTCTTCTTCTGATGCCTGGTTGACCGTTCTTCGTGCAGGCATCGGCTTGGAGGTGTTTCTTTACGCTTGCTCACTCCACGCCGATTGGACGGGTTTGTTCTCGACGGGCGACAACCTGCTGATTGATCGGCAGCTGTCCGAAGCAATTACTTCATTCTACAGCGTCGCTATGCCACGCGTGAGCTGGTTCGTAGGGATCGGAAACAGTCTTGGGTTACGTGAAGCGGCTACGCTCAATCTCGTCTGGATAGCATTGGCCATCTCCTCCCTTCTATTAGTCGCGGGATTATTCAGTCGGACCGCTGCTGTGGTGACATGGCTGCTCCATCTGGCGGCGGTCAAGAGTGGGGGACTGATTAGCTATGGGGTGGATAACCTAACGACTATTGGGTTGTTCTACCTCGTTCTCGCGCCGCTGCCCGACTCGCTATCATTTGATGCGCGCCGCAAGGCGATACGAGGAAAAGCACGTTGGTTTGGGTTGTATCGCAGGGTGTTGCAGTGTCACCTTTGCGTAATCTACTTCGTCGGCGGCGTGGCAAAGGCGCTGGGTCCGGGCTGGTGGGATGGAGGAAGCCTTTGGCGGGCGCTGACCAGGCCACCTTTTCAGGTCCTGCCTTTCGACTGGTTATTGATGATCCGGCCTCTGCTGCCTCTGTCCGGCATCGCAGTCATGGCGATCGAGCTTTTGTATCCGGTATTTATCTGGCCGCGGCGGACTCGTCCATGGTGGCTCGGAGCAATGATAGTAGTGCATGTCGGGACTGCCGTAGCGATGGGGTTGTACCTCTTCGCGTTGGTAATGATCGTTTTGAATCTGGCCGCCTTCGGCGCGGACTACATTTTGCCGGCGAAGCTAAAGGTACCAAACTATCGCAGGTTCGCAGCGCCGGGAACAGCGTCGTGATTTGCTTGTCCGAAAGCCCCTAAGTAACTAAAACCGGGCTGCGAGAACGGGCGAAACAATCAGGATGAAAAGCTTCATTGAGGAGCTGAAGAAGCGCCGCGTCTATCGCTTTGCCATTGCTTACGCACTCGTCGCGTCCGCTCTTGTGCAGTTGGCCGGCACAGTTCTGCCGACGTTCCATGCGCCCGACTGGATGCAACAGGTTTTCATGGTCTTGGTCGGGCTTGGCTTTCCGATCGGCCTCGTTTTGGCATGGGGATTCGACCTTAAGGACGGCGAGATCATCCGAACGGAATCGGAGCAGGGTGTGCATGCTTCGACCAACCGTCGACGGATTTCGGTTTTGGCGGCAGTCGGGTGTTTGCTCGCCTTGCTCTTCATGGTGGCGAATTGGTGGTGGCATCCGTGGCGCGCTGCACACACGCCGCCGGTTTCAGTTTCGGCTAGCCCAGCCGAGGAGCTCTTCTCAGAAATTCCGGAAAAGAGCATTGCCGTATTGCCTTTCACCAACCTCAGCGACAACAAAGAGAATGGTTATTTTAGCGACGGCGTGCAGGACGAAATCCTAACCGACCTCGCGAGGGTCGCGGACCTGAAGGTAATCAGCCGTGCTTCTGTGATGCCCTATCGCGCGGGTATGCAGCGCAACCTGCGGGAAATAGCTCTCGGTCTCGGCGTTGCCTACGTGCTCGAGGGAAGCGTGCAGCGCGATGGCAGCCGTGTACGCGTGAATGCACAGCTCATTGATGCGCGGATAGACAAGCACGTTTGGGCGGAGCATTACGACCGCGGGATCTCGGATATCTTCGCCGTGCAGTCCGAGGTCGCGGAACAAATTGCTGCGCAGTTAAAGGTGCGGCTGTCGTCCGAGGAAAAATTGGCGATTGAACAGGAGCCGACGAAAGACGCGCTCGCTTACGACCTTTTCATCCGCGGTAAGTTAGCAATCACGACCGCGTTTGCCTACAACGCGCGACTGAATGACAGCCTGCGCGAGGGTGTCCGCCTTCTGGATGCGGCGGTCGAGCGCGATCCACGGTTCTTTCTCGCTTATTGTCGACTGGCGCAGGCGCATGACTACATGTTCCTGCTTGGTTACGATCAAACACCGGGACGCTATGCGCTCGCTGAGATGGCGGTGGATAAAGCCACGGAACTGCGGCCCGATGCCGGCGAGACGCACCTCGCAATCGCCCAGCATCTTTATTCAGGGAAGCGCGATTACGATCGGGCGCGAGCTGAGCTTGAGATAGCACACAAGCTTCTCCCCAATAATCCATTGCCGATCCTGCTCTCCGGTTACATCGATCGACGGCAGGGGCGATGGGATGAGTCGACGCGCAAGATCGAGGCGGCCCTGGCTTTGGATCCTCGGAACTTCGATATCTTGCAGCAGCTGTCGCTCAGCTATGGCTATCTGCGCCGCTTTAATGAAATGCGAGCGATCCTCGACCGTGCTCTTACGATCAAGCCGCACGATCCCGGCGCACGTTCGCAGCGAGCGGGCATTGCTTTGGAAGCGAATGCCGATCCAGCGCCGTTGCGCACCGAGATTGCTGCGATTGTCTCGGAAGACTCGCAAGCGGCAGGCCGCATCGCGGACGAGTGGCTTTATCTTGGCCTATGTCAACGCGATCGCAGCGCAGCGACGCGGGCAGTTGCGGCAATGGATGCCGACGGTTGCAATAACGAAGGTATTCCGTTCCCGCGGCAATGGTGTGAAGGACTGGTGGCGCGAACTTTTGGAGATCGTACGAAAAGCGAGATCGCGTTCGCGGCGGCGCGGGAAGAAATAGCACACACACTTCGCGATGCTCCGACGCACGCTGGAGCGCTCGGTGCGCTCGCAATGATCGACGCAGCGCTCGGGCACGGCGCTGACGCGATCGCAGAATCCCAACGCGCAATCCAACTTTTGCCGGTTGAAAAGGATGCCATCGCTGGCGCGCGGCTAGCAGAGTTCCTCGCCATCGTTTACGCCTGGACTGGTAACAAAGATCGGGCGTTAGAGCAGCTCGCCACGGCAGTGCGTCTCCCCGGTGAGATCACCTACGGCCAGCTCCGTCTCCATCCCTACTGGGACCCGCTCCGGGGCGATCCGCGCTTCGACAAAATCGTCGGCTCACTCGCGCCGAAATGACGGGCGCATTCATCCGTGACATTCGCGTTCGCGTGAGCTAGCTGGTCGCCGGCGCGATGAGCGACGAACGCGATTGCATTCACATCGAGCAACTTGAGGTGCTCGCTCGCGTCGGTGTCACTGAGAACGAGCGCACCGAGTCGCAGCGACTCGTCTTCAACGTGACCGCGTGGCCGCGAGAATCGTTTGCCACCCTTCACGACGATATCAGCGAGACAGCGAATTATTCGACCATCGCACACGAGGTCAGGACAATGGCGGCGAATGCGGAACACAAGTTGATCGAGACCCTCGCGAACAACGTTGCACACCGGCTACTAGAGCGGTTTATGATCGCGAAAGTGCGTGTCGAAGTTCGCAAATTTGTGCTGCCGGGTTCCGCATTCGTGTCCGTGACTGCGATCCGGAGTTTGACGTGACGCGCAAAGGCCGTTTCCGCGATCAGCTCGCCGATGTAGCGCTGCGTTACAGTGAGTCGGTGTCATTCGACCGGCGCTTGTATAAACACGACATCGCCGGGTCGATCGCGCACGCCACCGCGCTAGGTCACGCCGGAATCATCGACGAAGCGGAAGTCGCGAGCATCGTAAGCGGCCTGCGATCGATAGAAGAAGAGATTACGCGCGGTGCATTTGAGTGGGATCCGCAGCTCGAAGACGTGCACATGAACATCGAAGCCGCACTGACGAAGCGGATCGGTGCGGCAGGCGCGAAGCTTCACACGGCACGCAGTCGCAACGACCAGATCGCGCTCGATCTGCGCCTCTATACAAAGGCTGAGATCGCGAACGTGTGTGCCGCAATCCGCGGATTCCAGAGCGCGCTGATCGAGCTTGCCGATCGCAACCTCGATGTGGTCATGCCGGGTTACACGCATCTGCAACGGGCGCAGCCGATCCTATTCGCGCATTACCTGTTGAGTTTCGTCGAAGCGCTCAAACGTGATGACAATCGCCTGATCGACTGCGCCAAACGCGCCGACGTAATGCCACTAGGATCGGGAGCTATTGCCGGCTCGACCATTGCTTTGGATCGTGAGCTGATCGCGAAGCAACTCGGTTTCAGCGCGATCAGCCAGAACAGCATGGACGCGGTCAGCGATCGCGATTTTGTCACGGAATTTCTCTTCTGCCTCGCGTTGATCGGAGCGCATCTCTCGCGGCTCAGTGAAGATTTGATTCTCTGGAGCACAGCAGAATTTGGTTTCGTGATGCTAAGCGATGCCTTTTCGACCGGTTCGAGTCTAATGCCGCAGAAGAAAAATCCGGACATGGCCGAACTGACGCGTGGGAAAACGGGACGCCTTTATGGAAACCTCGTTGCCATGCTCACGCTCCTGAAGGGTTTGCCGAGCACATACAACCGCGATCTGCAGGAAGATAAAGAGCCACTCTTCGATTCGATCGACACCGTCACCGCTGCGCTGCGCGTATTCACGGAGATGTTGCCGACGCTCACCGTCAACAGCGGGCGAATGCTGGAAGCCGCGTCCGACCCAAATCTGCTCGCGACCGATCTCGCTGAATTTCTGGTCCAACGTGGAATGCCATTTCGCGATGCGCACAACGTTGTCGGCGAGCTGGCAGCGCAAGCGGCGGAGACAGGCAGACCGCTCGATGAGCTCTGCAAAAGCTCACCGCTCTTCGAGGGCGGCGTCGCGCAGTTGTTTGATCCGCGCGAGTCCTTGCGTCGCCGCACCGCAACCGGGGCGCCGTCACCCGAAAACGTGCGGGAGCAAATTGCGCGCTGGCGCGAGTTGCTCGCGTGCTAATTTGCCGCCGTGAGCGGCTGGCAGGTTGTGAGCACGAAGACAGAATTCGACGACGGACACGTTACGGTTGTGTCCGAGAAACTGCGCACGCCCTCGCGCGAAACGCCGCGCTCGTGGACGACCGTGCGGCGCAAATCGGCGGTCGTCATTGCGCCGATCACTCGCGAAGGAAAAATCGTACTCATTCGCCAGGAGCGAATCCCGATTCGCGAGACGATTTGGGAAATCCCAGCCGGGCAGGTCGACGAGGTGTGCGAGAGTGGTTCCTTCAAAGAAGTCGCGATTCGCGAGCTACGCGAGGAGACGGGTTACGAACTGGCGGCTGAAGGCGAGCTGGCGTTGCTGGGTGATTTTTTTTCCTCGCCAGGGTTTACCGACGAGCGCGCCTTTCTTGTTCTGGCCCGGCCGGTGCAACGCAGCGCACACGGCCACGCCCATCATGACTCCGAAGCGATCCTCGATTGTCGCGAATTCTCCTTTGCCGAACTCGAACGGATGATCGCCAGCGAGGAGATCCGCGATGCCAACACGCTGGCGATGTTCGCGCGCATCCGTTCGCGCGGAATTCTCGACTGAGCCGATGACGCTGCGTGACATCTTCCGGTTTCGCGAGGCGCCGGAAAGCGAGACCTCAAAGCCATTCCTCGAGCACCTCGAGGACCTGCGTTGGACGATCGTGAAAATGGCGATCACGCTGATCGTCGCGATGATCGTCTGTTTCACATTTCGATCATCGCTCGTTCAAATTTTGCAGCGGCCGTTGCGCGAGGTTGACGCGAAACTTGCCGCGCTCCGTGCGCTGGGCATCACCGATTCGATTACCGTCTCGTTCCATCTCGCCTTCTATGCCGGGATCGTAATCTCGTTTCCGCTGCTCCTGTATTTCCTGGCGGAATTTGTACTGCCGGCGCTCACCGCGCTTGAGAAACGCGTGATGCTGCCGGCAATTCTCTTCAGCTTCGCGCTGTTTATTGCCGGCGTGCTGTCCTGCTATTTTCTGCTCCTGCCGAAAACGATTCTCTTTTTCTTCCACGACACAGAATCGCTCGGCTGGACTCCTGCCTGGACCGTGCAGGAATACTATTCATTCGTAACCCGTTTCACGCTTGGGTTCGGCCTCGCGTTTGAGTTGCCGGTAGTCGTTCTCGCGCTCGTTCGCTTTGGGCTGGTCACTTACCACTTCATGGCGCGGACGCGGCCTTACGCGATCGTTTTGATTTTCATTTTGGCCACCATCATTACACCGACGCCGGACATTCTGACGCT
The DNA here is from genome assembly GCA_045809945.1 of Chthoniobacterales bacterium. Lineage (GTDB taxonomy): Bacteria > Verrucomicrobiota > Verrucomicrobiia > Chthoniobacterales > UBA10450 > CADDYX01. The sequence continues at coordinate 33,903 of JBJMWW010000168.1, forward strand.
GCTCGCGCTTGGTTTGCCGATGTGTCTGCTTTACGAGAGCTGCATCTGGATCGCGTGGTTCATGCAGCGGCGAATGAAGCGCGCCTGATGGATCCACTCGCTGTGTATCGCTGGCTGTTCAGCGTCTTTGTTTTCGTGCTCGGCGCGGCGGTTGGTTCGTTTCTCAACGTCTGCATTTACCGAATGCCGCGCGATCTGTCGGTTAACAGACCGCGCCGGTCGTTTTGTCCATCGTGCAAGAAACAGATCGCCTGGCATGAAAATCTGCCGCTCCTCAGCTGGCTCCGGTTGCGCGGTAAATGCGCGAACTGCGGCTCGCCAATTTCGCCCCGCTACTTCGTGGTCGAACTGCTGACGGCAGTTTTGTTTCTCGTCGTCTGGCTGGTGTTTTGGTGGCCAATCGCCATCGCCTTCTGGGTTTTCGTTTCGCTGCTGATCGTTGCGACCTTTATCGACTTCGAGCATTTCATAATTCCCGACGAGATCACTCTCGGCGGCGTAGCTGCTGGCGTGCTCGCGTCGGTCAGCGCGCCACAGCTCATGGGCACTGATTCGCGCCTCGCGGCGGCGATTCGCTCTGTACTCGCTGCCGTTCTTGGTTACCTCCTGCTTTGGCTCGTGCTCGAGCTCGGCAAATGGGCCTTTGGCAGGAAGCGCATTAACCTCGAGGCGCCGACGCCATTCGTGTGGAAACGGGAGAATGATGACGCGGAATTCGTCGTCGGCGATGAGCGCGGATTG
>JBJMWW010000169.1:0-5672 GCA_045809945.1 Chthoniobacterales bacterium
CGCGCTTCTGGCCGGCCGACAGTTACGTCGTCGGCAAAAGTCCGCCGAGTTACGACAAACAATTTGTGCGCGATTACCTCGAGACGCTCGAGTGGAATAAGACCGCCCCCGGCCCGCGTCTTCCGCGCGAGGTCATTGAAAAAACCACCGCGAAATATCTGGAGGCCTTCCAACGCTTAACCGGAGCGAAGCTATCCGAGTAATTCTTTCACCAGCTCCCGCTCTTCCTTCAGCTCGGTAATTGACGCGTCGATTTTCTGCCGACTGAAATCGTTGATCGGCACGCCCTGCACGATTTCCCATTTGCCACCGCGCGAGCGGATCGGGAACGACGAAATCAAACCTTCCTCAACACCGTAGCTGCCGTCGGAACAAACTCCGATGCTGTGCCAGTCGTCGCCCGGTGTCTCTTCGACGACCGATCGCACCGTGTCGATTGCGGCGTTCGCCGCTGAACCCGCAGACGAGAGTCCACGCGCCTTGATGATTGCTGCGCCGCGCTGTTGCACTGTCTTGATGAAGTCGTTCTGCAGCCAATTTTCGTCGCCGATCACCTCGTTCGCTGCGCGGCCTTTGATCTTCGCGTTATAGAAATCCGGATACTGCGTCGCGGAGTGGTTGCCCCAGATCGTCACGTTCGAGACATCGGTCGTATCGACCGCGGCTTTCTGCGCCAACTGCGCCTTGGCGCGATTTTCATCGAGTCGCGTCATGGCAAACCACCGGTCGCGCGGAATGTCTTTCGCGTTGTTCATCGCAATCAGGCAATTCGTGTTGCAGGGGTTCCCGACCACCAGCACGCGCACGTCTTTGGCCGCGTTTTTCTGAATGGCCTGACCCTGGCCGATGAAAATCTTGCCATTGATGCCTAACAAGTCGCCGCGCTCCATCCCGGCTTTGCGCGGCACACTGCCGACGAGCAAGGCCCAGTTCACATCGCGAAATCCTTCATCGAGATCGGCCGTCGGCGTGACGGATTTCAAAAGCGGAAAGGCGCAGTCGTGCAGCTCCATCATCACGCCGTCGAGCGCACCGAGCGCCTGCGGGATTTCGATTAACGAGAGAGCGACAGGTTGTTCGGGTCCAAAGATGGCGCCCGACGCAATCCGAAAAACGAGTTGGTAACCGATCTGGCCGGCCGCGCCGGTGACAGCGACTTTGATGGGCGTCTTCATCTTAGTCCTTTAACCGTGCTGTTTTGCGGAGCAACTCGCGAATCAATCGCATCCGTTCCCGCGTCGTTCGGCTCTGCCGCAGCTCGGAGACCGTCGCATGCATGCGTCGCGTCCAATTTCCTTCGTCTGCCATGCCGGGAACGTTGAAGCGGTCCTTCCGCGCGAGCAGATCGGTGATCATCACGATGGCGAGCCACGAGTTGCTGGCGAAGAGTGCCTCCATGATACGCGGATAGAAATCGGACCCGTAATTGATCGGGCCCTGCCGCGGCTCCATCGCCGCAAACGTTGCAATCTTTTCCAGATCGCCACGCGCCTGCTCGCTCGCATCGCTCTTCCGCTCGAACGCTTCTTCCCACATGGCACGGAGCGGCTTGTGATCGTGGGTCGCGTAGGTTGCGACGGAAATGCGTTCGTACTCCGTGCCGGGAGTGACACGTCCGTGATAACACTCCCACTGCGGAATCTTGAAGCCCGCAATATTTAACGACTTCAAACTCGGCCGCACATAAGGCGGGACCGTTCCTAAATCTTCGCCGACGACTCGCGTGTCGTCGGATTCCTCGAGCACAACGCGAAGATATTCTTCGCCCTCGCGCTGATTCGCCTCACGGTTCTCCGACGTTTCATCATCGCGCGGAGCGAAATGCGGCGCGCGGCCGCCCGTCTTGTTCAACATCTCGTCTTGATTGAGCGGCAGGAATTCGGCGTTCCGCGCTGGCCGCCACGGAAAAGCGTAGATGCGATAAAACCCGAGCACATGATCGATACGAAACGCGTGAAAGAAGCGCGCCACTCCCTGCACCCGTTGCCGCCACCACTGGAAATTTCGGCTGCGCATCTGGTGCCAATCGTAAACCGGGATGCCCCAGTTCTGGCCCCACTTCATCGTGAACTCGTCGTCCTTAAAGTAAGGCTCGGGCGGTGCGCCGCCGGACCAGCCGAGCTGGAATTCGTCCGGCCGCGCCCAGGCATCGGCGCTGTAGTAGCTAACACCAAATGGGATGTCGCCCATGAGCGAAACTCCGCGCGACGTGGCGAACGCGTTGATCTCGCGCCATTGCTGCGTCGCGATCCATTGCACATAGGCGAAAAATTTCTCGCGTCTTTCAAATTGCGCTCGTTCGTCCTGGCCTAACGAGTCACGCCAGAGGCGGGCGGCTGCCTGCGAGCGATGTTCGGCCGGCCACTGATCCCACATCTCCGACTCCCCGTTACGCTCCATCAGCGCGCGGAAGAAAACGTAGTCGCGCAGCCACATTGCTTCGCGCTCGCAAAAGGCGTCGAATTGTAAGTCGCCGCTAAAATTTGCGAACGCTGCCTCGAGCAAAGCACGTTTGATGCGTTTGACCGCGTCGTATTTGACCGCGCCGCTGCGCAACGCGGTCAAATCAAACGTGCTGGTGATTCGCGCAAAGTCCTCATCGGTCAGATGCGACGGTGTTCCCGGCGCAAGCGTCAACGTCGTCGGTTCGACCGCAACAGAGCTGATCGCGTTGTAGGGCGAATTGTCGCCGCCCACTTCGTTGATCGGCAGCAACTGCACGACGCGAAAGCCAATCTCGCGCGACCAATCGATAAACTCGCACAACGCCGCCAGGTCGCCGATGCCGAGATCACCCTCACGCCGCAATGCGAATAGCGGCACAAGCACCCCGGCGATTTTCTCCTCGTAAGACAGCTGCATGGTCACTCGCGGTTTGTCATGTCGATCGAAGTCGAGACATCCACGTCAAATCGTCGCTGCATGGGCGCGGAGATTCCTCGACTTCGGTCGGAATGGCAGACGGGACCGTCAGCTGCGCCGAATCTGCCAGTCTTCCACGAGCGTATTCGGAATTTCTTTCAGAAACCGCGACGGCCGCTGGAACATGTCGCCGTAGCCGGCATTCAATCGCATATGCGGATAGGTCAGGTAGAGCTCGTCACGTGCGCGCGTGATCGCGACATAAAATAGCCGGCGTTCTTCTTCGAGCGCATCGCGCGTGTCGATCGAGCGACTACTCGGGAACATCGCGTCGGTCAGGTAAATGACGAAGACGGTGTGAAACTCGAGGCCTTTCGCCTGGTGAACGGATGAAAGGTTTACCGCTTCGTTGTCGTTGTTTGCGTTCGGCGCGGCTTCCGCGTCGACGTTGCTGATGAGCGCGAGCTGCGAGAGGAACTCGTTCACGTCGCGGAACTGTCGCGCGAAGGCAGCGAGCTGGTTCAAATCTTCGCGCCGCAGTTCGTAATTCGTGAAGTTCGCTTTGGCGTAATCGTCGTAGATCGCTTCCACGACTGAAGTAATCATTTCGCTCGGCGGATTTGGCACGCCGCCCGGCGCCATCTCGTCGAGCGTGAACGCGAGCTGGTCCCACGATTTCTTTGATTTTGCGCCAACACTGAGCGCGCGAATCCGTTCGCCAAAACTCCCGTTGTAGCCGCGGTCGCCGGCCGCGGTGGCAGTAGTAGTTTGCTCGGCTTCGGGAGAGCCGGGCTCCGCGACCTCGGCGACAGGGAGCGATTTTTCCCACGCGTTCCACAGATTGTCGGCGCTCTTGTTGCCGATGCCCGGCAGCAATTTCACCATGCGCTTGAATGCGACTTCGTCGTGCGGATTGGCGATCAGCCGGACGAACGAGGCGACGTCTTTGATGTGCGCCTGTTCGAAAAATCGGACGCCGCTCGTGATCTGATACGGGATTCCGCGCCGTGAAAGTTCGAGCTGCAGCTCGACCGCGTGGAAATGCGCGCGGTACAGGACGGCGATCTCGTTTAATTCCACACCTTCATCGCGCAACTCGAGAATGCGCTGCGCGATGAATTGCGCCTGCTCGTTCCCGTCATTCAGCCCGACAATCGCTGGCCTGACACCGTTACTTTCCCGCACCGCGGCGAGATGCTTCCGAAACTGTTGCACGTTCGGCGCGATCGCGGCATTCGCCACCTCAAGAATTTCCGGGACGCTCCGGTAGTTCAGCTCGATTTTGAAGACCTGCGCATCGGGATAACGCTTCGGGAATTCCAGAATGTTTTTGAAGTTCGCGCCGCGCCACGAGTAGATCGACTGCGCATCGTCGCCGACGACCATGACGTTGCGATGATGCGCGGCGAGGGTGTCGATCAGGTCCGCCTGAATCTTGTTGGTGTCCTGATATTCATCGACGAGCACGAACTGGAACTGCCGCCGATACGTTTCCGCGACGTGCTCATGCTCGACCAGCATGCGCAGTGTCTTCTCGAGCAAATCGTCGAAATCGAGCGAGTTTGTGGCCTTTTTCTTTCGCTCGTACCGAGCGTGCACGTCTTTGATTTTGTCGAGCAGCGGCAGGAAATACGGGAACTTCTCCGCCAGCAGTTCTTCCATCGGCGTCTCGGTGTTGATGACGAAGCTGAAAATTTCCGCGAGCACGTCACCTTTCGGAAAGCGGATTTCTTTCGGATCGATCCCGGCCTGCGCGATCACGGCGTTGAGCAGGTCCTTCTGGTCTTCGCGATCCATAATGGAGAAGCCGCTCGCGAACCCGAGCACGCTGCCATGCCGGCGCAGCATACGATTCCCAATCGAGTGAAACGTCCCGCCCCACATGCCGCTGGCATCGACCGGCAACAGGTTCGCGACGCGATCGAGCATTTGTCTCGCGGCCTTGTTCGTAAAAGTGAGCAACAGGATGTTGCGCGGATCGATCCCGTTCTCGAGCAGGTAAGCGACGCGATAGGTTAACGTCCGCGTCTTGCCCGAGCCGGCGCCCGCGATGATCAACTGCGGCCCGGGCGGCGCGGTGACCGCGGCGAACTGCTGCTCATTCAGCTCCGCCGCGTAATCAATGTGAACGCCGTGCGCGACGTGCGGCTTTTGGAGCGTGTATTCGCGCGACATCGGCCGTAATGCTCCTGCGGCGCTCTCGCAGATTCAAACGAAACCGGCGTTCCGATGGAGCTCCGACTGGAGAAATGCACGATTCGCGACTGGCGGGCAGGTGACGCCGCCAGCCTCGCACGCCATGGGAACAATCGAAAAGTCTCGGCGTTCTTGCGGGATCAGTTTCCTCATCCGTATACGATCAATGATGCGGAGGCGTATCTCGCCCGAGTATTGGGTGAAGAATCCCGGACAGCCTTTTGCATCGATGTGGGCGGTGTTCCGGTGGGAGGAATTGGAATTGAATTCTACAACGATGTTTACCGTCAGAGCGCGACGATCGGCTACTGGCTCGGGGAAGAGCTGTGGAATCGGGGCATCATGACCGAAGTGGTGCGCGCATTTACCGAGTGGGCATTCGCGTCTTTTCCTTTGAACCGCGTCTCTGCCGAGGTGTTCTCAAACAACCCTGCTTCGGCGCGGGTGCTCGAAAAGGCCGGGTACACGTTCGAAGGACGCTTGCGCAGCCGCATCGTGAAATACGGCATTGTTCTCGACGGACTGATGTACGCGCGAATTCGCCAGCTCTAGTCGGGGTGCAAATGCTTCGGTGCGGCGCCGCGACGTCGCTGACTGAGTTCTTCGAGCAGATC
>JBJMWW010000170.1:0-16226 GCA_045809945.1 Chthoniobacterales bacterium
CGCTTTTCGACGGCGAGCGCCGCTTCTTTCACCGCTTCGCTCAACGTCGGATGCGCATGACAGGTCCGACCGAGATCTTCCGAGCTCCCACCGAACTCGATCACTGACGTTGCCTCCGCGATCAACTCCGAGGCCGCGTGCTGCAAGACGTGGCAGCCTAGGATGCGATCGGTTTCTGCATCCGCGACGAACTTCACCACGCCTTCGACATCTTCATTCGCGAGCGCACGACCATTGGCGCGGAACGGAAACTTGCCGATCCGCACGTTCTTCCCCTGCTCTTTCGCCTGATCTTCGGTCAGCCCAACACCGGCCAGCTCCGGGTTCGTGTAAATGATTCCCGGGATCGCGTCGTAGTTCACATGACCTGATTTGCCGGCGATGTTCTCGACGCAGGCAATGCCTTCCTCCTCCGCCTTGTGCGCCAGCATCGGACCGGCGATGACGTCGCCGATTGCGTAAACGCCCTCGATGTTGGTGCGGAAATGCTTGTCAACTTTGATCCGCTTCTTTTCGTCAAGCTCGACACCGATCTTGTCCGCACCGACCCCTTCAGCGAACGGCCGCCGACCGACTGACACGAGCACCTTGTCGGCTTCGAATGTCAGCTCCTCGTCGCCTTTCGTGGCTTTTGCAGTAACGCGTCCGTTCTTCACCTCGACGGCGGTGACTTTGGTATCGAGGTGAAACTTCATCCCTTGCGCAGTCAGCGCTTTCTGCAACATGCCTGAAAGTTCGAGGTCGAATCCGAGAGCGATCCGCGGCAGGAATTCCACCGTTGTGACTTCGCTGCCGAGCCGGTTCCAGACTGAGCCGAGCTCGAGCCCGATGGCGCCCGCGCCGATTACGAGCAACGTCTTCGGCACTTCGGAAAACGAAAGTGCCTCCGTGCTGCTTACGATTGTGTCGCCGTTGAATTTCGCGAACGGCAGCTCCACCGGCACACTGCCTGTCGCAATGATGATGTTCTTCGCACCGATCTCCTGATCTGCCACGCGCACCTTACCCGGTGCGCTGATTGTGCCCAGCCCGTTGAACGTGGTGACCTTGTTCAACTTCATCAGACCGCGGACGCCGCCGGTCAACGTCTTCACGACTTTGTCTTTGCGCTGAAGCATCGTCGAAAGATCGAGCGAAACGTCGCCGACTTTGACCCCGTGTTTCCCGGCTTCCTTCTTCGCGAAAACAAAATGGTCGCTCGAAGTCAGAAGCGCCTTGCTCGGAATGCAGCCAATGTTGAGACAGGTGCCGCCCAGGTCCTTGTCCTTTTCCACGATCGCGGTTTTGAGGCCGAGCTGCGCCGCACGAATCGCCGCCACATAACCGCCCGGTCCTGAGCCGATCACCACCACATCAAAATTATCCATAATGAGAAACCAGAACCTTGCCCGCCACGGCGCGATTGTCACGTCGGCGCCGCAAGCAATGCTGTTCTCTGCTCGTGGTTAGGGGTATTAGCAGTCGCGACTGAGCGGAAACGGATGACATTTTCAAGAATCAATCTAACGGCAATTGCAGCGCTTTGCCTTGGTGCGCTCGGCACCATCTCTGTGTTTATACATGCAGCCGGCTTTTCCAGGTTGTTCGGCCCATACCTCTTATGGGCAGTCACTCCTTATGCCGTGTTGGGCGGCGCGTGCTTTTTTGCGGACAACCGTGCAACCTCGATCGCGATCCTCGTCGCTATCACGCTCGCCGATATTTTTGCGCTGCTTGTTTATCGCGACGTTCTCTTCATCCATTCCGGCTCGATGAGTGGATTGGTCTTTCTCTTCGTGCCTTTCTACCAGCTGGCTGGCGCGATCATCCTTCTGGTCGTTCTGGTTGCGCTTCGTTTTGCACGTCGGCGCAACCGCATCCCAAGCCTGGCAAACGATCGAAAGCGATAGCTTATCAGAAGGACGTTATAAGTCCTTCCAGTTAATACTCATGAAAGGTCATTGACCGGTAATGGATTCCCTGTCGGAGTCGCCGCTATGAAACGAATCCGAACCGCAGTAGTTACTCTCACGCTGTCGCTGCTTGCGGCGGCAATTTGCTCCGCGGCCGGTCCGCAGATGGGCACGTGGAGGCTCAATGAGGCGAAATCCAAGATGCCAGCCGGCATGGTCAAGAACAACACCGTAACCTACACCGAAAAAGGCGATAAGGTTGAAGTCAGGGTCGAAGGCATGGACAAGGATGGAAAGCCAACGAAGAGCGTCTGGCTCGGCAAGTGGGATGGGAAGTCCTATCCGACGAAAGGGAACGGCGCGTGGAACTCCGTCGCGTATAAAGTGGTAAACGACCGCACCAACGACATCACCGCATGGAAGGACGGAAAGGTTGCCTGGACCGGCCGGATCACAGTCGCCGCAGACGGTAGGTCGCGGACGGTGACGATGAACGGGAGTGACGAACGGGAAGAAGTTCAGCGGCAAAGCCGTCTACGATAAGTCCTAGAAGAAGAACACGGAAGAACGTGCCGACGTTCCATCCGGAAGGCGTGTTTCACAGGTATTCGTGCCGTCGCACCATTGATGACGACGTCTATCGGAGCATCGAAGACATGCACATCAGGTTCATGGCTTGTATTCGGCATTAGCCTGCTAGTTACCCGCCTATGCAGTCGATCAGAGGATTGCAGTCCAGTGACATCCCGCAACATCTAACCAGGGGATGCAGCTAACCGCGCCCGGCTTATTCTCCCCGCTGAAAGTAGCTACAAGCCTCAGCTTGCAGCCACACAGCTCCAGGCCGCGGCAGATGTTGATGTCTCCGGTCCCATGAGAAACACCCTCTCGTTAGGCGGGATGAACGCGATGCGCAAAACGGTATTTGCGTTGCTGCTCTGTTTTGCGGTTCAGCTTGAAGCGCGCCTGGTTGAGGCCCCGCCTACTGCCGGGCAGCTACGCGATTGGGCCACCGGTTCTTGTGTTCGCGCCGGGAGGAGCGCTGGAATCGACTATCTGCGTTCACTCGACCGAGCGGTCGCCTTGGATCCCGCAGGGTTGGGGACGCTTTTACGCTTCACCGACAGTGGTTGGTGCGATGGCGGTGCCGGCGAAGGCCACTGTGCCATTCTCTTCGGTTTGTTGCAGCACTGGGGCGACCAGCCATTCGCGCGCGTCCTCCGCGCGCAGAAAAAGCCGGTTCGTAAAGCGGTCTTCAATGAGCTCGCCTCGTTCCCTTCTTTCAAGCGCACTGAGTTTCCGCTAACTTATGCTTCAGGGCCGCATTAGCATAACCGCCAGACGACTACCAAACGATGCAGCTAACGCCCACCCGTCGTTCGCCAGGTGGTAAGACCGTGGAGCGCCTTGGTTAGGTCTTGTGGCGATTTCCCGAGCTGGCGGCGCAAATCGAAGAGCTTCACGACGTCCCTACGTCATCATGGCCGATTTACCGAGGTCCGGTCCCTACTTCGCCTGCATCACTGCGCGACGAACTTAGAAGTCGAGCGGCAGTGTCTTCGGGTTCTCGATCCCCTCTTTCATTTTCACGAGAAAGGTGACTGCTTCCTTGCCATCAACGGCGCGGTGATCGTAGCTGAGCGCAAGGTACATCATCGGGCGCGGCAAGACCTTGCCATCAATAACGACAGCGCGGTCCATGATTTTGTGCATCCCAAGAATTCCGCTCTGCGGTGGATTAAGAATCGGCGTGCTCAGGAGTGAGCCGTAAACACCGCCGTTCGAGATCGTGAAGGTGCCGCCCTGCAGGTCTTCGATCTTGATCTTACCCTCACGCGCTTTGACAGCGTACTCGGCAATATCACGCTCGAGTTCCGCGAATGATTTCTTGTCCGCATCGCGTACCACCGGAACGACGAGGCCGCGTTCCGTTCCGACCGCGACGCCGATGTCGTAGAAGTTGTTCTGGATAAAATCGTCGCCTTCGATCCGCGAATTGATTGTCGGCACCGCTTTGAGCGCCTGCACGGCTGCTTTGATGAAAAAGGACATGAAGCCAAGCTTCAGCTTGTTCTTCTTCGTAAATGCGTCCTGCGATTTCGCGCGCAACGCCATCACCTCGGTCATGTCGACTTCGTTGAAGGTAGTGAGAAGCGCAGCCGTGTGCTGCGCCATGACGAGTTGGGCCGCGATCTTGCGTCGCAGCGGCGACATTTTGCGACGTGTGATGCGGCCGCCCTCCGCCGCAACTGGCGCGGTCTCTTCTGTAGGGGAAGCAGTTTGCTTCCCTGAGACGCTGGCAGCGTCTCCTACAGTCTTTTGTTCAGGCGCAGGAGCTGCAGTTTTGTTTTTCGCTGCTTCAAGCGCGTCAGCTTTGGTCAACCGCCCGCCTTTCCCGCTGCCGCGGATTTTCGACGGATCGAGTTGCTCCTCCTCGACGATGCGACGGACTGCCGGCGAGAGGTCATCGGACGTCTTGCCGTCGCCGCTTTGCGCCTGGGCGCCGGAGGTATTCGGATCCGGCTTCGCTTTTTCACGGGTAGCGGTTGCCGGCCCGGCCGCTGCTGATTCATCGATCGTCGCGACGACCTCGCCGATTTTCACCTCGGCGCCTTCCGCCACTTTCGTCTGCAGTACGCCCGAGCCTTCGGCGGCGATTTCCGTCGAAACTTTGTCGGTTTCGAGTGTGAGCAATGCGTCGCCTTTCTCCACCCGTTCCCCGTTTTTCTTGTGCCAGACAGAAACGACTCCGCTGGAAATCGATTCGCCGACTGCAGGAATTTTTACCTCGATGCTCATGCGCGCGTAACCACTATGCGCAATCGTTCGCCGCCGTCGAACTGTGCGTTTACAACGAAAACGCGTCCTGGATCAGCGCGGCTTGTTCGCGTTTGTGCAGCGTCAACGCGCCGACTGCGGGGCTCGCACTCGCGTCGCGGCCGGCATACGAAATCTCACGGCCGAAGAGCTTCCGCAGTCGCGGCTCGATGAAGGTCCACCCGCCCATGTTCTGCGGTTCTTCCTGACACCACACAATCTTTGCCGCTTTTCCTGCGGCATCGAGAATCTGGTCGTCGCAGAATGGATAGAGCTGCTCGACCCGCACGATCGCTGCGTTGGTGATCTTCTGCGCCGCGCGATGGTTGACCAGGTCGTAGTAAACCTTGCCTGAGCAAAGGATGACACGCTCTGCGTTCTGCGTTTCGGCATCAGCGATGACTTCGCGGAATTTTCCACCGGTGAAATCCTCGGTGCGCGCTCCGGCCGCCTCCAACCGGAGGAGACTCTTCGGCGTCATCAGGACGAGCGGCTTGACGAAGTCGCGTTTCATCTGGCGCCGCAGGACGTGGAAGTACTGCGCTGACGTCGTGAGGTTGCAGACCTGGATGTTGTCCTCCGCGCAAGCCTGCAGGAAACGCTCAAGCCGCGCGCTGGAATGCTCCGGCCCCTGCCCTTCGTAGCCGTGCGGCAGAAGCAGGACGATGCCGCTCGGCCGCTGCCATTTCGATTCGGCCGAAACGATGAACTGATCGATGATAACCTGCGCGCCGTTCGCGAAATCGCCGAACTGCGCTTCCCACAGGCAGAGCAGGTTCGGGTAATCAAGCGAGTAGCCGTAATCGAAACCGAGCACGGCGTTTTCCGAAAGCGGGCTGTTGTAAATGCAGAGTCGCGCCTGCTTCTCCGCCAGATGCATCAGCGGGATGTAGGGTTTGCCGGTTTGCCGATCGTAAATCACCGCGTGGCGGTGACCGAATGTGCCACGCCGGCTGTCCTGGCCTGACAAACGCACGGGAATGCCTTCGAGGAGCAACGATCCCATCGCGAGCGCCTCGGCGAATCCCCAGTCGTAAGGTCCGCCTGCTTCGAAAACTTTGCGCCGCTGGTCGAATGCGATCCGCTTCGTTTTGGGCAGCAGATTGAAATCGGCAGGCGGCTTGGTCAGACCGTCGACGATCCGATGCAACAATTCCTCACTGATCGCGGTGGGGTCCGCTTCGTGACGGTACTTCGGCTGAAAAACCGCGGTCGATTCGCTGAACTTCGCCTGGCCATTGGCCTTCACGACATCGAGCGGCATCTCGAGCCGTAGCTGCATCTCGGTTTCGAGCGATGCGACATCTTCTTCATCGAGCACGCCGCTTTTGAGCAGCTCGTTCTTGTAGAGTTGCGCAACGCTCGGCCGTTTCTCGATTCGCGCATAAAGATCGGGCTGCGTGAACGACGGCTCGTCGACTTCCTGGTGCCCGTATTTGCGGTAGCAGTACATGTCGATCATAAAATCGCGGCCGAATTCCTGCCGGAAATCGAGCGCCATTTCGCTGGCGAATTTGAGCGCGAGCGGATCTTCGCCGTTCACGTGCAGAATCGGCACCTCGAGCATTTTCGCGACGTCGGTGCAGTACTGCGACGAGCGGCCGTCCTCGGGCAAGGTGGTGAAACCGATCTGATTATTGACCACGATGTGAATCGTTCCACCGGTCGAGTAGCCGGGGAGCTGCGACATGTTCAGGGTCTCCATCACGATCCCCTGCCCGATCACAGCGGCGTCGCCGTGAATCAGGATCGGCACAACTTTCCGGCGCGTTTCGGTGTCGCCGCGAATCCGCTGCCGCGCGCGCGCGGTGCCTTCTACCACAGGATCGACTGCTTCGAGATGGCTCGGGTTGGCGGCCAGGCGAATCTCGACCTGCGAGCCATCACGCAGCTTGCGCACCGTGCGATACCCCAGGTGATATTTCACGTCGCCGTCGCCTTCCACGAGCTTCGGCAGGTAATTCTCGGTGAACTCGGCGAAGATGACGTTGAGCGATTTGCGCAGAAAATTCGCGAGCACGTTGAGGCGGCCGCGATGGGCCATGCCCATGCAAATTTCCTCAACCCCATCGGAAGGACATTTCATGAGCAAGACGTCGAGGATCGCCATCAACCCTTCCGCGCCTTGCAGCGAGAAGCGCTTCTGCCCGACGTAATTTGTGTGGAGAAAAACTTCGAACGCTTCGGCTTCCATTAAAGCCCGCAGCAAGCTGAGCTGCTCCTCGCGCTTCGCGGCGCTCTTCGGCTTGCGCGTTTCAAATCGGTGCCGCACCCAGTTGCGCATCCGCGTGTCCTGAATGTGCTGAAACTCGGCGCCGATGGTGTCGGCGTAGAGGTTTTCGAGTGTGCGAATCAGCTCCCGCAGCGACATCACTTTGCCGTCGTAGAAGAAGCGCGATGAAACCTGCGCATCGAGATCCTTGTCGCTAAAACCAAGTTCGCGCAGCGAGAGCAACGGGTTCGTCGGCCGCGCGTCGGCCAGCGGATTTACGTTAGCGATCGTGTGGCCGAGCGTGCGATAGGCATAGACCAAACCATCGACGCGTGTTTGCAGCGGGCCTTCCGCCGGCGTGGCGGGCGCGAGTGTCGCCGCCCCGTTCGTCGGCTCGAGCTCGCCCAGCTCGAATCCTTCGAAGAACGCCGCCCAGCTCGTATCGACTGAGCGCGGATTCTCCTGCCAGCGCTCGTAGTTCTCCTCGAGCAAGTCGAGGTTCAGTCGGGTCGCGAATGAGGGGCGCATCAAAACAAATCTTCGGCTGCTCCTCGCCGACGGCAAGTTGACGAGGCGAACTGCGCGTCCTTACTTCCAGCGCTCATGAGCAGACCGATCATTTTTGTGGCGCTCGCGTTTTGCTGCCTACGCGCATTCGGTCAGGCTGATCCAGCGTCCGAGCCGGCGGTGATCGCGGTCGCGAAAGTCCTGCCCGCGGTCGTAAACATTAACACCGAACGCGTTGTGCGCCGGCAGGTCCGCGATCCCTACGAAGAATTCTATTCGCAGTTTTTCGGCAACTATTACCGCAGCCGTCCGCGTGAAGTTCGGCAAACATTCCAAAGCCTCGGCTCGGGCTTCATCGTCGACGGCGACGGCCACATCGTGACCAACCAGCATGTTGTGACGCGCGCGGCGGATTTGAAGATCGAGGTCACGACCAATGACGGCAAGACGCACGCCGCGCATTACATCACGGGCGACGAGAAGAAGGACCTCGCTTTTATCAAGATCGACGCGAAGGAGCAGTTCCCGTTCGTCGATTTGAACAACATCTCACCCAATTTGTTAGGCGAAACAGTCATCGTGGTCGGCAATGCAGTCGGCTACGGCAGCTCGGTCAGCCGCGGCGTGTTGAGCGCGACCCATCGCGACATCACGATTGAAGAGGTCGACTACAAAAACCTGGTGCAGACCGACGCCGCGATTAATCCGGGCAACAGCGGTGGACCGATTATTGATTTGTCGGGGCGGCTGGTTGGAATCAGCTCAGCGAAGATGGCGTTCACGCCGCAGGGTGTACCAACGCAGGGCGTCGGCTTCGCGATTCCGGCCGATGTGGTGCGCGATACCGTCGCTGAATTTCGCAAAGCGCCGAGCAAGCCTCCGCCGAGCCAGCAGAACGGCGACACGAATGCAGAGAAGTTGTTCGGAATGCAATTGCAGGACCTGACGCGCGATCTGACCGATGCGCTCGGATACGCCGCCGGCAAAGGCGTTCTCGTTACGGCAGTCGAGCCGGGCAGCCCGGCGGACGAAGCGGGAATTCAGCGCGGCCTCGTCGTCTACCGCGTCGGCAAGCACAACGTAAACTCGGTTAAACAAGTCGAGCTGTGGCTCGGCAAAGCCGGCAGCGGCACACAGATCGACTTCAACGTCGGTGTAATTTCCGCGGACGGCCGGCAGCGGCTGGCCACGGTAAATTTGACCGCGCGCTGAGCGTCGAAAAAATTTTTCGCAACGTGAACGCAACTCGATTGTCTCAGGAATCGACATGATCAAGGTAGAGAACCTGACCAAGCGCTACGCCGGCCATACCGCGATCAAAAATCTCTCGTTCGAGGTCGGCAAAGGCGAGATCATGGGATTTCTCGGCCCGAACGGCGCAGGAAAAACGACGACGATGCGGATCCTGGCCAGCTTCATGCCGCCGACATCGGGCCGTGCATCGATCGCCGGGTTCGACATTTTCGAACAGTCGCTCCAGGCCCGCGCGCATCTCGGATACATGCCGGAGAACGTGCCGCTTTATAACGACATGCGCGTCACCGAATACCTCAATTACCGCGCGGCTTTGAAGGATGTGCCGCACCGCCGCGTCGCGGAGCGCGTCGGTGACGTGAAGGAATTGTGCGGATTGAAAGAGGTTGAGAACAAGGTGATCGGCACGTTATCGAAAGGTTACCGGCAACGGGTCGGACTGGCCGACGCGCTTGTGCACGAACCCGACCTTCTGATTCTCGACGAGCCGACGAGCGGACTTGATCCGAACCAAATCCGCCAGGTTCGCGAGCTGATTAGAAATCTCGGAAAGCAGCACACCATCCTGCTTTCGACCCACATTCTGCCGGAAGTAGAGATGACCTGCAGCCGCGTCATCATCATTCACCGTGGGAAGATTGAAGCCTGCGATACGCCGGAGAACTTGTTAGGCCAGATTCGCACGGCCGGCGGCGTGACGCTCGAAGCCAGGACAAACAACGAGGACGGCGCTGAAGAGCTGAAGAAAATCGGCGGCGTGCGAGACGTCGCAGTCTCGCGCGACGGCGATTGGAACGTCTTCAATCTGCGGGTAGAGGCGGGCAACGATGTGCGAGAAGAAGTTTTCCGATTAGCGGCAGATCGGCGCTGGAGCGTTCGTGAGCTTACACAACGGCGCGCCACGCTCGAAGACGTGTTCGTCGAACTCACCCACTCAGACGAAGGATGAGAAACTTCTGTCATCCTGAGCGCAGCGAAGGACCTCACAAGCGTCGTATGGCGTCGCTTGTGATTGAAGGTCGAGCATTGCCTGCGAGGTCCCTCGCTGTGCTCGGGATGACAGGAAGGAACGAAGCATGAAGAAGTTTTACGTTCTCCTTTCACGCGAAGTGCGCAGCTATTTCTACTCGCCGATCGCGTATGTCGTGATGGTTTTCTTCCTCATCGTGAGCGGCGTGGATTTTTATTTCCAGCTCTCATTCATGAACCAGCGCCAGATCAGCTACACGGTGCAGGAAGCCTTCTTTAACTCGGTCTTCTTCTGGTTCGCCTTCGTTCTGATTTTTCCACTCATCACGATGCGGTTGTTCGCCGAGGAGTTTAAGCTCGGCACGATTGAGCCGCTTATGACCGCGCCGGTGCGCGACTGGCAGGTGGTGCTCTCGAAATTTTTCGGCGCGGTCGTCTTCTACATTGTGCTCTGGATTCCGACGCTGCTTTACTTCGCGCTCTTCCAGGCGATCACGCATCAGCCGGCGGCGAACTCACTCGGCGCATATCTCGGCGCGTATTCCATGCTGCTGCTGCTCGGGATGTTTTATCTCTCGATCGGATGCCTCGCGTCAGCCGTGACAAAAAATCAGATCGTCGCTGCGATTATTTCGTTCTGCACGATCACGCTGCTGTTCTTCCTCGGCTTGATTCAGTTCATCCTGCTCGATGTCAGCTCAACCACCCGGCAACTGCTCGGCTATTTTTCGGCGATCGAGCAAATGGGCACCCTCTCCCGCGGTGAAATCGATACCCGACCGATCGTGTTCTACCTGAGCATGACGATTCTCGTGCTCGCCTTCACGCACCAGGTTTTCCAATCGCGAAAATGGAGGATGTGATGTTTTCTCGCGTCGCGTCTGTCATGTCGAGCCCTTCGACTTCGCTCAGGACAGGCTCCGTCGAGACATCTACGTGCAGAAACCACGAGGATTCCTCGACTTCGCTCGGAATGACACGGGCGGAGAGTTTTTGATATGGCGGACACGATCGATAATTCGACAGCACCACCGCGAAAAGGCATTCGCCGCCTCCAGATCGGCTTGAACGTGATCCTGCAGATTGCGTTGCTTCTTTTCCTCGTGCTGATGGTGAACTACCTCGGCTTCGAGCACTACCGCCGCTGGGACTTCTCGCGCGACAAGAAGTTTGAGCTCTCCGACAAGACAAAACGCTTTCTCGATTCGATGAAAGGCAAAGCGCGGATCACAGTTTTTTTCGCGCCGAATAATCCGCTGACCGGCGACGTGCAGCAGTTACTGATGGAGTACCAATACGCCGGCAAGGGAAAGGTCGACGTTGAGATCATCGATCCGGAACGCAACCTGACGCGCGCGAAGGAGGTGCTCGACAAGTACAAGGTTGTGAGTGACGACAGCCTCCTCATTCTCGAGTACGAGGGGCGCAACAAAAGCGTGAAGGCGTCGGAGATGGCCGATGTCGATCCAGGCAATCCGATGCTGGGCGAGCAGCCGAAGGTGACCGCGTTCAAAGGCGAACAGGCGCTAACCGGGGCGTTGATCGATCTGGTTGAAGGAAAGAAAAACAGCGTCGGCTATGTGCTCGGACACAAAGAGCCGTCGATCGAGTCGGCGCCGCCGCAGCTGCCGATGATGATGCAGCAACAGCAACCGCCGCCGGCCAGTCCGATTTCGGTCCTCAAGCAGTTCATTGAGAACGACAATGTGAAGTTTGAGCCGCTGAATCTGTCGGAAATCCCCGCCATTCCAGCCGAGACCAAAACCATCATGATCGTCGGCCCGCAGTACGATTTCTCCGATCGTGAGATCAAGATGTTGCACGATTTCTGGGAGAAACAGGGTCACATTTTTATGCTGCTCGATCCCGCGGCGAAGACGCCAAAACTGGACGCCTTCGTCAACGAACTCGGCGTGCGCGTGAACGACGATCGATTGATGGCGATGATGAAAACGGGAATTCAGGAGGTGGCGCTGATTCGCGACGTGATTGGCCGATTCCTGCCCGGCACGCCGGTGACGCAGCGTCTCGGCGATGTGCGCGGCGCATTCGTCGGTGGCACGGCGTCGCTCACCCTCGATCAGCAGCGAGCGCAGCAGGCGAACATCAAACTGACGCCGTTAATCGAGGCGCAGAAAGGTTATTGGTCAGAGCCCGATTACAACACGACGGACGAGGCAAAGCTGCAGGCCGATGCCGCGAAAGCACCGCAGCAGCCGCTCGTGTTCGGCGTCGCGATTGAGAAAGGCGCAGCGGACGAGCGTGTCCAGACTAATGCCTCGCGCATGATTCTTGTGAGCAACGCGACCTTCGTGCAGGACGCAGCGCTGACTCAGGACCAGCAGGCACTCGACTTTGCATCGGCGAGTGTGAACTGGCTGATGAGTCGCGAGCAGCTCATCGGGATCGCGCCGAAAATTCCGAAGACGCTGACATTCAGTTTAAATGAACAGGCGCTCTCGAACATGCGCTGGATCGTTTTGATTCTATTGCCGTTGATTCCGGCAGTCCTCGGCACGGCGGTTTGGTGGCAGCGGCGCGCGTAGCGGTTTTCGCAGATGAAAACGCGAACGACCCTCATCCTGTTCATTATCGTCCTCGCAGTTGCGGCGTACATTCGCTTTTACGAGCGCAACCAGCCCAACACGGCCGAAGCGCAGCGACGCTCGCAGAACGTGATCAATTTCGATCGCGACAAAATCGACGGCATCACGATCCAGAGTGGCGACGATCGAATTGATCTGCGCCTGGAAAACAAAAAATGGCGAATTGAGTCGCCGGTGAAGGATCAGGCCGACGGCAACGCGATCTCGATGCTGCTTAGCGACCTAGATACATGGCAGAAGTTCGACACGATTTCGGCCCGGGAGATCGACGCGGACAAAAACAAGCTGAGCGAATTCGGTGTCGGCAAACCGAAGCTGCGAATCAAATTGCTCGGCAAAGATGCGCCGCCGGAAATCCTGATCGGCAAAGACGCGGCCCTCGAGGGCAAGGTCTACGTCCGATTGGAGAACTCGAAAGAGGTCTTCCTCGCCGCGAAAAATGTACGCGATGACATTTCGAAGAAGCCGGAGGAATTTCGCGACAAGAAGCTGACCGATCTGACGACTACGCAGCTCAATCGCGTAATCTTGAAGACAAGTGCGGGCGAGATGGAGTTGCAGAAAACCGGCGAGCATTGGGACATCGTGAAGCCGCTGCGCGCGCGCGCCGACGATCAGAAGGTTGGCGATTTCATCGCGCAGGTGACGACGGCGCGGATCGAAAAATTTATCGGCCAGGACAATGGCGATCTGCACCCATACGGGCTGGCTGAACCGCGCGGAACGGTCACGCTCTTTTCGCCTGATGTGAAAGAGGGCCAGACGCTTGCGGTTGGCACGGCCGTGCCGAACGAGAAGGAGCAGGTCTATGTGCGCTTTGCCGCGCGAGGCTCGGTTTACACCCTGCCGAAGAAGATCGAGGAGCTGCTCAATACCAAGCCCGCCGATCTGCGCGATCGACATCTGGTCCGAATCGACCCGAACCAGCTCGATCGCGTAACAATCGACGTGCCTGGAAAAGCGAAGACGGTGCTCGCGCGCAAAGGCGAAAGCTGGACGATCGCGAGCCGAAAAGATCAGCCGGCAAACTCGAGCGAAGTGATGCGGCTGATCGACCTGTTGAAGACCGAGCAGGTGAAGCGGTTCGTCGAAGATGTCGCATCGGATCTGCCGAAGTACGGTCTCGATAAGCCGCAATTGCAGGTAACGCTCAGCTCCTTCGCATCCGAGAACACGGCCGAGACGAAAGCCGGCGAGAAGCCGCTGGCCACGATCAGCTTCGGGCGGGTCGAGGGCGACGTTGTTTACGCGCGCAACAACGATGAGCCATTCATCGTCGCGGTGGACAAGAATCTACTCGGCCAGATTTTCACCGATCCACTGCAATGGCAGGAGCTCGCCATCTTCAAGGCAAAGCCCGAGCAGGTGCATCGCCTCAGCGTTGTGACTGACAAAGAACAATCAATCACGCGCGGGGCCAACAACGAATGGACCTGGACCGCCGGCGGTAGCGGAGCAATCAACACGACCAACGTGCAGTCCTTGCTCAATACACTGACAAATCTGCATGCCGTGCGCTGGGTCGGAGGCACGGTGCCAGGGCAGGCAGCGTTCGATAAGCCGCAGCTCGTCGTGACGTTCACGACGTCGCCGGACGACAAGCAGTTGCACAAGTTGCTCGTTGGCGGACCGGCAGGTGACGGCATGTGGCTCGCGAAAACGGATGAGCATGAAGGTGTATTCGTGATCAACAACCCCGATCTCAAC
The DNA here is from genome assembly GCA_045809945.1 of Chthoniobacterales bacterium. Lineage (GTDB taxonomy): Bacteria > Verrucomicrobiota > Verrucomicrobiia > Chthoniobacterales > UBA10450 > CADDYX01. The sequence continues at coordinate 13,965 of JBJMWW010000170.1, forward strand.
GCGCTCAAGCTGCCGATCGCCGGCGCGCCGCCTACGCCGGAGCCCACCGCGTCAGCTACCGCTACCGCGACGCCGTAGCCGTATAGATCGTCGCGATGCCCGCCGTAAGCGGCGTCGCTTCGGCCGATCGAAATCCGCACTGCTCAATGAGCTGCAACATCGCCAACCCGCTCGGGAATGTTTCGATCGAATCGGCGAGATAAGCGTAGGCTTCACCGGTTCCGGTAACGGCGGACGCAATCTGCGGCAGCAACTGATGCAGATAAAACCGGTAGAGCGGCTGTACGATTGCGATCGGCTTTGAAAAATCGAGCACGAGCAAGCGACCCTCGGCACTGAGCATGCGGCGCATTTCGCGCAGTGCCGCGGCCCAATCCGGCATGTTGCGCAGACCGAATGCAATCGTGACCGCGTCGAACGAGCCGGCATCGAACGGAAGTTGAAGCGCGTCGGCCACGATCGCGTTTTGCACACCTTTGCGTTGCGCGAGCTCGATCATTTTCTCAGAAAAATCTGCCGCGATGATGGAGGCCTTCGGCAGTCGTCGTTGCAGGACGAGCGTGAGATCACCCGTGCCCGTCGCCAGATCGAGAATCCGCGAAGGATTCCAGCGGCTGACGATTCGTGCAGCGCGACGGCGCCAGATGAAATCGGCACCTCCGCTGAGCAGATGATTCGCCAGATCGTAGCGAGGCGCGATACGGCTGAACATTGCGCGCACGCGCTGCGGATCGCGCGTTGCCGCGTCGGGCGTTTCGCTTGACGCTCGAGCCACGCGGCTCGATACCGCGGTTAGGCCGTGAGCACAACGATCGATCAACTCGAAACGCCCGAGGTGCTCGTCGATCGCGACCGGCTGATCGCGAACATCAAGCGCGTGCAGGCGATTGCCGACCGCCATGTGCTCGCCCTGCGTCCACATGCGAAGACGCACAAGTGCATCGAAATTGCGCAGCTCCAGATCGAGCACGGAGCCATCGGTGTCGCGGCCTCGAAAGTCGATGAGGCGATTATTTTCATCGAGAGCGGTGCGATTCGCTCCATCACAATCGCGTATCCGATTGTCGATCAGCGGAAACTCGACCGGCTCGTTACCGCAGCCGAACGAAACCATGTCGATCTCCGGATTACGGTCGATAGCGCGATCGGCATCGAAATCGCGCGGCGTTCCGGCGCCCGGCTCCACGTTTTTCTGAAGGTCGACGTCGGCTTGCATCGCTGCGGGATCAACGAGGCCTCGCCCGATCTTTGCCCACTGGCCGCGCGGATTGGCGGCAATCTCGAGTTCGCGGGCCTGCTCTCGCACGCAGGTCACGCCTACGGAGCTTCGAACTTCCGTGACATCGTGTGCGTCGCCGAGGAAGAACGTCTCACGTTGCTCCGCGTATGCGATCGGCTGCTAGCCGACGGTATCGCGGTGCGGGAAATCTCAGTCGGCTCCACGCCGACCGTGCTCGGCAGCGAAAGCTTCGAAGGCATCACTGCCATACGACCGGGGAATTACGTATTCCTCGACGCGACTGCGCTGCGTCTGGGCATCGCTTCCGCTAACGATGTCGCACTGTCGGTTCTCACCACGATCATCAGTGCGAACGATCGCTACTTCATTATCGACGCCGGCTCGAAAGTGCTGAGCTCCGATCTCGGTGCTCACGGGACCGGCGGCAATGCCGGTTACGGGCTTGCTTTCCGGCTCGACGATCCGTCCGGTCAGCCGCTGCGTGTTGTGCGGCTCTCAGAGGAACATGGCTTCGTCGAACGAGAAGGCGATTTGGCGATCGGCACCAAACTGCGTGTCATTCCAAATCACGCATGCCCGGTGGCGAATCTCGCTGAACGATTAACGGTCGTTTCGGGCGATCACGTTGTCGATCAATGGGCAGTCGCGGCGCGCGGCAAGGTGCGATGAGCGGCGCTCGTTTGGCGCGTCAGCTCGGGTTGTTCAGCACGACGATGGCGGTAGTCGGTGGCATCGTCGGCGCCGGCATTTTCATTAATCCATATCTGGTCGCCCAGCGGGTTCACACCGTTCCGCTGATTCTCGGCGCGTGGATTGCTGGTGGAATTGTGGCGCTGCTCGGCGGTTTCATTTACGCGGAGCTCGCGGCACGCGCACCGGTCGTTGGCGGACAGTACGCTTACCTGCGCGATTCGCTGCATCCAGCGGTGGCGTTCGTTTATGGCTGGGTGCTGCTTCTCGTTATCCAGACGGGCGGTATGGCGGCGGTCGCGGTTACATTCGCGCGTTATCTGCTCGAGCTA
>JBJMWW010000171.1:0-12539 GCA_045809945.1 Chthoniobacterales bacterium
AAACTTCGACGCCGGATCGAACACCTGCGGCTGGTTGGCCACATCGCCCTGGTGCGCGGTCAGGTTCTTCATCTCGCGCGTTTGCGTGTCGTAGAGATAAACGTCCGAGTCGGCGGTCGAAGCGCCCGGCTTGTTGAACGCGACAAACCGTTTGTCGTTCGAGATGTCGGCAAAATCGAATCCGGTGTCGTCCTGGTAAACCAGCTGCGGCTTCAGGTCCGCGATCGGCATTTCGAAAACGTCGAAGAACTTCGGATTGCGGGTATTCGTCGAGAAGAAGAAGGACTTTCGGTCGTGGCTCCAGCCGAGGAAATTCGCCTTCGTCTTTTCGCCCGGGGTCAGGTCGCGTTCGGTGCCGTTCAGCTCGCGCAGGTAGAGGTGCGAGTTCTCGTTTCCGCCAGCGTCATAGGTGTAGAGAAACCGCGCATCGTTCGGAAACGCCGCGACAATGTAGGTGCTTTCCTTGGTCGAATTGGTCAGCTGTTTCCGATCGCCGCCGCTCGCCGGCACTGCGTAAACGTTGAAGATGCCGCTCTTGTTGCTGTGGAACAGGATCGATTTTTCGTCCGACGAAAACGCGCTCCCGCCCACGCGCTCCGTGTTCATGAACTGCTCGATCGTGTATTGCTTCACGGCTTTTTTTTCGCTCGGCGATTTCAATGTCGGCGTCTCTTTCGTTATCAACGCTTTGTCGGAGACATCCGGTTTGGTCGACTCCGGCACTGGACGGCGCTGCGCAAAAACCAGCGTTGGCAGCAGAATAACGGCGAGAACAAAGCGATTCATCGTTTCTGCATATCGTCTCGAAAGAGCGCGTTCAACTCTCTATGTGGAGTCGCATCCGCGAATCCCTCGAAGGTCCCCTTCTTCGCCAGAATCTTCGCCGCGCGGATGAAACCTCCCCACGCCGCGCGGGCCATCGCGCCTCCCACACTCACTCGTCGCACACCAAGCTCCGCGGCATCCTGCATCGTCAATCCGCCGGGCGCGCTGATCAGGAGGTTGACTGGTTTCGGGGCGACCGCGTCGACCACGGCTTTCACATGCTCACGTTTCGAAATGCCCGGAGCGTAGAGACAATCGGCACCAGCATTGGCATACCTCGTCAGCCGGCTAATCACCTCATCAATGTCGTCGACGCCGACGAGAAAACATTCCGCACGTCCCACCAGCATCGCACCGGTGCGCTCGATCGCCTCATGCGCAGCACGAATCCTGTCCGTCGCATGTTCGATTTCGTAGAGCGGCTTATCCTTTCGGCCGCTGTTGTCTTCTAGCGAAACGCCAGCCGCGCCTGCTTCGACACACAACCGCACGTTTTCTGCCGCGACGTTTGGATCCTCGGCGTGACCGTTTTCAAAGTCGGCGTTTACCGGCAGCTCGCTCGCTTCGGAAATCTCGCGCACGTGCGACAGCATCGCGTCGCGACCGACTGCTCCATCGGGCAGTCCGCGTGAAAAAGCATATCCGGCAGACGTCGTTGCAATCGCCTTAAAACCGAGATGTTGAAGATAACGAGCGCTGCCGATGTCCCACGGATTCGGAATCGCGAAGCAACCGCGCTCATGCAGTTCGCGAAAAATTTTTATGCGCTCTTCGATTGTGCTCATGCGGGATGCGCTAGTCTAAGCGTTCCGTGAAATTTCTCATTACTAACGACGACGGCATTGCCGCCGAGGGATTGCAGACGTTGTGCGGCGTCGCGGCGCAATGCGGAGAAGCCGTCATCGTCGCGCCCGACGGTCCGCAATCGGGCGTGAGCCATCGCGTTACCTGGCAGAAAGGTGTGCGGATCGAGCAACGAGGACCGGATCGTTTCGCCGTGCACGGCACGCCGGCCGATTGCGTGCGTCTCGGACTGCTCCATTGCGCGCCGGACGCAAAATGGATTTTGAGCGGGATCAATCACGGCTCGAATCTCGGCGCCGACATGCATTACTCCGGCACCGTCGCCGCAGTGCGCGAAGGGGTGCTCCATGGCTGGCCGGGTATCGCGTTCTCGCAGTATCACAAAGCAGAAATGGAATTCGACTGGGCACGCGCGGCGAAATGGATTGGACCGATCTTGCAGGAGCTACTCGCGCGACCGATCGAGCCCGGCTGTTTCTATAATGTAAATTTGCCGGACCTTCCGCCCGATGCGCCTGATCCTGAGATTGTCTGGTGCGCGCTCGATCCGAAACCGCTTCCACTGAACTACCGGCACGAAGAGGAAAGCGGCCTTTACTACGCAGGCGAGTATCGTTTGCGGCCGCAGACGCCTGGCGCGGATGTGGACGTTTGTTTCAGCGGGCGCATTGCCATCACCGCAGTTCGGCTGCTCTAATCGCGAACCTGTGCGCGTCCTGATTGCCGATGACGAACGCGGTGTTGGACAAACCCTCGCGGATTTCGTACGGCGTTGCGGCCACGAGGTGGTTGACGTGGTGGCTTCCGGTCTCGCCGCGATCCAGGCTTACACGCGTGAAAAGCCTGACGTTGTCCTGATGGATTACTCGATGCCGCAGCTTAATGGCGCGACCGCTTGCCGCATGATCCTGTCGAAAGATCCGGACGCACGCATCATCATCGTCACGGGCCGACCGAACTTACAGGCGATCCGCGATTCCGGAGCGCGTTCGATTCTCGCGAAGCCTGTAGACCTGGATCGGCTTTACGCTGTGCTTTACGACGCGGGACGCAGTCCCCCGAAGTAGTCGCGACGGGTCAGGCGGAAGAGCACATTGTCAGGACGCGCAGCATTGGCGCGGAATCCTTCACGAACCCCTCCGATTTTCTCCACCGCGCGTTGCGATCGAAAATTCTGCGGACCGACAAGAAACACGACGCTCTCCACGAATTGAAATGCATGTCGCAGCATCAGCTCTTTCATTTCGCGATTGTGCGCGCCGCCCCAATACTCCCGCGCGAGAAAGGTCCACCCGATCTCTACCTCACGATGCGCCTCGTCGTACGCGAGATAGCGAGTTGAGCCGATCATCTTGCCCGTTCTTGCGTCGAGCACCGCGAACGCGCCGCCGGAGTCCATCGCGCTTTCAAAAAAGAGGCGAAAGACTTCTGCCTTGTAGCGGTCTGTCTGCGGGTGGTGCTCCCAGATCAGCGGATCGGAAGCGACGGCGAACAGATCGTCCCAGTCATCGACGCGCAGCGGACGTAATCTGACGAGCGACCCTTCCAATGTCGGTTGTAGCTCGAACGACATCGCACCTTTCAGCACGCGCCATCTTTCGCGCGAATCTCTCCAGCCCGCTAGTGCGCCGCAATCGGGCCGCTCGGTTTCGCCACTTTCTTAAAGAGGAACACGAGCGGGGCAGTCACGAGACAGGCGATCGCGAACAACCGAAAATTCTGCACGTAACTGAGCAGCGCCGCTTGCTGTTGCAACATGCCGAGAAGAATGCGCGGCGCTTGTTTCGCCGCTTCCCACTGGCTGCCGTGTTGCGCGAGCCCTGCCATGATCGCGGCCAGCTTTTGCTGGAAGACAGGATTGAACTGCGAGGTGTGCGTTGAAAGCAGCATCTGGTTCACCTGCGTGCTGCGGCCCACTAACGTCGTGATGAGCGCGATGCCGACGCTGCCGCCGACGTTGCGCATCAGATTGAAAATGCCGCTGGCATTACCGATCTGCTCCTGGCTCAACGTTCCCATCGTCGACGTCGTCAGCGGAACAAAGATCGCGCTGATCGCAACACCGCTGATGATGATCGGCACAACGATGCTGCTCATTGTGATTTGCAGGTTGATCCGACTCAGCAACACGCATGAGTAAGCGAGGAGCAGGAAACCGAAGCCGATCAGGATTCGATTGCTGATTTTTCCGATCAGTCGCCCGACGATGATCGTCGTCATGAACGCTCCGATGCCCCGCGGACTCATCGCAATTCCCGCATCCACCGCCGTGTAGCCGAGCAGATTCTGCATGAACAACGGCAGGATCGCAGTCGTCCCGTAGAGCAACGATCCGAGCAGCAGAATCATGACTGCGCCGACGGCGAAGTTGCGGTTCTTCAGCACACGCAGATCGACGATTGGATGCGGCGTCATCAGCTCGCGCACGATGAAGCCGGCGAAGGCTGCTGTTGAAACGATTGCCGACCAAACGATCGCGTTCGAGCCGAACCAATCCAGCTCCTGCCCTTTATCGAGCAGGAATTGCAGTGTCGCGAGCCAGATGCTGAGCAGCCCGAAACCGATGTAATCGATGTTGGCCGCGGAGATTCGCTTCAAATACGGCGGGTCTTCCACCAGCGCGTTGCACATGATCATGGCGAGCGCGCCGATCGGCAGGTTGATGTAAAAAATCCACCGCCAGGAATAGTTGTCCGTGATCCAGCCGCCGAGCGTCGGCCCGAGAATCGGCGCGACCACCACGCCCATCGCAAACACACCCATGGCCGCGCCACGTTTTTGCACGGGAAAACTTTCCAGTAATACCGCCTGCGAAATCGGCTGGAGCGCGCCGCCTCCCGCACCTTGCAGCACCCGCGCTATAATCAGGAATCCGAGGCTGTTTGCGATCCCGCATAACGCCGATGCCATCGTGAAAAGGAAGATGCAGGCGACGAGAAAACGCTTTCGTCCGAAGAGCTGGCCGAGCCAGTTGGTCGCGGGAAGAATGATCGCGTTCGCCACCAGATAACTCGTGAGCACCCACGTCGCTTCGTCGGTTGTCGCCGAAAGATTCCCGGCGATATGCGGCAGCGAGACATTCGCGACCGAGGTATCGAGCACTTCCATGAACGTCGCGAGCATCACTGCGACCGCGATCAGCCATGGATTATGCGGCGGCGTCCACTGTTGCCCCTGTAGCCGCGGTCGCTGGCCGCGGTCCTGATTCGCAGCCATCGGTTAAGCGAGCCGGCGAATCCGCCCGAACCAAAGCGCCGCGCCGATCATGACGAGCGCGACCGCAAGTGCCGCGACGACGCCGACGGTGATCGCAACGTGGAATCCAGAGCTGATCTTCACGTCCGGCACCGCGGACATGCCGGGCCCGAGTACGCGCTGCACGTCCGGCTGTTCGTCGAACACAATTTTTACCGGCACCCGCTGCACCACTTTCACGTAGTTGCCGGTCGCGTTCTCCGGTGGAAGCAGACTGAACCGCGCACCGCTCCCCGCCTGGATGCTATCGACGTGACCGCGCAGTTGCCGGTCGGGATAGGCGTCGACCGAAATCGCGACTGGCTGACCCGGCCGCATGTCGCGCAGTTGGGTTTCCTTAAAATTCGCCGTCACCCAAACCTGCGGCGTCACCAGTGCCATCAGATTTTGTCCCACCTGCAAATACGCGCCCGGCTCGACCGCTTTGCTCGTTATGCGGCCGTCCTCCGGAGCGGTGATCTTCGCATAGGAAAGTTGCAGCTCCGCCTGCTTCTCGGTCGCTTCAGCTTCAGTCACCTCAGCCTTCGCCGCATCGACCTGGACTCGCGCGGCTTCCGCAGATTTCTGCGCTTCTCTTATGTAGGCGGCCGCCGCATCCATCTGTTTTCTCTTCGAGTCGAGCGTCGCCTCCGATGCTTTCGTATCGATGGCGGAATGCTCGAAGTCCTGCTTCGAGATTGCGCCGCGCGCGACCAGCTCGGTATTTCGCTGCAAGTCGCCGCGATTCTTGTTTGTGTCGGCCGCGGCCGCGACCGCACTTGCACCAGCCGCTTCCCACCCCGCGTGCAGCGTCTCGAGATGTGTCTGCGCCTGTTCCGCCGACATCTCGGCGTTGCGCTCTTTCGCGCGCGCCACTTCCGTCGCAGCGCGTTTTTGCGCGAGTAATGCGTCCGCGTCAGCCGGATCGATATCGACCAGCGGATCGCCACGTTTCACCTGCTGGTTGTCGTTAACGTGAACCGCCGTCACCCGGCCTGCGATCTTCGGCGCGATCGCGATGATGTGAGAATCGATGAACGCATCGTCGGTCGATTCGTGAGTGAACGAATGGAACATCGCCAGCGCGCCGTAGACGATTGCGATAATGAGCGCGATTGCTGCAGCAATGATCACGGCCGGTCGCTGTAAGAGTCCGCGACGTGGCGGTTCCAGCGGTGGCGTAATGAGTCGCGCCGATTCTTCATGCCGCGGCGACGAAATTGCAGCGCGCGGTTTTTCTGGTGCTTCGACTAAACTCATTCCCGTCCCTTCCCTTGCTCGCGGCGCGCTTCAAACCCGGCCGCGCAAAATGCGATCATCTTTTCCAAAACCCTTTCACTGTTCTTCCCGAGTCGGCACCGGCCACCCGACGAAAGTTCCAGCACATGTGCATTGGCGATCGTGTGCAGGAACACGCCGTTCGCGAAGTGCAGCCGCCAGTGTATCTCGTCACTAGATAGATACGGGACCGAGCGCCTCATGGCCGCGTGGAATCGCCGATTTCGTTCGCCAAATTCCTCTTCGATGAGCGGCCGGAGGAACGCGCCCGAATTGGCAAAACTGTGAGCGACTAGCCGCACAAATTGCTCGCCGCGCCTGCCACTTCCGGTGGCGAGGTCGAGCGCCGGCCGAAAGAATGCCTCAAGAATCTTCTCGATCGGCACCGCGCGCTTTCCCGCCCGCTTTTCAAACTGATCAAGCAACGCAAGCCGATCTCCGTTAATCGGACGGAGGCGGCGTTGCAGCACCGCGAGGATCAAGTCATCCTTCGAGCGGAAATGGTAATTCACCGCGCCGAGATTGGCGCGCGCGGCGGAGGTGATATCGCGAAGCGACGTCGCGTTGAAGCCGTCGGTGGCGAAGAGACGCTCGGCCGCGTTCAGCAACGCGCCCTTCGTATCGTCTCGATTGCGATTCCGCGTTGTCGCTTCCTTCTGTTTCATTCCTCCCATCCTAATTCAAACGTATGTATCAATCAAACGAACGTTTGAAATGGTTTCTTGAGGATATTCTAATCGGGAGCGCTCATGCTGACGGCCGTGCTAATCGCCCGGCGGCACGAGGACGGCGCCGTCCGCCGGATCGGCCGCACGTCGTCCACGCACCATCATTGCTCCGCGTGTCAGCACGGCGCCGAGGACAAGGACGCCGCCGACCAGCGCCCACGGGCCGGGCCGTTCGCCCAGCGCGATCATCACCCAGGTCGGGTTCAATACCGGTTCGAGCAACGTAACGAGCGTCGCCTCCAGCGCGGTGACGTGCTTAATCGCTGTCGCGTAGAGCACATACGGTAGACCCAACTGGACAACTCCGAGAATAATCAGCAGTCGCAAATCAGGCCCGCTGAAATGCGTGCGGAGCAAAAACGGCAGACCGGCGAGCGCGACAATCGCGTTACCGAGAAGCGCGCTCGTCACCGGCGAGCCGGCTTTCTCCTTTCGCAAAAAGAGAACGAGCGATGCGAACGACAGACCACTGCAAAGCGCGACGATGTTCCCCCAGAATCCGGAAACGCTCAGCTTATCAACGAAGAATAACGCGATGCCGGTGAGCGCGATTGCTATGACCAGCCAGTCGATCGGCAGCGCGCGTTCGCCGAGATACCAGCGGCCAATGATCGCGACGTAAATTGGCGCGGTGTATTGGAGGAAGATCGCGTTCGCCGCCGTCGTCATCCGCGTCGCGAAGACAAACAGCGCGACGGTCAGCGCGTAGCCAATCGCGCCGCCGATCTGCGCCTGGGAAAACGTGAATGACAGTTTGTTACGTTGCAGTCCGACGCAGGCGAAGATCACCGGAATAGCGATCGCGCTCCGTCCCGCCGCCAGCGCCATCGGATGCCCATGTACCGACTTGATGAGCACTCCGGCCAGACTCCAAAGCACCGCCGCCGTCAGGAGAAGGAGCGGCGGGAGAAAACGATGCCGCATCGACTGCGGCTACCAGCTCCAATCGGCGCCGGCGCGATCGGTAATCGGACCGGAGCGCCGATCGCCGGGCGTCTGCGGCGTCTCATCTTCCACCGATTGATACGGTTCGCGTTCGTGTCCCGTTTCCCTGACCTCGTGCGTTTCGCGATCGCTCGCACATCCTGCGAATGACGAAAGCACAAGTGCCGCGACAAAAGCGCAACCGGCTAAACGAATCATGAGTCAATGAAACGCCTAACTGGAGCGAACTGCAACGTCGATTCGCTCGCTCCACTCACTTGGAGGGCGATGCTCCGTCATCGCCGTTCCAGCGCTTCCCGCCACCACTCATTACACTGCGACTCCGCGTGATCACTGGCCACTGTTCACTGCTATTGCTACCATGCCGCCGATGGAACCTCCCGATTGGGCGTCACTGAGCGATGCAGAGCTGCTCGAGTATCGGGTCGCAAAGCTCGGACTGCGCCTGGAGGGCACAACGATCGAGCCGCTGATCCGCCAGCTTTACGACGAGCTTTCCGCCCGCGGACTGCTCTTTCATCCACCGTGTCACCTGGGTGATGAATGGTTCGTGCCGATCGGCATTCCGGCGATCTTCATTCCATTCTATCTCGCGCACGATCGGCTGCGGGCCCTCGAGCAAACGATGATGCTCGAGGTCGAGGGCGGCACCAAAGAGTGGTTCATGAAACTGATCCGGCATGAAGCCGCGCACGCCTATGCCTATGCCTATCATCTTCCCCGAAAGAAAAAATGGCAGCAGCTCTTCGGGAAAACATCACGCGAAGACACCCCAGATTCGTACCGGCCGCGCCCGTTCAGTCGGAGCTATGTGCTCAACCTCGACGACTGGTACGCGCAGGCGCATCCCGACGAAGATTTCGCCGAGACCTTCGCCGTCTGGCTAACTCCGGGACTCGATTGGCGAGCGCGTTACGCCGGCTGGAAAGCGCTCGAGAAAATCGAGTATGTAGATGAATTGATGCGGACGCTGGCTGGAAAGCCGCCACTGCACACGCCCGAGTATCGCGTCGCCGACTACGATGGCTTGAATATCAAGCTCAAGACCTACTATGCGCACAAGCGAAAGGCCTACGCCGACACCTATCCGGATTTCTATGACGCTGAGCTGCGCGAGCTGTTCCCCGCCACGGCTGGACCCGGTCGAATCAAGGCAAGCTCTTATCTGCGGTTGCGCAGGCGGCGGTTGATGAACTCGGTCTGCCAGTGGACGAATGAAAAGAAGTTCCGCGTAAACAAGCTGCTTTCCCGTTTGATCGACCGTTGCGACCAGCTAGGTCTCTCCGTTCTTAATGACGATCCGCAGGAGGATTTCCGCGTCTCGGCCTTCGTCACCACCCTTGTCATGAACTATCTCTTCACCGGTAAGTTCAAGCGCACCAAGTAGTGTGAAGAAAAAGCTCAGGGTTCTCGTTCTCTTCGACGCGATGGAGCCGACCGCGCTCGATCACGACATGAGCGCGCAGATGAAGACCGACAATCGCAAGACCGAGGCGAATGTCCTCGCGGCGCTCACCGCGCTCGGTCATACCGCCGATCACCTCGTCATCTTCGACGACCTCGATCTCTTCCGGCAAAAGGTGGAGGCCTTCAAACCCGACGTTCTTTTCAACCTCGCCGACCAATGGAAGAACAACCGCGGTTTCGACCAGAACATCGTCTCCTTCCTCGAAATGCAGAGCATCCCTTTCACCGGTTGCGGTTCGGCCGGCCTCCTTCTTTCCAAGCACAAGGGCATCTCGAAGAAGATCCTCCACTATCACCGCATCCATGTGCCGAACTTCGTCATCATCCCCCGCGGCAAACGCATGACACGGGGCCGGCTTAAGTTCCCCATTCTCATCAAGCCGCTGAAGGAAGAAGCCTCCTACGGCATTTCGCAGAAATCATTCGTCGAAACCGATGAGCAGTTCCGTGAGCGCGTGAACTTCATTCACGAGAGCTGGAACGGCGACGTCATCGCCGAGGAGTACATCGACGGCCGCGAATTCTACGTCAGCATCATGGGCAACCTGCAGCTCACTGTCTTCCCGTTGCGCGAGCTCGTCTTCCGTGAAGTGCCGGCCGACCAACCGAAGATTGCCACCTATGCCGCAAAATGGGACGAGCGCTATCGCAAACGCTGGGGCCTCGATAATCAGTTCGCCGAGAATCTCGATCCAGTGGTGGTGAAGAAAATCGAGGAGACATGCAAGCGCATCTACCGTCTTCTCACGATCGACAACTATGCGCGCATCGACCTGCGCCTGAACGCGGCGAACGATGTCTATTTCATCGAGGCCAACCCGAACCCGATCCTCGCGGCCGACGAAGACTTCGCCTTATCCGCCGGCAAAGCAGGTCTAACCTACCCCGAGTTGATCGATCGCGTCCTACGCCTCGGGATGAGAACAGTGCGCGATTGACCTGGTCAATCGCAGTGACAAGTGACCAGTGACGACTGACCAGCTCGGAGTTATTCCTTCCTCGCCAGGGCCAGTGTCCAACCTGATTTAAGTCCCCCTTCCTGCTTTCCTGCTTTTCTGCTTTCCTGAGCGATCTCCCGTCCGCTTGCAGCCACGACTGAGACAGCCGCCACTACACCGCCGCGCCCGCAGGCTTGTAGAGCCACGCGATGACAAGGCCCGCGCAGAAAAATCCGATAATCTCCATCACGATCTGGGACGCGGTGTAGCTGCCGGTGAATCCGTACCAATTCCAGTACGGAATGTTGGTCACAATCGCGCCCAGAATACCGGCGAGCACGACAAATCCGACTCGCTGCCCAAAGCTCGCCAGCACGGTTTGCGATAACAATGCAATCAGGAGGAGTGCCTTTACCAGATCGGTCACGAACTGCACCGCCAGCGTCTTCCCAAAGTTGAATTGGGTTCCGGCCGGTTTGTAGATCAGCATGCCCGACGGCTTCGTCTTCATCTCCTCCATCACTCGCTCCATCGCCTTGTGCTGTTCCTCGCGCGACGACTTCGCGGTCAGCCCGCCCGTCGGAAACATGTACATCCCCGCCTTGTCGCCGATGGCCGATTCCATCGACGACGAGACCGCCGACGGCTTCGGCATATAACTCAGTCCCGCCTCACCTAACGGGGTAAACATGTGCGCGACAAATTCCCAAAGAAAGATCGCGAGTGCAGCGAGCAAAGCAGCAAGTAGTAGCTTCATAATGTTTCCTTTAAGCGCAGCTTATGAAAGGCGAGGCCGCCGCGGCAAGGCACCAGACACGACCAATCAAGAAAACAGGTGAATCGCTGAGGAACGCAGGAAAGCAGGAAAGGAAGGCACTGGAATTCGGAGAAGCAATGAGCCAGCGGCGGAGCAAGATTCAGAAATCCTTCTTTCCTGATTCATATCCCTCACCCGCCCGTTTCCTGCGTTCCTGCTTTCCTGAGCGATTACCGGAACTCCTGCTTTCCTCGCTAGCGGAGACTTTCGATCAACGTGCGATTGTTGCGGATCGCCGCGTCGTCCCGATCCGGCCGCGCTTCCAGGATCTGATTGGACTTCTCGGCCGCAGCGATCGCCTCTTTCTTGTTACCCAGCTTGGCCTCGATCTGCGCCTTGCGCGTGTACATGTTGTAAGCGTCCGGGTTCTTCGCGATCGCTTTGTCGATCCATTCCGCGGCCAGCTTCAGGTCCTTGTTCTGGTCGAGATAAAACCCGGCCGCGTTGTTGTAGAAGTTCGCATCGAGATCGCGACCACTCTTGACCGCCGCATCGATCTGTTGGCTCACCTTAGCCACATCGTTCGTCTTCACGTGCACGCCGACCGCGGTCTTATCCCAGGCCAGATACATGATTGCGGAGTCCACCCGCAGATCCTGGAAACCGATCGTGAAGGTTTCCATCGACGGCTCGAGCGACGCCGGAGGCGCGGTGACACGCGCCACATCCGATTCCTGCTGGTAAGGCGCATCGAGTTTTTTCGAAAGGATGATCGTCCACTCGTTCGCCGTGGGGACCGAGTAAAGCGCGTACTCACCCGCCGGCACATCCTTGTCGCCAAACTTCACGTCGCTGCTGAACTTGATCTTGGTCGGCGCGTTTGCACCGGTCCGCCAGACCTTGTCCCAAGGCACCAGACCGCCGAAGATCTCGCGCTTGTTCTTGTTCGGCCGCGAGTAATCCACCTCGATATCAGTCAGCCCGACCCGCTGTTTTACGACCGCATGCTGGCTCACCTGCGGAAACTGCACCGCCGGCGGCGAAGCCTCCTGCGCATGCACCGCTACCGACGTCAGAGACAGCAGAGCACAACCGAAAAGCACCGCGCGGGACCACATAAGGTGACGAGTCATAGCCGTTGAACATACGTCGCGGCGGCCCGAGTCAACCGCGTTGCGCAGCTGAATTGAAGTCTCGTCAAAGACGTGGAGCGGCCTCATAACGAATCTGCCCCCCGACCTACGATGACGTGGTTCCTCAATCCAGTTGCTGGTTGCTCGCCGCGATCGGTTGGCCAGCAGCATCAGATAGATTGGCCGCGGCGAGAGATGCGCGATGAACTCCGGTAGCTTTTTCGCCGAGCTGAAACGGCGGAATGTCTACAAGATAGCCATAGCCTACATCGTAGCTGCATGGGCGCTGGCCCAGGGCTTGGCGCAGGTATTGCCTGTCTTCGAAATACCGAACTGGACCGTCCGCCTCTCCATCGTGCTGCTTGTCCTCGGTTTTCCGGTGGCGCTACTTGGCGCGTGGGCTTTCGAGATTACACCTGAGGGAATCAAG
>JBJMWW010000172.1:0-19851 GCA_045809945.1 Chthoniobacterales bacterium
AGACGACGAGCGGGTTTATCCGCTCGGAAAATGGTTTCGCAAGCTCAGCATCGACGAGGTGCCGCAATTTTGGAATGTGCTCCGCGGCGACATGAGCATTGTCGGCCCCCGCCCCCATCTCATCGAGCACAACGAGCAGTTCTCCGAATTAATGGGCAACTACCACGTCCGCGCGCTCGTGAAGCCGGGAATCACCGGCCTCGCGCAGGTGCGTGGTTTTCGCGGGGAAGCGCGCAACCGCGACGACATCGCCCATCGCGTCGAGTGCGATATCGAATATCTCGAAAACTGGAACCTTTCGCTCGAATTCGGGATCATCCTGCGCACCTTCGCGCACGTTATTTTCCCGCCGCGAACGGCGTATTAACGAGCCGCTGCAGCTTCGCAAAAAAGTCAGCGAGCAACTTGCGGCGATCGTAACGCGCTACATAGGCACGGCCGTTCTCGCCCCATTGGTGAAGAAGCCGGCGATCACGCGCCAGATCGCAAAATGTTTGTGCGAGCTTCGCCGCGTCACCGGGCAAAACATTGGTGCCGCAATTTCCCTCGCGCACTGCTTTTGTCAGTGCGCTCTCTTCGTCAGCCACCGTCACAACTGAACAACCGTGTGCAAGGGTCATCAGAATTTTGCTCGGAAAAAATGCATTTCCAGATCCGCTTTGCTGCGTGATCAGCGAGACGTCGGCGTCGACGAGCAGCTCGCGATAGGCGTCATCTGGTTGCAATGGCAGCATCGTGACGTTCTGCAGACCCCGATCCTGCACTGAGCGCTCGAGCGTGGCTCGCGCCGCACCGTCACCGCAAATTACGATTCGAATTTTCCGGTCGCCCTGCAGATGCGCGGCCGCATCGACCAGAATTTGCAGTCCCTGCTTTACGCCGAGGTTACCGGAGTAGACAGCGACGAAATCATCGCTGGCGAAACCTTGACGGCGGCGAAAGTTCCCGCGTGCTGGCAACCCATCGGGAATAACAACGCCGTCGGGAAACAAAACTAGCTTCTCGTCCGCTACGCCCTTGCGGCGAAACGCATCGATCATCTCATTGCTCAAACCGGCGACCCAGGTCGCATGCCTGTAGGCGAACGTCTCGAGCCAGTACAATGCACGCGTGAACCAGCCGGCCTGGAGCATGCCGAGCCCGACAGCTGCGTCTGGTTGGAGATCTTTCACCAGAAAGGCGAACGGAGCATGCTTTATCCGCGTGACGAGCCATGCCGCCATACCCAGTAGCAACGGCGGCGACACAACGAGGTAAACGTCAGCCCGTTTCAGCGCGAGAACCCGAACCGTTGATGTCAGAACAAAAGTGCCTTCATGAACAATGCGCTTCCAGGCCGAGACGTGTGCCGGCACGAAATGCCAGCAGCGATGTATCGGCACGTTGTTGATCAGATCAGTGCGAAAAAGACGATTTCTGTCCGCCGCGGACTTCTTCCATGTCGGATAGTAGGCGAAGGTGGTCACCATCTCGACGTCTACGCCTTGCTGCTGGAGAAACTCGCAAAGTGCGACGTTATGCGGCGCGATGCCTGCGACCTCGGGGGCGTAATTGATTCCCCAAACGATGACTCGCATCAGCTAATCGCTCGGACGGTGGCGCTGCCGCAGCTCGAACGTTTTCGCGACCGAAAGGAATTCGTAGATGGCGTGCAGGCGCGCGAAATAATAGCCGTGGCGACCGTCAAGAAATCCTTTCTGCCAAATGTAGACGTAGAGAAAACGCAGCAACGGACGAAAAGGCAGCCGTTGTGCGACTGATTTCCAGCGACGACGGCGGCCGACATCTTCGTGCGAAAGCTCGCCGGTCAACTCGCTCGCAACAGCAATGCGGGCTTCCCAATTAGAATAGCGATTATGCTTTTCAACGAATACTTCAACCGATGGAAAGGCGTAGTGGGCCATTTCACAGCGCAACCGCGCGGTCGGGCCGTTCACTACGACATGCTCATGCACTTCGTTATCGCCACTGTTTGTCGGCAGGTCGGTTAGCTTCTCGTAGCGGCCCAACGAATGGCGAAACAGGCGTAGATTCCAATTCGGATAGTAGGCATGTTTCAATTTGCGGCCGAGAAAAACGAAGTGACGATTGATCCAGTAGCCGACGATCTCGCCTGCGTCGGCAATTGAGCGAGCGAATTCGTCGCGCCCTTCGAGTGGAAGTGCCTCGTCTGCATCCAGGATGAAGATCCAGTCATTTCGAAACGGTAGATTCTCGAGCGCCCAATTCTTTTTCTTTGGCCACGTGCCGTTGAAATTGAACTGAACAACCGATGCGCCAAGCTGCTGCGCGACTTCCGGCGAGCCGTCGCTGCTGTGCGAATCGACCACGAAAATTTCGTCGGCCCACGCCACAGAACCGAGACACCGCCGCAGGTTTTCGCCTTCGTTCCGGATCGGTACGATGACCGAAACTGGCACTCGGTCGCTCATCGCGAACGCAGCTCGCGGCACGGATTTCCGGCTGCAATCACATTGGCTGGAACATCGCGAGTGACGACGGAGCAGGCGCCGATCACTGCGCGCTCACCGATTGTCACGCCGGGCATCACAAAAGCGCGCGCCCCGATGAAGGCATCGTCGCCGATTGTGATCTTCGCCGTCACCAGCGGCATCGCGGCAGTCGCGAAATCATGCGAGCCGGTGCTGAGATAGACTTCCTGCGCAACCGTCGCGCGCGCGCCGATTTCAATTTCACCAAGCGAATATGCGTTCGTCCGGTCACCAAGACAGGCGCGATCGTGCAGGATCAGGTTCCAGGGAATCTCGATTCGCGCTCGTTGATGCACGAAGGGCGTGCCGTCGATTCGAGCACCGAAAGCGCGGAGCCAAAACAACCGCCACGCGTTGGCTGGCTTCGGCGTCCATTCGCACAAGCATCTCCAGCAAATTTCCCAGAGAACGCGACGCAGGCGTTCGCCCGCGGTCCAAGGCGAGTCGAACTGCGAGCGCTGGCTCGGTTGCACTGGCGTGAGGGACGACATCAGCGACTCAGTAGAAATAAATGTCCGTGCTTGTCACGCCGAACCGCGCGGGACCGACACTTTCGAACACCTCAACACGCCGCGCGTGATGAGACGTCCGCAATTGCGTATAGCGCCACGAGTCGTCGACTACGATCATCCCGCCCGACTTCACCTGCGACTCAGCGCGGCGAAAACAGATCGGCCGAATCGTAAAGTCGTTGTCGGCACCGTCGACCACGATCACGTCCCACACGCCGTTGCCGACCTGCGCAAGATAATCAGATGAGACGAAGTCTTGAGCATGATTGAAATTGAACGGCGCGTTCACGATCTCAACGTTGTGCAACTCGAGCTCGGCGGCGCGTTGTCTGACGCGGGATGCCCACGTTGCTTCTTCCTCGACCGCACGGACTGACGCGCATCGCCCGGCAAAAAAGATGGTCGATCCGCCGCTTCCAAATTCGAAGACACGCATCTCGGGGCGGAGCTCGGCCTCAAGAAAATCGATCGCCCCATACGCAAACCACGGCAGCGCAAGATCGAGCGGAGATTTTCGCGCGACGAGATTCTGCGCGAAGTAGCGCGGCACGTTGCGCGGGTGTTGAAGCAGATTCGCGCCGAGGCGGCAGACGCGTTGAAAATTGGTTAGCTGCATTTCGCGAGAACCTGCTCGAAATCGCGCAAGTAGCGTGCCGCGATTTCCGAAACTGAAAACTGTCGTGACCGCTCTTGTGCCGCCAGCGCGAGTCGCGCCGCAAGCGACTCATCATTGATCAACCGCTGCAATTGATGGGCCAGCGCTTTGACGGGATCGATCGCCCGATGATCGAATACGAGCGCATTGCGTTCTGCTTCGATGAAATCAGTAAAACACGCGAGCTGTGAAACCACGACTGCGCATCCATTTGTCATCGCCTCGAGCGGTGCGACACCGAACGTCTCGCCACGCTCGGCAAGCGAGGGATAGATAAAAATCCTGGCTCGCCGGTAGTATTCAGCCAGTTCGGCTTCGTCAAAGACACCACCGACCCATTCTATTCCGATCTGCACGGCAGATGCGTGTCGTTGCAGTTGCTCCAGATATTCGCGGCCGCCCCCGCCGTGCGCTTCATCTGCCGCCCCGACGATGAGAAGTCGCCACCCCCGTCCTTGCAATTGCGGCACCGCATCGAGCAGCAGACCCAGCCCTTTTTCCGGATGAACCCGGCCAACGTAAAGCAGGATTTTCTCGCGCGCGCTCAGCGGCGGCACGTCATCATCACCCAGACCGGCAGGAGAAGCGTAGGGCACGACGCTAACTCTCGAAGCAACGGCCGGCGCTTCATCTCTGATCGCCTGCGCGACCGATTGCGACACAGCCTGCAACCGCGCGGCGTTTTTATAAAAACGCATCTGCCCTTTCGGCATCCGCGCAACGTGCACGTAAATTTGTCCACGGCTGCGTGGTGGTCGAAGAATCGGTAGCCAAAAGGTATTCGTCACCAGCACGTCGGCATTCGGAAGAACTTTGCGGGCGCGGAGCGAGTAGAGGAGATCGAGAAACTTCAGCCAGAGCAACGAGCGCGGTGAGTCGTAGCCGCGGATTCGACGGTGTCGCACGCCATCAATCACTCCGCTCGGCGGAAACTGCGGTATCGCGCGCGAAATTTGCACCACGTCGTGACCGCGGTTCGCAAACTCCTTTGCCAGCGCAAACCATTGCTTTTCCACCGCGCCGCCCATGACCGGTGGGACGGGGAAAAACGCGCCGAGCACAATTGTAATCTTCACGTCGCTACAGCCGTTTCGCGCAACACGTCGAGCAGCGAATCGGCTGCACGCTCGACAGAAAAACGTCGCTCAAAACAGGCGCGCGCATTTCGCCGCATTTCGTCGCGCTCACTTGCCGAAGTTTGCAGCCACCGCGTGATCAGGCGTTGGGTGCCTATGAGATCATCGGAATCCACATAGCCGGCATGATCTTCCTCGATCTCTCGCCAAATGTTGACGCGATTTGAAATCAGCACAGGCAATCCGACCGACAGCGCCTCGGCTACGGCCATCCCGAAATTCTCCTGGTGCGACGGCAGGATAAAGGCGTCCGCGGCAACAAGTGCGCCCGCCTTGATCTTCCCGTCGAGCATTCCGGCAAAGGTGACGCGGTCTGTCGCCCGCTGCTCAAGTTCTGCGCGCCAGCCAACCTGGTCCGGGCCTGCGATGACCACATCGATCGATGCATCCTCAGCAGCAGCAATCAACAAATCGCAGCCTTTCTTCGGATGAATTCGGCCAAGGAAAAGAAGGAACGGTTTGCGGCGCAACTGCGGAAACCTGACGTAGAACACTTCCTCATTTCCGTGCATCGGCTCGATTCCGAGTGCGACGACCCGTTCGCGGCAGCGATACAGCCAAAAAGACTTTCGAGCGACGATCCGCTCCTCCTCGGATGTAAAAATCACGGCGCATGCATCGCGCAACAGCCGGTAATCCGCCCAGGGCCAGTAGAGCCATTTTTTTAAATGCTTTAGGGGAAACGTGACTTTGAACCACGGATCGAGCATGCCGTGTGGAAAAACAAAATACGGGGTGCCGCTTCCGGCGAATGCGCGCCAGGCAGCGAAGCCGAGGTACTGCCAGAGGCCGTTCACGATGACAGCGTCGAACCGGCTGCGATTTACGCGCAGCCACGGCAGTAGCGCGGATGAGTAGCGAAAACTCGTCAGCCCGGTGCCAAGCGCGTGGACCTGTAAGCCGCCGTTACGCAGCCACGGCGCGTCCGCCGGATCGAGGGTCACAGTTTCAACCGTAATTCCTCGCGTAACGAGCGCCTTGCTTAATGAGGTAACCGCTCGAGCAACGCCGCCGGTTTCCGGATCAAGCGTTTGGACGATCTGCAAAACATTCAAGGCTTAGTAGATAAATCCTTCGGATCGCTCGAAGTAGGCGAGATCGCGCGGCAGCTCCTGGATCGCTCGCGCCGGCACGCCGGCATAAAGAGTGTACGGCTGTGAGTACGACTTGTTGAGAAGCGACTTCGCACCGAGAACGCAAAAATCCGGAAGAACACTGCCGGGAAGCAGGACACAGTTCGTTCCAACGAAGCACCTGTCGCCGATTCGAACCGGGGTCGATGACTGGCGGTTGGCGGCGAGATCAACGGCATGCGTCATCAGTTGTGATCCAAATCCGGCAAACGTTGTGAAGCTGCCGATCGTCACCAAATTTGTGCAATCGATCAGATGACGATTCGTTATGGCAGAATGTCGGCCGACGATTAGTTCCGGCCGGCGATCCGATTCAGCAGCAAAGTGACGTGAGGGGCGAAGGGGAAATCCGGTGATCCAATTGCCGCGACCGATTGTAGAGTGTTCGCCGAGATGGAGCAGCGCGATATTTTTGCAAACCGTCAAATGCCCAATGCTGGTATGCGCTTCCATCACGAGCCGGTCTGGCAAAACGAACGCCAACCCGATGCGGCTCGTCGGGTGCAAGGTATAGCCCAAGCACTTTTCCAGCAGGCGGCGGCGCAGGCTCCATGGCAGGAGCAGGGAGAACAGTATGACGAACTTCCTCATAACGACGGCGCCAGCTCGCGATACAAGTCGATATAACGCGCGATCATTTGCTCGCGATTATAACGCTGCGCATTCTGCAATCCACGCTCGCTCCAGCTCGCGCGCTCTACCGGATCTGTCAGGCGAAGCAGATCAGCAGCGAATCCTTCTTCATCCTCGACGGAACGCAGAAGCGAGGCGCCTCCGCTTACCTCGCGCATTGGTTCGCGGTCGCTGCAAACAACCGGGCAGCCACAGGCGTGCGCTTCGATGATCGGCCAGCCAAAACCTTCAAAAGTCGACGGATACAACAGAGCAGTGGCGCGGTTGTACAATGCTTCGAGAAGTTCGTTCGAGGGATTCGGCACGTCGATTACGCGGTCGCCTACTCCGAGTCTTTGCGCTGCGTCACGCAGTTCGGTCGAAGCGGCCTCGCCTGCAAAAACGAGAAGCCCGCTCCATTTCGGTGCGACACGCGCGAAAACCCGCAGCACCGCGTCACGATTCTTGCGTTTCAAATTCGACCCAACGTGCAGGACAAATTGCGCGTTCGACCCGAGGATTGGAATTTCCCGCAGCCGCAGCGACGCCTCTTCAGGCGCGAGCTTGCGGTACGGATAGCTGAGTGCGAGCTGGACGTGCTCGATACGCGGCCGGCCACCAGTTGCGGCGACAAGGCGATGCGCATCTTCGAGCGTGGCGTGTGAATCGCAGGCGACGATCGATGCCTTCCGTAAGCCGGCCAACACCCAACGCTGAAGCAGTTTGCCCGTCGCTGAGACCGGGCAATCCGTCGCTTCGCCGAGCGCGCAACGCACCGCGATCAAATCGTGACACGTCACCAATACCGGCACGTCGTTTAACCCACGCGAATACATCGCGTTCGAATGATCACAGATGTGAACCAGCGCCGCTTTCCGCGCTTCGCGCCGCAATCGCCGTGGAAACAAAATGAACTTGTCGATGTAGCCGAGCCACTTTCCGAAAAAGGCGCCGCCGAAGTTGATCCTGCCAAGTTGCGACTCGGGCTGTACGAGCTCAGCCCTCACGCCCGCGGATGTAAGCCCAAGCAGCATCATCATCGCGAATCGCTGCATGCTTTGTTGCCGATCAGCCGCGTAGTTACCGATCAGCAGAACCATTCGTTCGGTCGGCCGTTTGATGTAACCGTTCGGCGTACGGGGAACGCCGGCGCACTCGGGCTTTGACTGGCGGCGGCGCTGCGGCTTCCGGCTCAGACGACGCGATCGGTCCGCGGTAATGTTCGATTTCCATCGACGCGAGGCATAAACCGCAAACCAGAACGGCGAAGCCGAGGTTCGTCGGCTGACCGAACTGACCGTTTAGCAGGCTGAGGAAGCATGAACTGTAGAGGATGATCGGAAGAATTCGGCCATGCTTGATTTGCATTACGCTGAGATAGCCAAAACGGAGGGCAAGCAAGATTCGCCAGAGCACAAACGCAACGCCAAGAATTGGCCCGCTTTCGAAGATGATGCGTTCCCACTCAGATTCCGAAAGCAGGAACGTTGAACGGCCGGTGACGAACTTCGCGCCGGCATTGGTGCCGATACCAAGTCCATATCCAAACAACGGTGCATGTCCGATCGCCTTAAACGGCGTGGTGAACCCCTCAGTAACTCGATCGATCAACCCACCAGTGACTGTCGTTTCGGCAGCCTCAGCCGAGGCGGTAAAACGCTCGCTCAAAATGTCCACACCTTCTTTGAAGATCGGCAGCCGGCTGACGATAAGCGCCACGGCGATCACGAGCAGAAGGATTCGGCCAAACTG
Organism: Chthoniobacterales bacterium; assembly: GCA_045809945.1. Classification (GTDB taxonomy): domain Bacteria; phylum Verrucomicrobiota; class Verrucomicrobiia; order Chthoniobacterales; family UBA10450; genus CADDYX01. Next base: position 8,293 of record JBJMWW010000172.1, read on the forward strand.
GTTTATCGCACTCGGACGCAAGAAGATGATAATTCCAAGCGAAGCGACGACGACGAATTCCGACAGCAAGACCGAGCGGCTGCCGGAAACTGCCGTGGCAACAACAAGCGCGAAAGTTGCCGCGTAGAGGAGCCAGTTGCGATAGGTGCGGCGATCCAGCGCGCCATAAAGAAGAAACGAAGTGGCGACCGCCGCGTAGAAAATCACGCCGGATATAAATGAGAAGGTCGCCGGCGGGCGAATCTTTCCACCACCGGCAGTAATTTGCTGCGCTTCGGCACTGCCGCCGGCGACGCGGTTGACGAACGAGTCGGGCGAAGCGTTAAACTGCATCGCCATCAGCACGGCGAGCGGGAGTAGCGTCGCAAGTATCCACCAGCCCATCCGTTTGACGTCTCGGCCGTCGAAGACTTTGGCAATGACCCAGATCAGCGGCAAATGAAGAAAGTCTGATCGCCAGCCAAAAACCGTGACGAGCAGCAACGGCTTAATCGGCAGGTATGGCTGGAGAACGAGAGCGCCAACGATCGCCGACAGCAGACCGATAATCAAAAGTGAATAGACCCACAGGTTGCGCGGAAAGACGTGGCCTTTAATCGCCAGCGCGTAGATCGCGATCGCAACCGGATCGCGCACGATCAGCAACGGATCGGAATACTGGGGTACGACCCATTTTCGGAGTGCACCTTCGAAAATGAGCAGCCAGAAATAGAGCCAAACCAACCGCTTGATCGCGACGATAACCCGCTCGTTACGCTGCGATTGCATGGACAACTTTATCGCCGTAATCGCGCCAGGTTAGCGTCGCGGCCTTGGCGTGCGCAGCAGCCGACATCGCCGGTAGTTCGTCGGAATGCGTGATGAACCATTCAATCGTGCTCGCGATGGATTCGGGCGAGTTGGTCGGTACCAAAAATCCCGTTCTGCCGTTATCAATCAAATCTTCGCCACCGGCATTGCTCGTCACGATAACCGGCAAACCGCATGCCATTGCCTCCTGTTGAACGAGCGCGCGACCTTCCACGATAGATGGCAAGACCAATACATCACATGTGCGCATCAGGTCGAATACGCGCTTTGGCTCCCGCGGGGGCTCGTAAATGAAATCTGCAAATTGCTCGCGATAAAACGACATGGGCATGAGCGGTGATCCCATCACCACAAGTTCAACCGCCGTTGAATTTAGCAGCTTCATTGCCGCGAACAGATCAGCCAGACCTTTTCTTTGCGTCATCGCCCCCGCGAACAGGAGACGAAGGCGATGGTGCGCAGGGCGGACCGTTTCGGCTACGTCCGGCGATCCGAACTCAGCAACGATGCACTGTTTCGTGGCGCGAATTTCCTCAGGCAGTGAATCCATCACGAACCGACTTGGCGTCACGACGGTATCGCTCAGCTCGAGCTCACGCCTTTTTCGCGCGAGTTTTTCTGACGAATCACGGGTCGCAATCAGGGTGGGCTCCCAGGCCGGCCAACGACTTGCCTGCTCGCGCAGCAGGCGCTGCGATGTTTCCCAATAGGCGATCGGCAGATCGTAAACGCATTTCAACCGGCGGGCGTTAGCAGTTTCAAATGTCGTGAGCGCAAAGTCCTCGTAGCAATAGATGCCACGCAGCGCCGAATCCGAATTCGCCGCGACGCGCCGTGCGACAAATCGATCAAGATCGTGCCCGACAGCGTCGATTGAAGCCCAGCCGCGCTCGTGTTCGACCAACGCATTAAAACGCAGCCTTGAAGCGAGATGTCGGACCGATTCGCGAACCGGTCGCGTCCACAATTTTTCGCGCGGGATGTTGAAGCTGCGTCGTGACGAGTTCGACAATGCGAGGCAGGTCGCGAACCGAAAAAGCAAATCGTGGCGGAGTAGCGCCTCAGCAATCGCACGAACATTCGCATTGCCGGTCGGATGGCTGAGCAGAATCATTTCAATTTCGCTGCCATCGCGTCGAGATAGAAATCCGCGATTCGCGCCGAAGTGAATTTAGCAAGGTGCGCGCCCGATGCGGCCGCCAAATCGGCGCGCTGATCGTCGTCCCGCAACAGCGCCGCAATTGCCGACGCCAATGCATTGACGTCACCATTCGGAAAGGTCCGTCCGCATGGACCGATTGCTTCCGGCAAACCGCCAGCTGCCGATCCAATAACGGCGCAGCCGCACGCGATTCCCTCCAGTGCGACAATCCCAAATGGCTCCGCCCATTTCGAAGGGACGACGAGGATTTTGTGTTCGTTCAACAGAGCTGCGATTTCGACACTGTCGCGCATTCCCACGAACACGACGTGATCACGCAGACCAAGGGTTCGCGCCTGCTGCTCGAGCGCGTCTTTCTCTGGGCCGTCGCCGACAAGCGTTAGGCCGGGCTGAAGTTGCTCTCGCGAAAGAAGAGCGATCGCCTCGAGCAAAAGATCGGCGCCTTTGTCGGATACGAGGCGGCCAACGAAAACGAGATCTTTCGCGCGCGTAATCTGCGGGTGCTGCCGAAAGATCGTTTCATCATACGGATTCCCAACAACTCGCGACGGCACCGGCAGCGATGCGGCGACGGCATCGCTGATCGCAAACGATTCACCAAATCGCAGCGCGATTCGTTTCAAATTGTCTAACCAACCGACCGAGCCATCGGGCGCTGTGATCCACGTTTGATGAATGATGAAGAGGGGACGGCGGATAGTCGCGAGCGGCCAGAGCGTGCGCAGCGAAATGTTGTTCTGCAGAAATACGTCACACCAGCGCACTGCGGCAACCAGAGCGCCGGCCGAGGGCTGGCGAACCACCTCGAACGAAAATTTAGCTTCGCCTGGCGTCTGCGTCACAACGCGCACTAAATGACCGCGGCGGACGAATTCGCGCGCAAGTAATTCCGTCACTTTCTCAATTCCACCGGTGCTCGGCAGAAAGTGATGCGAGCTGATCAGTATCTTCACGCGCGCATCGCCGACACGTCACTCATAACCCGACCAGACAGTGCTCAGCATGCGAAAGCGCAGCCGTAGTTGCGAGGTGTTGCGTTTCAATGGCCATGTGACGGCGAACCAAAAAAGCTCGAGCAGGTGGCGCGCAAAAAGCAATGGTCGCAGATAAACGCGGCTCCGCGGATATTCACGTTCGTAGAGATGAACGCGCGCGCGGTAAAGATCGAGAACGCGCGCGGGATTACCGCTTCGTCCACCGGCACCTTCATGTTTTACTTCGTAGCCAAGGTGAACGCCGACGCCGTAACCGTGTTCGGCAAATCGTAAACTGATCTCGATGTCCGACTGACATTGAGCGTACCACGGATCGAAGCCGCCGATTGCGTGAAACGCCTTCATTTTCACAAGCGTGCAGCTTGAGTGCGCGGCTTCCACTGGTGCGATACGGACGTTAGCCGGCAACTCCAAACGACGAAGTTTTTCCCAGACCGAATGCACCTGATTGCCTGCACCGAAAACCCATGGCGACATTAATGGCTGCTCGAATGCGTTCTGCGGGGTCCCGGCGAAACTTACCTGCCGAAAATTGACCCAGGCCCAGGAGCCACGACGAAATTCTTCAAACCCCCCTGCGAAATCGCCGGGCTGAAAAAGCACGTCTGCATCGACCAATACCGCATATGGCGTCCTAACATTTCGCAACGCCATGTCCGACGCCTTGCAGAATCCTAGCGGCGACTCGTTTCGCACAATGCTCATGTTCGACATCTGCATCGGCGTTTCGTACGCCAACGAAGAACCATCATCGACGACGATGATCTCGGCGACGGAACCGACGTGTTCTGCAAACGACTTCAGCATCGCCGCCGACATGCCGGCATTGTTGTGCACGGTCGTTGCGATCGATAAGTCGTCGAAGTAATTCACCGCAACGCGTCAGCGTAGAGTCGAGCTGTCACCTGTGACGAGGCGTGGCGGTGGTACCAGCGGTGAATTTGTTCCCGCGTCAGCTCCAGATGGGACTCGGTCGGAAGGCGGGTGGTAGCGAGAGTGACAAAGAAAGGACCGGGCAGAAAATCGCTGTATAAATGAAGCGGCGGTTCGTCGTGGGCGAAAACGGGAACAACACCGTGGGCGCAGCAGGAGCCGAACGATCCGGACTTGAATATCATCCCCGGCCAAACCTTACCTGAACCGTAATAATCGCTCCAACCAAAGGAGCAGCGACGAAGGAGTTGCGATGCGGCATTGGCAGAGATTTCCGGGTAGTGCTGGAATTCGAGTGGCGCCTGCTCGATCAGCTTTTGCAGATCGTCGCTACTCCGGCCGCCAATCAATTCCACATGCTGTGGCGAGCACCATTTCGGAATGCGGCGGTGAACCGAAGCAAGCGCGCGGACTGAACGCGCGATCAGCGCAGTCCCGCCGCAAATGGCCCAGAGATGTGGGTCGCGCTCCTCCTCGAGGTTAAGTTTCGGTTCACCGAAGTTCGACAGGATAGGCGCGACACGGATTGTTTTGTCGGCCTGAATCTGTCGAATCTCGCGCGCGATCACTTCATTGCTCACGACACATGCGTCGGAGATACGAATCAGATCGCGCGCGATTCGTACCTGCCACGGGCGCGTCCAAAATGCGCTGCTCCACGGCGAACCTGATGCATACAATTCGTGAAACATCGTGACGAGCTTCCCGGCGATGTGGCTGCGCAATTGTGCAACGAAATGGCGAAGATGAAACGGAACACCGCGCGTCTGGTATCCGTAATTGACGTAGTGAAGGATGACGTTCGAGAACTTTGCACCGAGCGCAGCTGGCAATTCATTTCGCAAGGGGCCGAGAACGTCGAAGCCGTCGATTTCGCGCGTTTGAGCGGAGTCGTTGACTAGAAACGTTGTAGTGAATCCATGGTCGGTGCGGAGGCGGCGTGCGAGGTTGAGTGCGTAATCGCCAACCCCTTCGCGCGTGCCCGGCAGATGCGGCACGATTTGCAGAAGCCGCGATTCAGGTCGCGGCATGCTCAGGCTGCGCGTGTGATTGCGAGGTGGGAGCAGCTATCTCGATGTCGCGTTCGCCGAGAATCGTGCGCACCCGATTCCAGAAAACACGTCGTTGTCGCTCGACGAGAAAACGCGAACGGGCGAGCTGGAGTGCGTTCATCACCACGGTTCTGCCTCGCTCAGGTTCGTGCAAGAACGTGCGGAGTACATCGGCGAGCGTCGACACATCGGGCGACGTGTGCAGGAAGGCAGCGGCATTTTTCTCGAGCAGCTGATATGCGGCCGAATCGGTTGGCCCATGGTAAAGAATCGGTATTCCGCTGCCGAGATACGTGATCATCTTGGTTGAGAGACTGAATCGAACGAAGCGCGCGAATTCGTCGGAAAATTGCAGTGGCATATAGAGCAAGTCCGCGTTTTCCAGATCGCGCGCGACATCTTCTTCGCTGCCGAAGGGCAACACACGGACAAATGGCGGCGCGCTTTGTTGAAGCTCGCGTGGCAGCAGACCGCACCGCAGCGCGAGCGACACCTCGGACCGCTCTTTGCCGGCGACCAGTTGCAGCGCCTCGATCAACGCGCGCAGGTTCGGTTCGTAGGTGAAATGAAAAAGGCCCATGAAATAAACGCGGAGTGCGCTCGCCTTCGGTGAGATGGGCGCGGGAGCGACGCTTTCTACGCCGTCAGTCACGATTTCGTACGGCCGGGCGCCATAGCGTGCGCAGTATTCGTCGCCCAAGCGCTCGCTGACGACGAACCGCGCATCTGCACTGAGCCACGCCGATTTCATCGCAGCCCGCGCACGGGCCGGACTGCTCATACGCTCGGCAGTAAACTCAAAATCATCGTGCACTTGCAGAAAAAAAGGTACGTTGAGTTCGCGTGCGATGTCCAAGGCCGCGGCGAATTCCGCGCCCCGATGGGGGATGGCATGGATAGCCCGGATGTCGTTGTCGCGGCAAAAACGGTCGAATCTTCTACGAAATAGTGGGGCGAAGATTGGCGCCGTGAGTTGCGGAAGCCAACCCGCACGCGAGAAATCAATTTTTCCCCAGCTTGGGCGAGACGGCATGTGCGTCTCGTTTGGCACCTTCGGGGCCGCATGAGGCGATGAACAGATGCTGTGCCACGGCAACGGCGCGTCCTGAAGCAAGGCGCGGAGAATTCGCGGACCGCCTCCCGGCGATGCAAGTCCAAAGCTTTGCAGAAACACAACTCCACCGCGTGGCGATCTCGGCGCGCGATCTTGATAGTCGCTCAACGTGCAGGTCGCGATTGCCTGTGACTCAAAAACTTGCGAACGCTCCCGGCAGATTTGGGACAACCGCGCGTAGTCGTCAGCACCCGATGTCAGCACTTTCGTGACGCGTTCGACCAGCGCAGAGACATTCCCCACAGGCACGAGCAGGTCGGCCAGATTCGGTCCAAGAATTTGCCGCGGCCCGGGAACGTCATAGGCGACGCTCGGCAACCCCGCGGCAAGCTGTTCGAGAAGTCCCAAACCGAAACCTTCAACATAGCTCGGAAACACGCCGACCGTGCAGTCCGCCAACCGCTTCGGCAGTTCATCGGCCTCGAATTCCGGTACCAACTCGATCCCGTCTTGACCGTCGACCTCGAGATCACGCAGTACGGCAGCGGAGTCTGCCATCGTCCCGAGGAAACGAAATCGCACACCCGGCACGCGGTCGCGCAGTTCGCGCACGATCAGCGGCCAATCGCGCGAACCTTTCCGCGGACCCCACATGCCGATAAAGCAGACGCGCTTTGCAGCAAGGCGCTCCGATCCGACTGGCCCCGCAAAGGCGCGGCGACGTTCGGCCGAAATTCCGTAAGGCTGGACCACGATCCGTGAAGCCGCGGTGCCTGCGAGCCGCAACGTACGAGCTTCCTCTTCGTTCGGCACGTTGATCAAATCCGCTTCGGTTAACGAACGCTCTGAAGCGCGGCGCAGCCAGTGCCGAAAAGCGCGGTGAACGATGCGTCCAAGAACGCTGCCGCGCTGCAACTCCGGCCACCTGGCGTGAATGGAATTTTCGAACTGGTCATACAAGCGAAACAGCCCAACCGATCGTGCGACGAGCAGACCTTTAAAGTTCAGATCGCGCTTCGACGCGGTGATCCCGCCGGTGATCGCATCGATAACGTCAAATGCATTCGCCCGGCTTCGCACGAACGCGCGCGCCTTTCGTGTGAACAAAATCTGCCGAACCGCAAGGCGGAAACCACCAGCGTCGCCGGGGAAAACGTCGGAAAGACTGAAATGCTCTACGGAATGCCCGGCCGCACGCCACTCTCGTACCAGCTCCATAAAAACGCGCGCGGCGCCGAGTCGCGGATCCCACGGCACGTTTAGTACGAGCAAAATCCTTGACGGGTTACTTGAGCAAGCTGTGCTATTCATCGCAGGACAGCGGTCCAAAATTTGTGCCGTACAGGATTGACGTAGTGACGTGCGACAATGTCGCCCCGCGCATACCGGTCGCGGTACACAAATTGATCATCCAGTTGCAGCACAAACTTTCGTGGATCGAGCGGCGCGGCCCGGTTGGCGAGCATGACAACGTGGGTCAACGTTTGGTTTGTATGAAAGATTGGCGCGCCGTTCAGTTGGCGAAGCCGCTCAAGCGCAGCGGCCCAGTCAAGTTTACGGTTAAATAAAATCATACCTGTGTTGACAGGATGGGAGCGTTCATCGGTTCGGCGAAAGACCCGCTCGTCGGCTGAAAGCTGGCAATCCTGCAGAAACAGTGCGGCCGCTGTGGTGCTGGATACAATTGAGTCGAGCGCCGCTGCGCCCCGAAAGAACAGCACATCGGAATCAGCATACAGCGTCGGCCGTTCAAGCGGCAGCGACATCATCAAACGAAGTTGTTTGCCGGTGGGATGGACGTCGAGGTAGGCGGCAACTTCGCCCACTAGATTCGTCGGAAGACTCGGCACTATTTGAACTTCGACGGATGGATCGACGCATCGCAATATGTCGATCTCCAGCGCGGAATGGCTTCCATCCGAGTAGACCGTGAAACAGCGAGGCCGGCCCGCGTGATGCAAAAACGAGCGGATCGATGCCACCTGCTCGGCCAACATTGCTGACCCTGAGTACGAACAAACATCGAACGAAACCACACCCATTATGTTGATCCGCCGGGCGATGATGCGCTCCAAGGCAGCATTGTAGGCGGCGCGGATCGCATGACCTTGTGCGCGTGCCAGATGATAACCGAAATTCGGAAGCTTCACGCAGTCGGCCGGCGCAGCATTTGAAAGCCGCGAAAACTGAGCGCCGCGTTCAGGAGCATATTCGGCACCGCTGAAATAAGGTTGAAAATCAGCACGCCGCGAACCGACGAGAAGTCGACGAAGGGGATGAGGCAGAGCTGTGTGACAATTGTCAACGGGATATAAAGCCACGCGCCGGTAACCCACGCTTTCGCCGTGTTCAATGACCAGAGTGTAGCGGTCAGTGCATTCACAACCGCCGCCCCGATCATCAGAAGCAGTTCCCGATCAAGGTGGCTGTACTTGCCTCCAAGAACGAAGAGGAACTCTTGCGGAAAAATTGCTGCGGCAGCGATGATTAATGCGCAGAAGGCCGCGACCGCGCCGACAGTTGCCGCAAATTGCCAACGCAGACGCCGAGGACTGTGACAGCGCGCAAATGCCGGCGCAAAAATGTTCATCAACAGATTGGTCAGGACTGCGAAAACCATCGCGAGCCGCCCAAGAGCACCAACTTCAGCAACCGCCGCGGCGCGGTGCGCGAAAATGCTGATGAGGAAAATTGTGATCTGTCCCTGCAGACAGTAAAAAATAGCGTTCGCTGCCTGATTTCGAATGAAGCCACTCATCGCGGTGCGATCCGCGTGATTCTGCGGAGCCGAGGTGTCGATTACTGCGTTGACGTACCGGCGCAACATGACGAGTTGCAGCAACAGTGTGGCTGAGCCGACCGCAACCGCGACAGCGGCATTCAAGAGGAGAAAAAGGAGAGCAATGAGCGCGCCGAGCCGTGCGATCGCGCCAACTACATCGATCAGTTGAATGCGGCGAAGATCGGAGCGTAATCGCGGCACAACTCCTAGCACGCCGAGCGCAAGCTGCGCGAGCAAGCCAAGGATAACCAGAGCGATCAGCAGCGTCGCGTAAGCGGTCGAAGCGCCATTTTTCCACAGCAGGTAGTAAAGGATTGGCGTCACAGCAATCACAGCTGCAACGCCCAGTTTGCGCCTTATCGCGAGCGCGGTATTGATCAACTCGCCGAAACGACGCCGATCCTGCCAGACGCGTCCGCCAATCGAGACGACGCCTATACTGATGCCCATGTCGGCGAGCAAATTAAGCGTGCCCTGCATCGTGTTCGCGATAGTGAAGTAGGCGTAGTCACGCTGATCGAGATGGCGGATGATCAGAATACCACTGACAAAGCCGACAAGCTGAACGGCTGCCTGGACCGCCGCAAACCGACTCACGGCAACCGCACGATCCCACGCGCGGCGGATCAGCGGCACCGTTGCTTCGTCGAGCAACGGCGGCGAGATCGGGCCGAAGAACGCCATCTAATTTCCGGCGACCGCGGTGCCCGCTCCAACAGCAGCAGGTCTCTTACGAACGCTGCAGATGTTTTGGCTGACGCGGCGCGGCGACGCTCTCGTGATCCTCGACGGGAATATTGTAGTACTCGGAATACTGGTAGTAGTAGTACTCTGGCAGCGACGTGTCCACGTAGTTGAGAATTACGCCGGGAACATTCACCTGGCGGTTGTAGAGCAGCTCGAGCGATTTGCGCGTCAGGCGCGCTGATGTGTAGGAGAGGCGGACGACAAACAGTGTCGCATCGATTTTCGGAGCGAGACTCGTTGTGTCGTCAGCAGCCAGTACGGGTGAGCTATCGATGATGATGTAATCGAAGCAGCCATACATTTCGCGCAGCAATTGATCGGTCGAGTCGCGCAACAAATGTTCGCTCGGCTGACCAAGCGTTTTGCCGCGCGGCAGAAGCGCGAGGTTCGGATAACTGGTGGGGACTACGACTTCGCGCCAGTTCACTTCCTGTTTCAACACTTCCGAGAAGCCAACCTTCGACGATACGCCGAAGGAATCGCGTAAGGTTCCACGACGGAGGTCGCCATCGATGAGCAGCGTTTTTGCTCCGGAGAGGGCAAAGGTGATCGCAAGGTTCGATGAGATCGTGGATTTGCCTTCGTTCGGTACCGAGCTCGTGACTAGCAGTGTCTTCGGCCTTGGGCCGTCGTAAGGCATGAAGAAAATGGACGAGCGGATATTGCGGTACGATTCGGCAAAAACGTGCCGCGCATCGTCTGCCTGGAGCAGCGTGACTTTGCCCTTCGTTTTCTCCTTCGGAATCTGGCCGAGCACGTTTTCGCTGAACTGACCTTGGAATTCGCTGAATGACGCCATTCGATCGTCGATCCGGTCGAGCAGTAATAGAATGACAATGCCAGCGGCCAGTCCGCAGCCGAGACCTATGAGCAGACTCTTGATCAACCCGGGGCGCACCGAGGTCGACGGAGTGGCTGCCTCCATGATCGCGATCTGATCGCCGCCGTCGACGCTCTGCGAAACATTGACGTCTTTCAGGCTCGCGGTCAGACGATCGTAGAGTGTTTTCAGACGATCGACTTTGCCTTTGATGCGATTGAACTCGGCAAGACGCTCGCTCATTTGGAGCGCTTTCTTTTCCCACTCAGCAATGTTCGTTTTCAGATTTTCCATCTGCTTGCCGATCGACTCGCGACGCGTCTTTAATTTTTCGATCGCGTCTGCGCGATAGAGATCGATCAGTCGCTCCTGCTTCGTGACCTCGTCGTTCAGCTTGATGATTTTCGGGTGCTTCGGGCGTAGATCTTTAGCGAGCATGTCACGCTCTGCTTTGAGCAACTGCACCGCTTGCTTCGCTTTCAGATACTCGCCTTCCGGGCCCACGTCGGAGAACGGCATCACTTGCTGGTCGCCGCCGTTGTTGTTGCCATCCTTGTCGGCGGTCGCGGTCTCGGTTTTCGGCGCGCCTGCGCTGCGGTCGAGGTTCTGATCAAGATCAAGTTTCTCGAGCAAGTCATACTCGGTCTTCAGCGCGGCGAGGTCGCGATTCAGCTTCACAAGGTATTGCGCCGCGCTGTTTCCCTCTTCCTGGATGGAGGCGATGGCGTACTTCTTTTGAAATTCGATCATCTCGTCCTCGCCTGCGCGCAGATCCTTTTCTGTTTGAATCAACTGGTCGGTAATCGCGGTAGTGACGTTACTCCCCTGCTCCTGGCGCATGCCTTTTTTGAAGTCGAGGAACTTCTGCATCAGCGCGTTGAGGTAAGCCTGCGTGTAATCGGGCGTGCTGCCGATTGCCTGCAGTTCGAAGATTGAAGTGCGCGGTCGCTGTAAAACGGCGACGTCGACGCGCACCGGCTGCATCTCGGGATGGGTCGCACGGACGAGCGCTTCGGCTTCGCGGCGAACCTCCTGGCTCTGCATCAACTGAATCTGCGTGCCGTAGAAATTCACCGTGTCTTCGCTGTACACCGCGTTGTTCGAGATGTTGAGTTTGCCTGCGAGCATCATTTTACTCGTCGAAAGGAATGACGGAGGCGTCTGGTAGATCAGCCACGCCTGAACAAAGAGGCCAAGGGCGAGA
>JBJMWW010000173.1:0-4281 GCA_045809945.1 Chthoniobacterales bacterium
CCGCTCGCGTTGAAGTCGCTCGTAAACGCGCAGCATGGTGTCGATCGCGACGTCGCCGTTGGTATGGACGCCGATCTGCCAGTCGTTCTCGTGCGCGTTTTTTGCCGTCGCGTAGAGCTGGTCTTCAGTCATGACTTCAATCCCGAAGTCGTTAGGGCGGCCAACGTAAGCCTGCGATAAGTGCGCAGTGCGCTCGCTGATCGAGCCATCCGCGACCATTTTCATCGCGCCGACGCGGACCCATTCATTTCCAAAACCGGTGCGAATCCCGGCCGCGAGCATCTTATCGATCTCCTGGTAACCGATCAGGCAGTAGATCCGGACGGCGAGATCGCCGGAATCGTGCGCGTCCTGGTAACCACGCAGATCGTCGTGCGTGCCGAAGGCATCATGCGCGGACGTGATGCCGGTGCGGGCCATCATCTTGGTGATCAGCTTCACGCCTTCGCGGTAATCGTCGCGTGTGAAAGTGTCCGGAATGACTTTATCGAAAACCGCGGTCGCATTTTCTGCGACACGGCCGGTGAGCGATTTCGTATTTGGATCGCGATCGAACTTGCCGCCCGCCGGATCAGGCGTGGATTCGTCGACCCCTGCCATTTTGAACGCGAGCGAATTCGCGTAGGCAGTGTGACCGCCGCGGTGCTGAATGTGGACCGGCCGGTCCGCCGTCGCGGCATCGAGATCGGCGCGCGTCAGCGGCCGGCCGTCGCTCGTTTTCGTGTCATCGTATTTGAATCCGAGGATCCACTGGCCTTCCGGCGTTTTCGCGGCGCGCTCGCGAATCACCCCCTGAATCGCCGCGATGGAACGCAGATCGCAGTCGACCTGCCGCAAATGCATCCGGCCGGCCACTGCCGGATGCGTGTGCGCGTCGATGAATCCCGGCACAACAGTCTTGCCACCGAGATCGATCTTCTTTGTCCGCGCTGTGGCGAGCGCCTTCACCTCGGCGTTGCTCCCGACAGCGAGAAAACGGCCATCAGCGATCGCGACCGCTTCAGCCCGCGGACGGCGATTGTCGATCGTGATGACGTTGCCGTTGAAGAGGATCAGATCCGGCTCGGTGCGCTCGAGCGGCAGCGCGGTGGCGACGGCAAAGCCGCCGGCCGCGCGGAGAAATTCGCGTCGAGATTGCATGCTCATGCTAAGATTCCGCCGTGGTGGCGATAAACCGCGAAACGCTGACGGAGAAAGTTCTCGCTGGCGAGCGAATTACCGGCGAGGACGCGCTCGCTCTTAATTCGTTTCCGCTCGAGGAACTCGGCGCACTGGCCGATGCGCGGCGGCGGCTGGCGAAAGGCGGCGACGAGATCGTGACCTACATCGTCGATCGCAACATCAACTACACCAACGTCTGCAACGTCTACTGCAAGTTCTGCGCGTTCTACCGCACCGAGAAGGACGAGGACCACTATGTCCTCAGCTTCGAACAGCTCGATCAAAAGCTGGATGAGCTAACCGCGGTCGGCGGCGTGCAGATCCTGATGCAGGGCGGACATCATCCGAAGCTCGGGTTCGATTGGTACATCGGTCTGCTCCGGCACATCCGCGAAAAATATCCGCACATTAACGTTCATGGATTCAGTCCGCCGGAGTTGCAGCATTTCGCAGCGACGTTTGGCATGCCGCTGCGGGATGTGATTTCGGAATTCAAAAACGCTGGACTCGGTTCGCTGCCAGGCGGCGGCGGCGAGATCCTGGTCGACCGGGTGCGTAATCGGATCTCGCCATTGAAATGCAACAGCGACCAGTGGCTCGAAGTGATGCAGGTGGCGCACGAAGAGGGCTTGAAGTCGAGCGCGACGATGATGTTCGGCCACGTCGAGACGATCGAGGATCGGGTCGAGCATTTGCAGCGGCTGCGCGATCAACAGGATCGCAGCGGCGGATTCACCGCCTTTATCTGCTGGACGTTTCAACCAGAGAATACGGTGCTGAAAGTGAAACAGCGCGCGACGACGGCGGAGTATCTGCGAATGCAGGCGCTCTCGCGCATCTTTCTGGACAACTTCGAAAACGTGCAGAGCTCGTGGGTGACGCAAGGCCCGCAAATCGGCCAGGTCGCGCTGAAATTCGGCGCCAACGATTTCGGCTCCGTCATGATGGAAGAAAACGTCGTCAGCAGCGCCGGCACCACGTTCCGGCTGGACGCCGCGGAGATCGAGCGGCTGATTCGCGAGGCCGGCTACGAACCGCGGCGGCGAAACAACTGGTATGCGCTGCTGAATTAGGGATTCGAGTTGTTACTTTTCCGGTAAATCGCGCCTTGACGATGCGCTCCTTTCTCCCCATATACGCCTGCACCGCGTTGGGAACTCTCTTGGCGGACGGCTTCTTATCGCTATGAAACAAATTTTCGGGATGCTCCATCGCTTCGCAGGCACTGCGGTGCTCGCGCTGGTGCTATCAGGGTTCAGCTCAGTTCTCGCACAGGCGCCACCGCAACCGCATCAGGGGCCGCCAATCATTCGCTCGATCGAAGTGCAATACGTCGGGCCCCAGACCGTCAGCAAAGAGCGTGTTCTTTCGCAGATGCGGACGAAAGTTGGTCAGCCGTATTCGGACATAATCGTCGAGCAGGATATCCGCTCTCTCTATCAGACCGGTCAGGTGCAAAACGTCCGGATTTTCGGTTCGGCGGCGGAGAACGGCGTGAAGGTCACGGTCGTCGTTCAAACGCGCGCGGTCGTCAATGAGCTTGAGATCGAGGGCAACACGAAGTTGTCCGCAAAAACGTTGCGCAAGAAGATCAGTCTCAAGCTCAACCAGCCGTTGAGTGAAGAAGAGCTCGAGAAAGCGCGCCAAAGCATCATCGATTCCTACAAAGCGCGCGGTTATAACGACATTGACGTGAAGTATCGCGTCGACGCCGATGAAGCACGCGGCACATCGCGCGTCGTTTACACGATCAACGAAGGGACGAAGGACTCGATCAGCCAGATTCGCTTCGAAGGGAACACGCGTTTCACGCAGAAGGAGCTGCGCAAAGAGATGAAGACGCGCGGCAAAACGATGCTCGCGTTCATCGACAAATCAGGCCGTCTCGATGAAGCCCAGCTCCAGCAGGATCTCAACGCGGTTAAGGAATTCTATCAGAACCACGGCTACATCGACGCAGAAGTGCAGGAGCTGCAGCGCGAGCGCACCGGCGGCAAGATGGTGATCGTGGTCGGGATTACTGAAGGCCCGCAATACCACGTCGGCAAAATCTCAATCACCGGGGCGAAGGCGACGACGCCGGATAAAATTTACCACCTGCTGAAGATGAAAGAAGGCGACATTTATTCGCCGAAGGCAGTGCATGACGACGCGAAGTCGATCGCCGACGCCTATGGAACGGGTGGTTACGTCGATCTTGAAGTGCGGCCGGAAGGCACGCCAGCCAAGGGCGGCTTCATCAATGTCCATTACCAGATCAACGAAGGCGATCGTTCGTTCGTTCAGCGCGTCAACATCATCGGCAACACGCGCACGAAAGACAAAGTGCTCCGCCGCGAGGTGCTGGTCGCGCCGGGTGACGTTTACAACACCGTGCGCGTCGAGACGAGCCGGAAGCGGCTCGATAACCTCGGTTACTTCGCGAAGGTCGAAACCTACCCGGAAGAGACCGGCGTTGCCGGCCGAAAAGATCTGACCATTCAAGTCGAAGAGAAGCGCACTGGTTCATTCAACTTCGGCGCCGGCTACAGCACGATCGATAGCGTCGTCGGGTTTGCCGAGTTATCGCAGGGTAACTTCGATATTTTAAACTGGCCGAGCTTCACCGGCGGCGGTCAGAAGTTCCGGGTGCGCGTCCAGCTTGGCAGCCAGCGCAAAGATCTAATCCTGGCGCTGACCGAGCCGTACTTCCTCGACCGCCGAGTTTCGCTCGGCGGCCAGGCCTTTTACCAGGAAGCCAATTACTACAGCTCGATTTACAATCAGCGGAACTACGGCATGTCGCTCGAACTGCGGAAGCCGATCGGCGCGTTCATGGCCGTGAGTCTCGGTTACCGCCTGGAGGACATTGAGATCTACGACGTGAGCAGCGGCGCGTCGCAGGCGATCGCCGACGAAGAGGGCACCCGGCTAAAAAGCCAGATCACGCCCGGTATCGTATTCGACACACGCGACAATCCGTTTCTCACCCGGACTGGCCAGCGCATCACCTTCACGCCCTACATCGCAGGCGGATTTCTCGGCGGTAACGAGCAAATCTACGGCTTCGATATTGCCGCTTCGCAATACTTTCATCTGCCGAAAGACCTCATCCTCCTGCTGAACGGCGAGGTCGCCGGC
>JBJMWW010000174.1:0-4274 GCA_045809945.1 Chthoniobacterales bacterium
ACACTCTTTCCCTAAACCAAACAAATCCGAACAAGAGAAGTCGACACGTGCGGCGGCTGTCGAAAATGCGAACAAAAAAGCCGCCGAAGTGCCGCTGCGCGTGATGGAAGCAGCGGCGCGCGGCTATGATTTGTTGGAAGAAATGGCGCGGAATGGAAACCCGGCATCGATCTCTGATGTCGGTGTCGGTGCGCTGGCGACGCGTGCCTGTATCGAAGGCGCGGCAATGAACGTACGAATCAATCTTGGCAGCATCAAAGACGAGCAGTTCAGTTCGGCGCTGTCAGAAAAACAGCGACAAATAATGACAAATTCCGAAGCACGGTTCGAGAGCGTGCGGCAGCTCGTTGAGCAAAAGCTCGGGTAGCTTTTCTTCTCGATGCTTGCAGTTCTGAATGTGTCGCAGCTGGTGACACTGGCTGGTCCGGCGCGGCCGCGCGCAGGCGCAGAGCTGCGGGAGCTTGGAATAATTCAAAACGGCGGAATGTTTGTCCGTGACGGTCTGGTCGATCGCGTAGGATCATCGGACGAGATTGCGCGTGCGCTGCCGCGCGATTGCACCGTCGTTGATGCGGAACAGCGGGTTGTCTTGCCGGGTTTCGTGGACGCACACACGCATCCGGTGTTTGCCGGCAATCGTGTGGATGAATTCGAGATGCGAGTGAGCGGCGCGAGCTACGAAGAGATTGCGCGGCATGGCGGCGGCATTCAATCGACCGTCCGAAAAACGCGGTCGGCGTCGGAAAAAGAATTGTTCGAGCAGGCGAGCCGGCATGCGGAGTGGTTCCTGGAGTGCGGGACGACGACCGCGGAAGCCAAGTCCGGCTATGGATTGAGTGTCGTAGACGAAATCAAGATTCTGCGCGTTATCCACGAACTAAACGCAGCGAGTCCGATTGAATTCGTCCCGACGTTCCTCGGTGCGCACGCGATTCCTCCGGACTGCGACGATTATCTCGATGTTGTGATCGATGAAATGATGCCGCGCGTCGCCGACGAGCATCTGGCGGAATACTGCGACGTATTTTGCGAACGCGGCTATTTCGACGTCGACGCTTCGCGACAGGTGCTGACTGCGGCGAAACGCAGCGGACTCAAACTTCGCATGCACGCCGATCAGCTTACGAATTCTGGAGCGGCAAAGCTGGCAGGGGAGCTAGGCGCAGCGACGGCCGATCATCTTGAGCAGACCGGCGCTGATGGTATCGCGGCGATGAAAGCGGCCGGAGTTCAACCAGTGCTGCTGCCCGCGTCGGTCTTCTCGTTAGGCAAAACGCGTTACCCGCTCGCGCGAGAAATGATCGACGCCGGGCTGGCGGTCGTGCTTGCGACCGATTTCAATCCCGGTTCATCGCCGACCGCTTCATTGCAGATGGTGCTATCTCTCGCCGCAACGCAGATGAAAATGAGCATCGCCGAAGGGTTGAGCGCGTGCACGATCAACGCTGCTTATTCGCTCAATCGCGGCGATAGCGTCGGTTCGCTCGAATCGGGAAAGCTGGCGAACTTCGCGATTTTCGACTGCAGCGATTATCGCGAACTCGGTTACTGGTTCGGTAGATCACAAACCCGCGCGGTCTTCGTTCGCGGCGAGCAGGTCTTCGGCGCTTGACACGAGCGCTGCTACATCGGTCGCTGGTCGCGTGAAGGTTGAGCTAGATAAAGAGCCGCACGGCGTTTTGGCTTTGCGCATCGAGTTGCCGCCGGAGGAGGTTGGCAAGGAGTGGGACGCGCTCACGACGCATTATGCGCGGCATGCACGAATTCCAGGCTATCGGCCGGGTAAAGCGCCGAAGCAGGTGATCGAGAAGAAATTTCGCAAGGAGATCCAGGATGACCTGACGCAGAAGCTGGTCTCGCGCAGCTATCATCAGGCGATCGAGCAGGAGCAGCTGCGCGTTGTTTCGCTCATCGGCATCGAGGATGTCGAATTCGGTGACGATCGTTCGATGCGTTTTCGTGCCACCGTCGTGACTGCACCGGAATTCGAGCTGCCGGATTACAAAAGCATTTCAGTCGAATTGCCGAGCGAGAATGTAACTGACGCCGAAGTCGACGCCGCGATCGAGCGTTTGCGCGAGCAGGCGGCGGATTTCGTGGATGTGAAGGATCGACCGCTCGCGATGGAGGATTTCGCAGTGATTGATTTCGATGGCACGATCGATGGCGTGGCCATCAGCGAGATCGCACCCGACGCGAGCAAGAATTTGCAGGGAGGGAAGAAATTCTGGCTGCGGGTTGCTCCGGATAATTTCCTGCCGCGGTTTTGCGAGCAGATCGTCGGCATGAACGCCTCGGAAACGCGCAGCTTGCAGGTTGATTTCCCGGCGGATTTACCGGTGAAGGAACTCGCCGGGCGGCGTGCTGATTACGCGGTGACGTTAAACGAAATCAAACAGAAGGTGCTGCCGCCGGTAGACGACGGTCTGGCCGAGAAACTGATTCCAGGCAAAACGCTGGGGGATTTGCGCGACACGATCAGACACAATCTCGAGCACGAAAAATCGCACGAAATCGAGCACGCGAAGGAACAGCAGATCATCAGATATTTGCATGAGCGGATCAGTTTCGATCTGCCGCCGCCGTTGCTTACCCAGGAGACGCGGCGCGCGCTGAACGAGCTGGTCCACCGCAATCGCGAACGCGGTGTGCCCGACGACATGCTGAAGAACAAAGAGAAAGAATTGGTCGAAGGAGCGGGCGGTATCGCCGCCAATCGGCTGAAAACGAACTTCATCCTTCATCGCATCGCGGAGCAGGAGAAGATCGAAGTGACGCGCGCGCAAATTGACGAAGCGATCCGCGAACGAGCCTCAGCCTACGACGTTACGGCGGAGAAAATGCGAAAGGAGCTCGAGCAAAACGATCGCATTAGCGGCCTCGCGGAGGAACTCCTGCTGGGCAGAACCCTTGATTTCCTGAAGGCGAATGTTAGCGTTTCGCCAAGTTTACAGTCGGCAAGCGCGAGCGAACCGGCGCACGAACATTGATGAAGAATACGAACGAAAACGTCTCGCAAGTGCTGATTCCGATGGTGGTCGAGCAAACCGGACGCGGCGAGCGGAGCTATGACATTTACTCGCGTTTGCTGAAGGACCGCATCGTGTTCATCGGCACGCCGATCGACGATCACATCGCCAACCTGGTGATCGCTCAGTTGCTTTTCCTGCAAATGGAAGATGGCAAGAAAGACATCAACCTTTACATCAACTCACCGGGCGGCTCGGTCACGGCGGGCCTGGCGATTTATGACACGATGCAGTTCCTCACCTGCGACGTGACGACCTATTGTCTTGGCATGGCGGCGAGCATGGGTGCGGTGCTGCTTTGCGCCGGCACGAAAGGTAAGCGGTTCGCATTGCCAAATTCCGACATCATGATTCACCAGGTGTCCGGCGGTGCCCAGGGTCAGGCAAGCGATGTCGAGCGCACCGTCGAATACATGTTCAAACTGAAGAAGCGGCTGATTAAGATCATCTCGCAACATACCGGACAGCCTGAGGAAAAGGTGCGGCTCGACTCCGACCGCGACTACTACATGTCCGCGGCGGAAGCGAAAGAGTACGGCCTCGTCGATGAAGTAATAAAGTCGCGCAAGGAGACCAAATTGCTCGATGGCAGCGGCAACGGCGACCGCCTTTCCACCGCGATCGCGGAGGCGGCGCTGCCGCAAAAGCTTGAGGAATAAAAGCTGCTCCCGAAAGGGAAGTTAAATGGCCCGCGCTTCCAACCTCACAATGTGCTCCTTCTGTGGCAAAAGCCACGCCGAGGTGCGCAAGCTCATTGCCGGTCCCGGCGTCTACATCTGCGACAGTTGCATCAATGTCTGCAAGAGCATTCTCGATAAGGAACTGAACGAAGACGCGCGGCGCCAATCGTCGTCAATTCGGGTCCCGAAACCGGCGGAAATCCGACGATCGCTCGACCAATATGTAATCGGTCAGGACATCGCGAAGAAGACTCTCTCCGTCGCCGTGCACAATCACTTTAAGCGGGTCCTGCAAACCTCCTCTACGCCTGCCGCGGACGGCTCGACCGCATTTCAGCCGGATCCATTTGCCGACGTCGAAATCGAGAAGAGCAACATCCTGCTTATTGGCCCGACCGGTTCCGGCAAGACGCTGCTGGCGAAGACACTGGCGAAAATTCTCGACGTGCCGTTCTGCATCGCCGACGCGACTACGCTCACGGAAGCGGGATATGTCGGCGAGGACGTGGAGAACATCATCCTGCGCCTGCTCCAGAACGCCGATTACGACGTGAAGCGCGCGGAG
>JBJMWW010000175.1:0-33516 GCA_045809945.1 Chthoniobacterales bacterium
AGATAATCTTCGCCTTCGTGAAAGACCTTCCCAGCCACGGTCATCGTTTTTGCGCGGTAATCGATGTCCAATACCGCCGCTCCGCAGATGCAAACTTTGCCCATCTGTCGCGCAACCAACGCTGCGTGGGAAGAGACGCCGCCCTTCGCGGTCAGAATTCCTTCTGCCGCGATCATGCCGCGCAAATCTTCCGGTGAAGTTTCGTTGCGAACTAACAGAACCTTCTCGCCCTTCGCGGCCGCCGAGGCGGCGCGATCCGCATTAAAATAAATGCGGCCCGTTGCCGCACCCGGACCTGCCGGTAGACCGCTCGCAATTCCTTTTGCGCTTTTCAACGCCGCGCGGTCGAACACCGGGGCTAGGACCTGATCGAGCTGATCGGCCGGCACTCGATTGATTGCCGTTCTCCAGTCGATCAACTTCTCGCGCACCATGTCGCAGGCAAACTTAACCGCCGCGACCCCGGTCCGTTTTCCATTGCGCGTCTGCAACATGAAGACCTTGCCGTCCTGGATCGTAAACTCGAAATCCTGCACATCTTTGAAATGCGACTCGAGCACTTTGCGAATGCGTTCGAGCTCAGTCAGCGCCGTCGGCAAGTGCTTCTTCAAATCCGCCACCGGCTCGGGTGTGCGCACACCGGCGACGACGTCTTCACCCTGAGCGTTGATTAAGAATTCGCCGTAGAAGATTTTCTCGCCCGTTGCCGGATCGCGTGTGAATGCCACGCCTGATCCTGAGTTAGCGCCGATGTTGCCGAAGACCATCGCCTGAACGTTGACCGCTGTACCCCATTCCTGCGGGATGTTGTATTTGCGGCGGTAAACGATGGCGCGGTCGTTCATCCACGAGCCGAAGACCGCGCCGATCGAACCTTGGAGCTGCTTCCAAGGTTCGTTTGGGAACTGCTTCCCGGTGCGCTCCTGCACGAGCTTTTTGAAACGGTGAACAAGTTCCTTCCAATCGTCGATCGTCAGCTTCGTGTCATCAATGTCGCGGCGATAACGCTCGTGTTTCAGTTCGTGAATCACGGTCTCGAACGGCTCGTGATCTTCGTCCGGGCGTTTCTGCACGCCCATCACGACATCGCCATACATCTGAATGAATCGCCGATAACAATCCCAGGCGAACCGCTCATTTTTCGTCGCTTTCGCCAGTGCCACGACCGTCTCGTCGTTCAGCCCGAGATTCAGAATCGTGTCCATCATCCCCGGCATCGAATCGCGCGCTCCGGACCGCACCGCGACGAGCAGTGGCATGGCGTTTTTATCGCCAAACTTCGTCCCCATGATTTTTTCCATGCGGCGAATTCCTTCCTCGACCTGCGTTTGCATCGCTGAGGGATAGCTCCGCTTGTGTGCGTAAAAGTAAGTGCAGACTTCAGTCGAGATCGTGAATCCGGGCGGGACCGGCAATCCGATCCGCGTCATCTCGGCGAGGTTCGCGCCTTTCCCGCCGAGCAGTGCTTTCATCTTGCCGTCGCCGTCGGCTTTGCCATTGCCGAAGTAGTAGACGTATTTCGCTGCTCGTTTGCCCGCGGCGCCCTGCCGCTGTCCGTTGAATTGCGTCGCGTTACCGGATCGCGTGCCCCGCGCGGAATCAGTTCGTCCTTTCGCCATGAGAGTGAGCCGGCAAACTAGTGACGCGCCTTTGTGCGTCAACGCGCGGCTGCGCGCGTAACGTTTATTGTGCGGCCGATCAGGCCGGCTGCATGCCGTCGGCGCGCGTCAACACTTCGCCGATCGCGGAAGTGAACTCGTCGACGCCAGTGCTCGGAACGATGATGGTGTTGCGACGGCCATGCGCTTCCTCGGTGATGCGCAGAAATTTCCCACGATCGTTCTCACGGAACTCGACGTGAAAATGCTTCCGTTCGATCTGGAGCTCTTTGGCTTCGATGACCGTATCCATCAAAGCTCGCAGTGTAGGGACCGAGCCGCCGCGTTGGGAAGCAAAAACTTACGTCGCGATTTTACGTAAGCCGCTGAATCAATGTGTCTTGCGCCGATGCTTTTTCTCGTCGGCCAGCGCGAAATCGATTTGTCGCTTAAATCGGTCAACGCGCGAGACATAGACACGCAGTTTATCACCCACCGAGAATCGGCGTCGCGTCTGGCGGCCGACAAATCGCCGCTGTGCCTGATTGAAGACATAGAAATCGTCCGTCAACGACGAAACATGCACCACACCGCTTATGACTGCGGCCGGCAATTCAACCACGAGTCCATAATTGCGCACATCGATGACTGCGGCCTCGAACACCTGGGGATCACGCGAGTCCATTTGACGCTCAAAAAATTCCATCTTTTTGAGGTTCACCGCTTCAATTTCTGCGTCGGCGGCGATGCGCTCCGTAATCGATATGTGCTCGGCCACAGAGGCGAGCCGGCCGATGTCTCCGCGCGTCTTGCGCCGTTCGCTTAACTCAGCAAGCGCTCGATGGACGACGAGATCCGCATATCGCCTGATGGGGCTGGTGAAGTGCGTATAATTATTTTTGGAGAGGCCGTAATGGCCCAGCGGCTGTGTTGTGTAGCGCGCGCGTTTCAAACTTTTTAGCAGCCCGATTTTCAGCGCCTGCTCGTCCGGTTTGCCGCGCAGCGAAGCCAGAAGTCGTTGCAGCTCCGCGCGATTACTCAGGTCGCCGACTTCATAGCCAAAACTGTGCACGAGTTCGCGGTACTCGCCGAGTTTGTCCGGATCGGGATTTTCGTGCACGCGATAAATCGCAGGGACAAGCCGATTCTTCAGCTCACGCGCGACGGCTTCGTTCGCGGCCAGCATCAACTCTTCAATCAACTGATGCGATTCGTCGTTCTCAATGCGCTCGAGGCGCACCGGTCGACCCTCCTCGTCCAGCCGGACTTTCACTTCCGGAAAATCAAGATCGAGTGAGCCGGCGTGAAAGCGGCGACGGCGCAACGTCGAGGCAAGTTCCCAGGCGACGTGGAGGCGTTCGCCGACTTGATCGCGCGGCGGTGCCTTCAGGATCGCGAAAGCTTCGCGATAAGTCAGTCGCCGCGCGCTTCGGATCACGGTTCGAGCGAATCGGCAGCTTTTCATTCGGCCATCCTTCGCGAAATCGATGAAGACCGAGTGCGTGAGTCGATCAACATCCGGGCGTAAACTGCAGACGCCGTTGCTCAACCGTTCAGGTAGCATCGGCAGCACACGATCGGGCAAGTAGACGCTGTTTCCCCGTTTGAATGCTTCACGGTCGAGCGCGCTACCCGGCTGCACGTAAGCCGCGACATCGGCGATGTGAACTCCGACTTGCCAACCGCCGCCGCTCAACCGTTCGACGTAAATCGCGTCGTCGAAATCGCGTGCATCATCGGGATCGACCGTGACGATGAACTGTTGGCGAAGATCTTCCCGGCCTTCGGACAGTTCCGCTGTGACCTTTTCTGGAATGCCTTCCGCTTCGGCAACAACAGCGCGCGGAAACTCCGTCGGCAAATTGTATTTCCGGATGATCGACAGCATGTCGATCCCGGGCGCGGATGCGGGACCGAGCACCTCGACGATTTCGCCCTCTGGATTCACATGACGCGATTCCCAACAAAGAAGTTTGGCGACTACCTTGTCGCCGATACGCGGCTGCGTCGTCAGTCCGGGCGCCGGTACGTCAACGTAAACGTTCTGCACGAGCCGCGGATCGTCCGGCACGACGTAAAAGAACTTCCGCGTCTGTTGCAACGTGCCGACGATGCTTTCGTTGGCTCGCTCGAGAATCCGGATCACGCGACCTTCCGCGCGGGTGTGACCACGTGCTCTCGCCTGCTGTTCGTCACGCGTGATGCGCGCGACGATGCGATCGCCGTTCATCGCCGTGCCGGTGTTTTCAGCGCCAACGAAAATGTCCGCTTCGCCTTCCTTTTCGTTTGATATGAATCCGTAACCGGCCTGCTGAATAGAGATCTTGCCGGTGACGAGGTCGGCTTCTGCCGGCAGGACGTAGCGATTCTTGCGAATGCGCGCGATCTCGCCTGCGCGCTCAAGCTCCCGCAGGGCATTACGCGCCGCGACCGGAGAGACGCTCAGCGCGCGCGCCAACTCAGCTTTGTCGAGCGGACGATATTTCGGGCCGCGAAGAAGCCTGAGAATTTGTTCCGACAGTTGGTTCTGGTCTCGCTTCACGTTAGATCGAATAAAGTCGCTCGTGTGATAGTCTCACGAAGCGATGAGTGCGACACTCTGGAAAATCGCCGGTCGCACTTTAGACGTTTCGCGGCGCGGGATGATCATGGGCGTGGTCAATGTTACGCCCGATTCGTTTTCTGATGCGGGCGAGTTCTTCGATCCGCAGCGTGCGGTCGAACACGCCAGGCAAATGGTCGACGCGGGAGCGCAAATCATCGATCTCGGCGGCGAATCGACGCGGCCCGGTGCGACGCCGGTTTCGGCTGAACAAGAAATCAGGCGTGTCCTGCCCGTGATTTCGGAACTGCGAAAACAAACCAGCACTCCGATCTCGATCGACACCATGAAAGCGGAAGTCGCACGCGCTGCCCTCGAGACGGGCGCGTCAATCATCAACGATGTGAGTGGTGGTCGCGCGGATCAGGCGATGCTGCCGCTCGCCGCTCGATCCGGCGCTGCGATCGTCCTGATGCACATGCAAGGCACGCCGCAGACGATGCAGATCGCGCCGCACTACGAAGATGTCGTCGCGGAAGTGGCTGATTTTTTTCGACAACAATATTCCTGCGCCATAGGGTGCGGGATCGATCCCATGGCGATGGCGTTTGATCCGGGAATCGGGTTCGGCAAGACGTTTGAGCACAATCTCGAACTGCTGCGCAATCTGTCGAAACTGCGCTGCGAAGATCGCCCGCTCGTTCTCGGCGTCTCGCGCAAAGGATTTATCGGAAAACTGATCGGCTCGTCGGCGATCGTCGACCGCAGGCCGCCGACGATAGCGTTCACGGCCTTGCTGCGCGAGCGCGGCGCGAACGTTTTGCGTGTCCACGACGTTGCTGAAAATGCAGCGGCGTTGCGAGTGGCAGAAACAATGCTGGAGTGTAGCGCATGAAGCAGGTCGTCGAGATCTGGCTCGCCAACTGGCGGAGCGCCATCGAGATCGTGCTCATGGCCGTCGGTATTTACTACGGCTACCTGTACTTTCGCGGGACGCGCGGTGCCAAAGTTCTCACCGGCCTGGCGATTGTGTTTCTCACGCTGATTCTGATCAGCACGTTGCTGCGACTCGAAGTAATCGGATTCTTGATTCGTAGTTTTTCAGTTTTTCTTGCTGTCGCGCTCGTTGTGATTTTCCAACCGGAATTGCGGCGCGGTCTGGCGGAGTTGGGTGGACACCCGATCTTTTCTTTGACGAGCGAAAAACGTGAGACGGTGCACGACATTGTCGAAGCGGTGACGCAGCTCGCCAACAAACAGTTCGGCGCATTGATCGCGATCGAGCGGGATACATCGATCCGCGTTTATGAAGAAACCGGTGTGGTGCTCGACGCGGAATTCTCGGTCGAATTGATGCTCACGATCTTTCAGCCTAAAGCCGCGCTGCACGACGGCGGCATCATCATTCGCAATGGCCGGCTCGCTGCCGCGGCCTGCATTTTTCCAGTGAGTCAGCGCGAAACGCTCGACCGTAGTCTGGGCCTGCGACATCGCGCCGGGCTTGGTATTACCGAGGAATCCGACGCCGTTGCCGTTGTTGTCTCGGAAGAGACGGGCAGTATTTCCATTTGCCACCGACGACGGATCGAGCGTGGATTCACCCCGGAAACATTCCGTCAGCGTATCAGTGAAATCCTACTCCAGGCACCATATGAAGAAACGCCTCCTGAGGAATTGGCGGGCGAAGTTGATCTGCCTCCTGCTCGCGACAACGCTCTGGTACCTGATCAAGAAGAACATCGCGACGACGCCGTCACAGTCTGATTACTACTCTTCTCCGGCACCGGCGCAGCGTCCTTGATTGCGTTAGAGCCCTACTCGGCAGACCGCGATCAACAAACGACTAATCCTTCGCGGGTCGCCGCTAGATCCGCACTAGCGCAAGAAGCGCGCGAGATTTTCCTCTTCCCAACGCTGGGCGCGCCGAAAGCCCGGGAAGGCACGTTCGCGTCGATCAAATTCCTCGGTGTGAATTCGACGACGGCCGTTCGCCGCTGGCTCGTCCGGAACGACTGCGTGCAACATTTCGTGAAAGAGAATGTATTCGAGAAACCAACGCGGGACGAAAGGCTGGTCGAGCCAGGGATTGATGCGTATTACGCGGTCCTCCTCCTGGATTGACCCGAAGATGAAATACTCCTTCGGACGACGTCTGCGTCGCCGGCCCCAGACGACGCTGTAGTTCCGTAGGCGCCCATGGAAATATTTTTGATTCAGTCGATCGAAGATCGCGCGGAGATCGAAGTATTTGCCTTCGTGGCGAAGGTTCAGTTGCCGCTGCATTGGCAGTTTCGGCGTAGCCACTTTTCGTTTGCTCTTCCTGGCCATCTTCGGTTCCACGGTTGAATCGAGACAAAGTCGGTCGCCCGACGTAGCCATACAAGCGAGTGCACAAAATATTTTGTAACAATCGTAAACCCTTGTTCTCCTACAACTTAACTATCAAGAATAGACATGAATATAACGTGATAAGTGTGCGCCTCATCGAATTTTACGCTGCGCTGAATACGGATATACTCTTTCGCAGACATTTTCCCCGATGACTCCGTTCCTCCGCAAGTTGATCGGCATGAACTGGGTGCTGCTCTTCACGATGCTGGCGCTCGCAATCTTTGGCGTGGTCGCCATCTACAGCGCGACTTACATGCGCGACGATCCGACTGCGCAGGAGTTCTGGCGCAAACAAGCGAACTGGGTGGCAGTCGGTCTTGTCGCGTTCGTTGTCACGAGTCTGGTCGATTACCGGTGGGTCCGATGGGGCGCGCTTCCGATGTACTTGGCGGGCATTGGATTTCTCGTGCTGACGAAGTTCGTCGGACAGAAAGTTTACGGCGCGCGCAGCTGGCTCCACATCGGCCCGATCAATTTCCAACCGGCGCAGCTCGCCGTCGTCGCCGGCATCATGGTGCTCGCGCTTTTCCTCAGCCAGTTCCGTGAGATGCATCCGATGTTGCGACTTCTGCTCTGCTTCACAATCGCCGGTGCGCCCTGCCTGCTCATCCTCCTTCAGCCCGACCTCGGTGAAGTTATCATCTGGGCGCCCGTGCTCCTCGCGATGATGTTCATCGGCGGAATTCCGCTGCGTTACATCATCTGCGTTGTTTTGATCGGCGTCGCGTTCATCCCGATCGCGATCAACCTTGGCCTAAAACCGTATCAGCAGGAACGCATCACCGCGTTCATCAATCCGGAAATCGACAAACAGGGCTCGGCTTGGGCGATCAACCAGTCACTCATTGCGATTGGCTCAGGAGGCTGGGCCGGCAAGGGATTCAAGGCTCCGAACACGCAGATCGAACTTGGCTTCCTTCCCGCAACGGCGGTGCACAACGATTACATTTTCTCTGCGATCGGCGAGCAGTGGGGATTCGTCGGCGGTGTCGTTTTAATCAGCGCATTCGCTTTGCTGCTGCTGACATGTTTATTCGTCGCCTTTTTTGCCGGCGACCAGTTCGGATTGCTTCTCGTGATTGGAATCACCGCGCTGGTCTTCACGCACATTTTCCAGAACATGGGCATGACAATTTCCATGCTGCCCATCACCGGCGTCCCATTACCGCTTATCAGCTACAGCGGATCCTTCGTCCTCATGATCATGTTCGGTCTCGGGATGGTGAACAGCGTCTGGATTCATCGCAGAGAAGTCGCGCGCGAGCGGTTCTGAGCCGCTAGACTGCGCGCGCCGCGATGGAGACTGACTACAAGGTTAAGCTCGAGATTTTCGAGGGTCCGCTCGACCTGCTGCTTTACCTGATCAAGCGCGACGAGCTCGACATCTATGAGATCTCACTCGAACGGATCACAACGCAGTACCTCGAGTATCTCCAGGCGTTCAAGGAGCTGAATATCGACGTTGCCGGTGAGTTCGTGGTCATGGCGGCGAATCTCATCTACTTAAAAAGCCGTAGCCTTTTGCCGGTCGATCAGCAGCCGCCCGAAGAAGATGTCGAGGAAGACGACCCGCGCTGGGAACTGATCCGACAGCTGATTGAGTACAAGAAGTTCAAGGAAGCAGCCGCGCAATTGCAGGTGCGGGAGCTGGAGCAGGAGCGAATCTTCGCTCGTGTCGGCGAAGCGGATTTCGAACCAGCGCCGCTGCGGCTGGGTGAAGTCGGAATTTTCCAACTCGTAAACGCGTTTCACAACGTGGTGAAGCGACTGGAGGCGCGGGAAGATTTGCGCGAGATCTTTGGCGAACACTACACGGTCTCGGACAAGATTGAGACCATCCTGCAACGCGTAGCATCAGGAACGCGTTTGAAGTTTTCAGAGCTGTTCGCGCACGTCGCTTCCCGCGTGGAGGTGGTGGTTACCTTCCTCGCACTGCTTGAATTGATTCGGCTCCGTCAGGTCCGCGCGGTGCAGGTGAATGCGTTCGACGAGATCGAAATCGAGCGCGCTGCTCCCGTTTAGGGCGATGCCGCGCGTTCTTGTCGTCGGCTACGGCTACGTCGGCCGTGCCGCGGCCGATTTGTTTCACAAGAGCGGCTGGGGGATTGAAGCGTGGCGCGCTTCTGCGGAAGCATCGCCCGCGACATATCCCATTGTCACGTGCGACGTGAGCGACGCATCAGCCGTCGCGGCACGCACCGGCGATTTCGATGTCGTGCTCCAGTGCGTCAGCTCGAAGGGCGGAGACGCTGACGCGTATCGCGCAATTTATCTGCGCGGCGCGATCAACCTGAGGAAAAAGTTTCCGGACGCGCTGCTTTTGTTCACGAGCAGCACGAGCGTGTACGCGCAGCGTGGCGGCGAGTGGGTCAACGAGGAAAGTCCCACCGAACCAACGCGCGAAACGTCACGCGTTTTAGTCGAAACCGAACAAGTCGTGCTCGGCGGCGGCGGAACGGTCGCGCGACTTGCCGGCATTTATGGACCAGAACGTTCCTTCATGCTCGACCAGCTGCTCAGCGGACGCGCACGCATTCCGGTGAACGATCGATACGTGAATCAGGTGCATCGCGACGACATCGCAACGGCGTTGTTCCTACTGGCGAACAAGCCCCGGCGCGGTGAAATCTTCAATGTGGTCGACGATGCGCCGACATCATCCCGCGCGTGCTACGAATGGCTCGCGCAGTCTATGCATATGCCGATTCCGCCAGCCGCGGCTGACTCGCAGCCGCGTAAACGTGGCGATAGCAACAAGCGCGTGAGCAACGCAAAACTGCGCAACCACGGATGGCAACTACGCTATCCGCGATTCGAAATCGGAATGGCGGAAAGTGTCATTCCCCAATGGAAAACCGTGAAGGAGGATCGGTATAGAAGCTGCTCCCGTTGAGCTGCATGCGGAATATCAGACTGAGCGGGCGCGAAGCGCGAGTCGTGCGTGTGATTGGTTTTGCGGAAGGGATGTTGGGCGCCGAAATCCAAGATAACACGCAGATGGATGCTGAAGACGTGACCGACACGTTAAACAGCCTGATCTCGGCCGGGTTTGTCGAACCGGTTCCATATCGTGACCAGGTCGATATGGCGGAGATGCCAACAGTCTCGTTCGAATTGAACGCCGCCTACACGCACGAGTTGCGCGGCGCGTTGCGTCACTAGGCGCCGTTGGCGCTCGATCGTTCGCCAAACAACTGGCGAATCACATCCTCAACCGGCACTTCCTGCACGCTAATATCGTTCACCGCACAGGTGTCGAGCAGCCGCCGCGATGTTTCGGTGACCTGCGCTCGCGGGACTTTCAGTTGGACGGAGTGAGGCGTCTGCTCAATCACTTCGCCGTCGGCCGAAAAATCGCGCTGCGCTTCGGTGGCGAATGTTAGCGTGACAATCTTGTGGCCAGAGAAGCGATCGACGATGTCGCTCAACGGGCCGTCGAAGAAAATTTTGCCGTGATCAATCACGAGGACCCGATGACAAAGCGCTTCGATATCCTGCATGTAATGACTCGTCAGCATGGTGACGATGCGATGCTCCGAATTGTAAACGCGGAGAAATTCGCGCACACGTTTCTGACTTACGACATCAAGCCCGATGGTCGGTTCATCAAGGAACAGCACGCGCGGTTCATGAATGAGCGCCGAAATGAGTTCCATCTTCATGCGCTCGCCTAATGAAAGCTCGCGCACCATCACGTTCATTTTGTCTGTCACCTCAAGGAGCTCGGCGAGGCCACCGACGACCTTCTGGAATCTACTGCGATCGATGCCGTAGATCGCGCGATTCAGCTCGAGCGATTCCTGCGCTGGCAAATCCCACCACAACGCGTTCTTCTGTCCCATCAGGAGCGCGAATTGCCGCTTCATTTCGTTTCGCCGTTCCCATGGCACGAAGCCGAGCACGCGCGCCTCGCCGGAGGTCGGATTCAACAGACCCGACAACATTTTCAGCACGGTTGTTTTTCCGGCGCCGTTCGGGCCGAGAAAGCCGACGAACTCGCCTTCCTCGATATTGAACGAGACGTTATCGGCCGCGCGAGTTTCGTCGTAGCGACGGCGAACCAAACCTTTGAGCGAACCAGCCAGGCCGCTCTCTTTCCGATAGGTTCGGTAGACTTTCGTCAGCCCGCGCGCCTCGATGGCGCTCACGCCGCGCTCGAGTGCGGCTTCTGCTGTCGCTGTTTCAGCAGCGGCAAAACTTTTTCGACCAGCGCGTCAGCTGTGATGCCGTGCTTTTTGCGCAGGATCGGAATCGTGCCGTGTTCGATGAACTGGTCGGGCCAGCCAATGCGCACGACCGGCGTGTTGATCTGCTGCTCGTGCAGATGCTCCATCACCGCGCAACCGAAACCGTTGTGCAGGACGTGGTCTTCAATCGTCGCCACTACTTGCACACTGCGCGCAAAGAACTCGATCGTGCCGATGTCGATCGGTTTGATCCAGCGCGGGTTGATCAAAGCGACCGAAAGACCCTGGGCTGCGAGCTTGTGCGCCGCTTCCTGGGCTACTTCGAACATGTTTCCGAGACCGAAAATCGCAACGTCGCGTCCGTGTTGCACGACTTCCGCTTTGCCAATCTCAAGCAGCTTCGGCTGCGGCTTCGGCATCGCGCCTGTGCCAACGCCACGGGGATAGCGGATGGCGATCGGCCCATCGTTGTAGTTCGCCATCGTCCAGAGCATGTCGACGAATTCGTCTTCATCCTTCGGCTGCATGTGCACGATGTTCGGGATGTGTCGCAAATAGCCGATATCGAATAAACCGTGGTGCGTGGGACCGTCGTCGCCACTTAAGCCAGCGCGGTCCATGCAAAGACAGACATTCAGGTTCTGCAGCGCGATGTCGTGAATGATCATGTCATACGCGCGCTGCATAAAGGTGGAGTAGATCGCAAGGAATGGCTTCATGCCCTGACTGGCCAGGCCGCAGGCGAAAAGCGCTGCGTGTTCCTCCGCGATGCCGACGTCGAAGTAACGATCCGGATGCGCCTGCTGAAAAGTTCCGAGGCCGGTGCCGCTCGGCATTGCCGCTGTGATCGCCACAAGCTTGCGGTTTGATTCGCCAAACTTCGCCAGCGTTTTTCCGATCCATTCCGAGTAAGTGGGTGTCGGGCTCCCCGCGGTCTCGCCGCTCTCTATCTTGTATTTGCCGAGACCGTGGAATTTATCGGGCTTTGCGATTGCCGGGTCGTAGCCTTTGCCTTTTTTCGTCAGAATGTGCAGTAAGACCGGCTCATCCTGCGTTTTGAGAAATTCGAACGTGCGAGTGAGCAGCGGAATGTCGTGGCCGTCGATCGGACCGTAGTATCGGAATCCGAGCTCCTCAAAAATCACGCTCGGCACGAGCAGATTCTTAACGCCTTCCTCAAATTTGTGCGCCAGTTCCACCGCGCCTTTGCCCGCGATGTACTCGATGAAACGCCGCGCTTTCTCGTGCAATCCCGCGTAGGTCGGATTCGTGGTGATTGCGTTGAAGTAGCTTGAGATCGCGCCGACGTTTTTCGCTATCGACCACTCGTTGTCATTTAAGACAACGATAAAGCGTTTCGTCTGTGCTCGGGCATTGTTAAGCGCTTCGTAACTGATGCCGCAGGTAAACGCGGCATCACCCGCGACGACGACAACGTTCTCGTCGCTCTTGCGCAGATCGCGACCGACCGCCATGCCGAGGCCAGCGGACAACGCGGTTCCGGCATGTCCTGCGCCGTAACAATCGTGCTCGCTTTCGGTGCGCAGCAGAAATCCGTTCAGGCCCTGGTATTGCCGCATCGTTTGAATGCGATCGAGGCGGCCGGTGAACATTTTGTGCACGTAGCCCTGATGGCTGACATCGAAGACGAATTTGTCCTTCGGCGTATTGAAGACGCGATGGAGCGCGATCGTCAGTTCGACAACCCCAAGGTTCGGGCCGAGATGACCTCCAGTTTGCGACAGGGTCTTGACCAGCTCATCGCGAACTTCCTGCGCCAGCTGCGGCAAGTCCTGCTCCCGGATCACTTTGATATCCGCGGGCGAACGAATGCCGTCGAGCAGCCGGTTCGCTGTCGTTGATTCAGAAGAGACTGACGTCTGTGCCATTTTCTTTGTCTTCGGATCTTGCTGCGCGTGAAGTTTCGGTTGCTCCCGGTTCAAATTCCTTCACCACCGCTTTGCCCGCGTGATTGCGTGTAATGATCTCGATCCGTTTCTCCGCGGTCGCAAGCCGTTCCTGACAGATCCCCACCAGCTTCATCCCTTCTTCGTAACGCACGATGAGCTCTTCGAGCATCATCTTGCCCGACTCCATCTCATCAACAATCGTCTCGAGTCGTTCCATCGCGCGCTCGAAGTTCATCTCTTCGGCGGCATTTTTCGCCGGCGATGCCATTGGGATTTCGAATTAAGCATAGCCCGTCCTGCTAAAAAAGCGCGACTTCGCCTAACGGGTTCGGTCCGACCAATCAACGCGGTGGGATAACGCGCTTGCAGCGGCGCGCAGCGGAACGCTTAACTACCGATCGCCGTGGCGCAGTTAACGAGATGGCTGGAACACGATGCGCGACATCGCCTCGCGTTCTCTTTCTGCTTTGCTGCAGCCGCGTTCGCCGTGCTCCACAACCGCGTGCGCTTCTGGACACTCGCAATGCTCACGTGGGATGTCTTTGCACTCAGCGTTCTGGCGCTCGCCTGGCTGACGATTTTAACGACACCGGATGACGCGCTGCGCCGCCGCGCTCAGGAACAGGATCTCAGCAGATCGTTGATCTCCGTATTCCTCGTGATCGGCGCTACCTCTTCGCTGTTCGCCGTGGTCTATCTTCTTCACAACACGAAGGGGACCCAAAGCCCGCACCTGCTGCTGCATTGTTTGATGACCCTGTTGGCAGTGCTCGGTGCTTGGGGCGTTACCCATACGGTCTTCGGGATGCGTTACGCGCACACCTTTTATGGCGACGATGAGCCGGGCGGTCAGGATCACGCCGGCGGTCTGGATTTCCCGGGTGATTGCGCGCCGAACTATCTGGACTTCGCTTACTTCTCTTTCGTCATCGGCATGACCTTTCAGGTCTCCGATGTGCAGGTCACGTCGCGCGAAATGCGGCAGCTCGTCTTGCTCCACGGCATCATCTCGTTCGCGTTCAATACTGTCATTCTCGCGCTCGCGATTAATACCGTTTCGTCGCTGGTTTAACGCTGGCACACCCGATGCTGGTTAGCGCGGCGTTGTGACGTTCCAAAAACGAGTGCTGCTGATCGAGCGCGATCCGATGCACACGCGGACGATGCGTGCAGCGCTCGAGCGCACCGGTCGTTACGCCGTCCGCGAGGAACACGACGACGAACGCGCGCTGGAAGTCTCGCGCTGGTTTCATCCTGACCTGATTTTGCTCGATCACATGACGAGCTCAGGTGAAGCGATGCACCTCGCGCACGACACGCCGCTACTATGCATGTCGCCAGTGAGTCCTACCGAAGTGGCGTCAGCCGGTGTGCTCGGCGGTTACACGTTTTTCGCTGGACCCATGCGGCTCGACGAATTTGTGCGGGGGATCGATCAGCTGCTCTTCGGCTAGCCGATCTGCTGTCGGTAAGCTGCGGCATCTTTCAGCTGATTCACCTCATCGGGCGAATCGAGCTTCAGCACAAAGATCCAACCTTCTCCGAATGGCTCGCGGTTGATCAGGCCAGGATCGTTCTCCAGCGCCTTGTTCACGTCGACGATTGTGCCTTTGACTGGAGCGTAGATGTCACTCGCCGCTTTAACCGACTCAACAACGGCCGTCGCTTCACGCGCGTTCACCTGACGTCCAACCTGCGGCAGCTCGACGAACACGACATCGGTCAGCTCGGCCTGCGCGTGGTCGCTGATGCCGACGCGTGCATTCTCGCCCTCGACGCGTACCCATTCGTGAGATTCTGCGTAACGGAGATCGTCAGGGACCTGGCTCATGACTGTTTCTTGTAGAGCGGTTTCTTCTCGATGACAGCAGGAAATTTTTGCCCGCGGATTTCGACCTGCAGCTCAGTGCCGATTTTCGCATCGTCGCTCGGCAGATATGCCATGCCAATTCCGTAACCGAGACTCGGGGACAATGTCCCGCTTGTGATTTCGGCAAGCCGTTCGTTGTCGCGAAAAACGGAGTAGTGCGGACGCGGCGGCGGCGTTTTGCCCTGCATGCGGAACGGCACGAGGCGGCGTTTCAAACCTTGTTCTTTCATCTGTGCGAGCACTTCGCGGCCGGTGAAATTCGGTTTCGTTAAGTCGACGAAGAACCCGAGGCCCGCCTCGAGGGGGTTGTGTTCAGGTGTGAGGTCGTTGCCGTTGAGCGGGTAGCACAT
Source organism: Chthoniobacterales bacterium (assembly GCA_045809945.1). Taxonomy (GTDB): domain Bacteria; phylum Verrucomicrobiota; class Verrucomicrobiia; order Chthoniobacterales; family UBA10450; genus CADDYX01. The sequence goes on from JBJMWW010000175.1 coordinate 14,849, forward strand.
TTCCAGTCGCAACGTGTCGCGCGCGCCGAGCCCGCATGGCCGAATGCCGAGCGGTTTTCCTTTGTCCAGCACCGTCGTCCAAACGGCCGGCGCATATTTCGACTCCATGAAAACTTCCACGCCGTCTTCGCCGGTATAACCAGTTCGCGCGATCGCGATCGGCATCGTGTTCAGTTGCGTGTCGGCTATCGTGTTGCGCGCCGGTAGTTCGAAACCGTCGCCCAGCATTATGCGGAACAGTTCTCCGATATGCGGACCCTGGATCGCGAGTCCGGCGTAATTGTCGCTGCGATTCTCGAGCGTCACCCCAGGGAGAATATGTGCGTTGAGCCAGGCGAAGTCTTCCTCGGAGCGCGACGCGTTTACGACGAGCAAATAGCGATTCGCTTCGATCCGATAGGCGATGAGATCGTCAATAATCCCGCCATTTTGATTGAGCAGAAAGGTGTACTGACCGCCCCGGACATCGAGCTTGTCGATGTTGTTTGTCAGCATGCGATTCAGCCATTCGCTCGCGTTTTCGCCCGACGCGATCAGCTGGCCCATGTGCGAAATGTCGAATACGCCAACGTTCTTTCGCACGGCCTGATGTTCGTCGACAATGCCGCTGTATTGCACCGGCATCTCCCACGCGCCGAACGGAATCATCTTTGCGCCGAGCCGCACGTGCTCGTCATACAGCGGTGTGCGTTTCAGGGCAGACATGAGCGACATGGTAGCGGCGGCTTATCGAGCGTCAACGAACGCGCGGTCCATGCCGCGGTTACGATGAGTATGCGATGAGTTTCCTAGACAAACTCGAGCGGCGGATCGGTTTCATTGCCATTCCCGGCCTGATCCGTGCCGTTGTCGCGCTCACCGCGCTCGTCTTCCTGCTCGTCCTGCTGAATCCCGGCTTCGAAAAATTTCTTGGGCTCAATCCGACACGGATTATGCACGGCGAAGTCTGGCGACTCGTCACTTACATTTTCCTGCCGCAAACAACCAGCCCGCTCATGCTGCTCCTCGCGCTCTGGTTTCTCTGGTTCGTCGGGGACGGACTCGAACGCGCGTGGGGGGCCTTTCGATTGACGCTCTATTTCATTGTTGGTGTGATTGGCACCACGATCGCCGCCTTTATCGCGCGCGATACGACATTCTCGAACTCGATGCTGCTCGCTGCGCTCTTCTTCGGCTTCGCACGCTTCTACCCGGACGAAGTCATCTACGTCTTTTTCATTCTGCCGGTAAAAGTGAAATGGCTCGCCTGGGTTGCCGCCGCCTTCATGCTTTATGGCTTTGTTGTCGGGACGAATTCTTACCGGCTCGCTCTCGTCGCTGCTCTGAGCAATTTTCTCATCTTCTTCGGCCCCGAATTCATCTACGAAGCGCGACATCGCCAGGAGGTCGCGTCGCGGCGGAAACGTTTTGAAGTGCAAACGCGATCCGACGAAGAGCCACTCCACAAATGCGCGGTTTGCGGCGCGACCGAACTGAGCGATCCGAATCTCGACTTCCGCGTGTCACGCGATGGCGAAGAGTATTGCGTCCCTCATCTGCCGCGCACTGTGAACGCAGCTTGATTGTCGCGCGGGCGCTGCGGACACTGGGCGCGTGAGCGACAAAGAACTCATTCCCGAGCAGGGCTGGCATTGCCTTCATCTGTTCTACCGGGTCGAACACGCACAGTGGGATTTGCTGACGCCGGAGGAACAGCGCGCCGGCAAAACCGCGCTCGCCTCGCTCGTCCAGGAAGTCCGCGCCACGCCGGAAACGCAATTACTGACGTTGAGCGTCGTCACACCCAAGGCGGATCTCGCGTTCATGCTCATCACGCCCGATCTGCACCGCGCCAATGAAATCGAAAAACGCCTCACGCTCTCCCTCGGCGCCGACGTGCTCGAGCCGGTCTACAGCTATCTGTCACTTACCGAAGAGAGCGAATATCGCACGACCGCCGAAGATTACGCGCACACGCTCGAACGGGAGCAGAAGTTGGAGCGCGGCACGACCGACTTCGAAAAAGCGATGAGCGCGTTCGACGAGCGGATGAAGCATTACCGGCACGAGCGCGTTTATCCGACTTTGCCTGATTGGCCGGTCGTTTGTTTTTACAACATGAGTAAGCGTCGCGGAGAGCAGCGCAATTGGTACGCGCTCGGATTCGAAGAGCGTCGCAAGCTCATGCTCGGCCACGGTGCAGTCGGACGGCAGTACGCCGGGAAAGTGAAACAGCTTATCACCGGCTCGAGTGGTCTCGACGACGCGGAGTGGGGCGTCACTTTGTTCGCTAACGACACGTTCCAGATCAAATCGATCGTCTACCAAATGCGCTTCGATGAAGTAAGCGCGCTCTACGGCGAGTTCGGTGAATTCTATATCTGCCTTCAACTACCGCTCGACGAACTGTTTCGCCGATTGCAATTGTAAACTCCTGCGAAACGGATGGGTGACAGAGCGGTCTATTGTGCACGCCTGGAAAGCGTGTGTGCCTTCACCGGCACCCGGGGTTCGAATCCCCGCCCATCCGCCAGCTGCTACAGGTCGCGTCGAGTGAGGATCTGAATGTTCTGTTGAACCTTGACGATGCTGCGCGGCGGCAACACACCGCGAAAGTTCGCGCTCGGATAAATGATGCAGTCGCGGCCGATGACGGCGCCAGGATTGATCACGGCGTTACATCCGATTTCCGTTCGATCGCCAACGATGGCGCCGAATTTTTTGAGTCCAGTCGCGATAGTGCCGTCGGTTGTGATCACATCAATCTCGCGATGATCGAGCTTCACGTTCGATAAGATCACGCCGGCGCCGAGATGCGCGCGATAGCCGAGAATAGAATCGCCGACGTAATTGAAGTGCGGCACCTGTGCGCCATCGAACAGGATGCAGTTCTTGAACTCGCACGAGTTGCCCATCACAACGCCGTCGCCTGCGATCACGTTCTCGCGGACGTAGCAACCGCTGCGGATGTGACAGTTCTCGCCAATCCACGCCGGCCCTTTAAGTAGAGCGCCCTGTTCGACCACCGTTCCAGCTCCGATGTAGACGTTGTTGCTGATGAACGGTTTTCCGACCAGCTCACCGAGCACCGCCGGCTTCAATCGAAACTGCAGGTAGCTCGCGATCTGATTCAACGCGTCCCAGACATAGCGCTGGCTTTCGAAAAGCTTCGAGTGAGCGGTGTGATCGAGGCTCAGGTATTCGGCGGGCTCAAACATGAAGTCGTTAGGCACCGCCGCGCCGCGTCACCTTCTGTCCATCTTTGGTGTCGCGAACTTCCCAGCCGAGCGCGGTAATGCGGTCGCGCAATTCATCACTGGCCTGCCATTTTTTTTCAAGCCTTGCCTGCGCGCGCTGCGCAACGAGCTCCGTGATTTCCGACGGCACCTGCATGTCGCCGCCGCTGATCGCGAGGACCTGATTAACGCCTTCCCACCACGACAGCAGGCGTTGTGCGTCTGCCGGCGCGAGCGTCGTCGTATCGAGCTTGCGATTCGATTCGCGAATCTTGTCGAACAAAACGCCGAGCGCACCGGAGATATTCAGATCGTCATCCAGTGCTTCAGCGAAAGGATTTTCGTTTGGATGGTCGACGTTCGCCGTTGGGCGTTCGGCGTTGGCCGCTTCTCTCACTCGAGTCGCCCAGTCGTCAATTCTCCGCAGCGCTTCGCGCGCCTCATCCATTCCGTCCCACGTGAAGTTGAGCGGCGCGCGATAATGCACCCGCATCAATGCGTAACGGACCTCGCGTCCGCTGTAACCGCGCGCCAGCACGTCGCGAAGGGTGTGAAAGTTCCCGAGCGATTTCGACATCTTTTGCCCTTCGACGAGCAGGTGCGCGCAATGCAGCCAGTAGCGCACAAAGTGTTTTCCCGTCACCCCTTCGGTCTGCGCGATCTCCGCTTCGTGGTGCGGGAAAATGTTGTCAACGCCGCCGCAATGAATATCGAGCTGCTCGCCTAACAACTGCGTCGACATCGCACTGCACTCGATGTGCCAGCCGGGTCGACCGCGGCCCCACGGCGAGTCCCACGCCACATCGCCGTCTTCCTCGTCCCACGCTTTCCACAACGCGAAATCGCCGATGTTTTCTTTCTCGTATTCGTCATTACGCACCCGGCCGGTTGACTGCAGCTCGTCAAGATTGAAGTGCGCGAGCTTGCCGTAATCCGGGAAATTTTTGATCCGGAAATAAACCGATTTGTCTTCTGCCTGATACGCCAGTCCACGGTCGATCAAAATGCTGATCATCTCGATCATCCGCGCGATGTGTTTCGGATCAGTCGCTTCAGGAAATTCGTCTGCGCGTTTTATGCGCAGTGTTCCGAGGTCTTCGAAAAACGCGCGCTTAAAGGGCGCGGTGAACTCCGCGAGTGGCTTCCGTTGTTCGCGCGAGCCGCGGATCGTTTTGTCATCGACGTCGGTGATGTTCATCACCCGATGCACTTTGTAGCCGCGGGATTCGAGGTGCCTCTGCACCAAATCTTCGAACAAATAGGCGCGGAAATTTCCGATGTGTGCCTCGCTATAAACCGTCGGCCCGCAAGTGTACATCTTCACGCTCGGCGGATCGATGGGCCGAAATTCCTCCAGCTCGCGCGAGTAGGTGTTAAAAAGGCGAATCGCCATCAGAGCGTCTCTTCGACTACGGGTTCTGCGCTCGGAATGACAAAAACACAGACTAGTCTTGTTCTACCGATGCGACCGCCATCGCGGCCATTCCTTCCGCGCGGCCAATCGCGCCCAGGCCTTCGTTCGTGGTCGCTTTGATGCTCACGCGCGGACAGTCGATTCGCAGCGCATTCGCGATCTTCTCGCGCATCGCATCAATGTGCGCCGAAATCTTCGGCGCTTCTGCGAGCAGTGTCGCGTCGACGTTCACGATTCGTCCGCTCGCTTTTGCGAGGAGTTCCCGTACACGCTCCAGAATCGCGATGCTGCTGATGCCGCGAATCGATTCATCCGAGTTCGGAAAGTGATGGCCGATGTCGCGTTCGCCGATCGCGCCGAGCAACGCATCCGCGATCGCGTGACAAAGCACATCCGCATCGGAGTGACCTTCGAGCCCGAGTCCGTGCGGAATTTCCACCCCGCCCAAAATCAGTTTCCGGTTCGACGCCAGCCGGTGCGCGTCATAACCAATGCCGCAACGTGTCGCCATCAGGTTTTCAGATTGAAGCGCCCGCTTGACGCGATAATGCTGAATTTGTTCGGCATATCGCGTCGCGGGGTGAGTTCCACTTTGCCGCCTGCGTTCTCGACCAGAATCCAACCGGCCGCGATGTCCCACAAACTAATCCCCTGTTCGACATAGGCATCGAATCGTCCGCACGCGACGTATGCCATGTCGAGCGCCGCGCTCCCGAGCAACCGGCATTTGCGCGCCTGATGGACCATGTCCGACAAGACCGGAAGGCCGGCTTCGATCGTTGCGCTGGTCTTCGACAAACCAACGGAGACCACCGCGTCCGCAATTGTCTCGCGCTTGCTTACGCTGACGGAAACACCGTTAAGAGTTGTCGGTTCGCCCGCTCGCGTGGTCCAAAGTTCACGCCGCAACGGATCGAGAATCACACCGACAACAATTTTGCCGGCGCGCCGCAGCGCAATGGAAACGCAGAAGTGCGGAATCGAGTAAAAGAAATTCACCGTGCCGTCGAGGGGATCGACGATCCATTGGAATTCGCTCGCCTGATCGCCAACGATTCCTTCTTCGCCGTAGAGCGCGTGCTGCGGAAATTTTGAAAGCAACGAACGCGTGATCAGCTCCTGCGTTCGCACGTCGATCTCGAGTTTGATGTCGTGACGCGTCTCGGAATTGATCCGCAACCGCTCGCCAAAATTCTCGCAGAGCAGTTCGCCCGCGGCCTGCGCCGCTTCGATTGCGGCATCGAGATATTCCGTCATCGCACACTAGCTCGCACAATTCGCCACAAAAAAAACCGGGAGAAGAAAACGTTCTTCTCCCGGGTTGAGTTAACGTGAGGAAATCGCCGAACGGCGAGTTCCGTGGGGTGTGGCGTTAGTTAGTGCTTCTTTCCGCCCTTCTTTGATGCTTTTTTCTTAGCGGCCTTCTTCGAAGCTTTTTTCTTCGCTGCCATTAGATATCCCCCCTTTCATGCCGCATTTGCGGCGGGTGTGAACAATTTGTGAATAAGTTCACTAATGCACGAACTAACTGTCATGATTTTTTTGTCAAAACTTTTTTCGCTTCAATGCAAATTTTTTTCACCAGTTCGCGCGCGATAATTTTTTTCTGAGCGCGCACAATGCGCTGCGATTCGCCGTCGCGCGTGAAGATCACGACTTCATTTTCGTCCGATTCCATTCCCGAATCGCTGCGACTCACATCGTTCGCCACGATCATGTCGCAATTTTTCGCGCGCAGTTTTTTTAATGCGCGCTCCTCGAGCTCATGCGTTTCCGCTGCGAAGCCGACGACGAAAAAATTCCGATCTGCTGACGCGACCGAAGCGAGAATGTCGGTTGTCGGTTGCAGTTCGATCACGAATTTGTCGCGCTGCTTTGCGGATTTCTGCGCCGCGAACTTTGTCGGTTTGTAATCGGCGACCGCTGCGGACATCACCAGCACGTCGGAACCGCCGGTCGCGTTTCGCACTGCATCGTGCAGTTCGTCACTCGTCGTGATTTGCACGAGGCGCGCGCCACTCGGCGGCTCGATGCACACCGGTCCGGAGATCAACGTGACCTCGTGTCCCTCTTCCATCGCAGCTTCCGCAATCGCGTAGCCCATTTTTCCGGACGAGCGGTTACTGATGAATCGTACCGGGTCGAGCGGCTCCCGCGTCGGCCCCGCCGTGACGACGAACTTCACGCGATCAGCTTGTCGTGCCGGCGCAACAGGAACTCTGCGCGAAAGGCGATGTCATCCACCTTCCATAAACGCCCCGCACCTTCGTAACCGCACGCGAGCATTCCTTCTTCCGGCCCAATGAATTCCGCGCCGCGCGATTTCAACTTCGCAACGTTGTCCTGCGTTGCGGCGTGTTCCCACATCTTTCCGTTCATCGCCGGCGCGATCAAAATTTGTGCGCGCGTCGCGAGCGCAATCGCCGCCAGCGGATGACCGGCGAGCCCGTTCGCCAGCTCTGCAATGATGTGAGCGGTCGCCGGCGCGATGAGCAGCAAGTCAGCGCGATCCGCGAGGTCGATGTGACCGGGTCGCCAGTTTTCTTTCTCGTCGTAAAAGCTCGTCAGCACCGGATTTTTCGACAGCGTTTGCAACGTGAGCGGCGTGACGAACTCCGTCGCGTCCTTCGTCATCACGACAAAAACTTGATGACGCTGTTTGAAAAGGAGGCTCGCGAGCTCGGCAGCTTTGTAAGCTGCGATGGAGCCGGTCACGCCGAGCACAACGCATTTTTGTTTCGAGGCATCGCTCATTTCTTAATCAACCTTCGGCTGAGATAACGCTCCGCGCCCATGATTTGGCGGAACTTCTGCAGATCTTCCTCAATCGATTTGCTGATGATCGTGTAGCGGTAGTCACGCCACAGCACCATCTCGCGCGCCGCAGTTTTCAAGCGCAACTCGATCTGGGCATTCGTTTCCGTGCCGCGTTTTATCAAACGTCGCCGCAGTTCTTCGAGATCGGGCGGCATGATGAACACGTCGCACAGTGCGTCGCGAATGAACTTATTGTCGTAGTTGCGAATCACCGCGGCTCCTTGCGTGTCGACGTCGATCAGCACATCAATGCCCTGTTTCAAATTCGACACGATCGGTTCGCGCAAAGTCCCATAACGATGTTCGTGCACTTTCGCGTGCTCTAAAAATTGGTCGCCGCCAATCCGCGCGACGAAATCCACTTCTGAAATGAACCGGTAATCTTCGCCGTCGATCTCGCTCGCACGCGGCGGCCGCGTCGTGCACGAGACCGAGTAAACGAAATCTGACGTTTGCCGCAGCGCATCGCAGAGCGTCGTCTTGCCGGCACCTGACGGTGCGGAGACCACGAACAAGATGCCCGTGCGGCCAAAGTGATTACTCAAGGTTCTGCACCTGCTCGCGAATTTTCTCCAGCTCTGCCTTGCACGCGACGACGTGCTGCGAGATCTGCGCGTCGTTCGCTTTAGCGCCGAGTGTGTTTAGCTCGCGCGCAATTTCCTGCGTCATAAATTCAAGTGTGCGGCCGACCGGCTCGTTCTTGCGCAGGTGATGCGCGAATTCCTTCAAGTGAGTTTCGAGCCGGGTCAGCTCTTCCGAAACATCCGATCGATCGGCAAAGACAGCGACTTCCTTCAGCAGCCGTTCATCGTCCAGAGCGATGTCGAGTCCGGCCGCGGCGAGCCGTTCGCGGAGCGTCGCGCGATAACGCTTTGCTACATTCGGATGCAGGACGCGGACTTCTTTTATCAAGGTGCGCAGGCTCTTCAGCCGATGAATCAAGTCCTTCGCGAGATGTTTGCCTTCGCGCTCGCGCATCGCGACGAGCTCAGCAAGCGCGCGCGTGAGCGCTTCTTCGACAGCCGGCCAGGCTTTCGCCGCGTCGAACGTCTGTTCGGGCGATCGCATCACGCCCGGTGCCTGCAACACCATGCCGATAGTAACTTCGCCCGGGGCGCTCAATTCTTTTTGCAGCGTTCGCATCGCGTCGTGATAGGAGCGAGCGAGTTCGCTGTCGAGCGCGAGCTTGGCCGCGCCGTTCGCGCTTTGCACATGCAACGCCGCGTTGATGCGGCCGCGCGAAACCTTGCTGTTGATTGCCTCGCGAATCCGCGGCTCGAGCGCGGTGAGATCGCGCGGCAGATTCATCACGATCTCGCTTTGCTTCCGGTTCACGGCGTTGAGTTCGACGGTGAACTTCGCTGCGTCATCCGCCGCTTCGCCGCGGCCGTAACCAGTCATGCTTCTCATTGCATTTGGAAATGCGCCGCCGCTTGCGCCACATCTTTGTCGCCGCGACCCGAACAATTCACGACGATCAACTCGTCACCTTTGATCGTCGGCGCGACTTTGATTGTGTGCGCGATCGCATGCGCGGTCTCGAGCGCCGGAATAATTCCTTCGGTTTCGGCGAGCGTGCGAAATGCGGCGAGTGCTTCGTCGTCGGTCGCGTAGGTGTACTCGATGCGACCGGCGTCGCGCAAATAACTGTGCTCTGGCCCAACGGCGGCGTAATCCAGTCCGGCGGAAACGGAATGCGTGAGCTCGATTTGTCCGTCGGTATTCGTCAGCACGAATGTGCGGGTCCCTTGCAGCACCCCGAGCTTTCCGCCTTGAAATCTCGCGGCGTGTTTTCCTGAGCGAATACCTTCGCCTCCGGCTTCGACGCCGATCATTCGCACGTTCGCATCATCGAGAAATGGATGAAACATGCCGATCGCGTTGCTTCCGCCACCGACGCACGCGATCAGCAGATCGGGCAAACGCTCCTCGCGTTCGAGAATTTGCCGGCGCGTTTCGACTCCGATCACGCGCTGAAAATCGCGCACCATCATCGGGTAGGGGTGAGCGCCAAGCGCGCTCCCAAGAATGTAATGAGTCGCGCGAACATTCGTCACCCAATCCCGCATCGCTTCGTTAATCGCTTCCTTCAGTGTGGCCTGGCCGGCTGTGACCGCGATCACCTTCGCGCCGAGAAATTTCATTCGCGCGACGTTGAGCGCCTGTCGCTCCATGTCGACTGCGCCCATGTAAACGCTGCATTCGCAACCGAAGCGCGCCGCGACCGTTGCGGTCGCGACACCGTGCTGACCCGCGCCCGTCTCGGCGATAACGCGCTGTTTACCCATCCGCCGCGCGAGCAGAATCTGGCCGAGCGCGTTATTGATTTTGTGCGCGCCGGTGTGGAGCAGGTCTTCGCGCTTCAGGTAAATCTTCGCGCCGCCGAGCCGCTTCGTCAGGCGTTCGGCGAAGTAAAGCGGCGTCGGCCGCCCGGCGAAATCGCGGAGCAGCAGATTGAGGTCGTTCTGAAAAATCGGGTCGACCCTGGCACGTTCGTATTCGGCCCTCAGTTCCTCGAGCGCGGCAACGAGCGTTTCGGGCACGAACATTCCGCCGTATGGACCGAAATGGCCGCGCTCGTCGGGAACGGACGTTTTCACGATGCGACACGTTTCATGCGCGCGTCGCTCCGGGCAAGCAGCGCGTTCAGCGCGCGCCGATGCGGCGACGGCATCGCGATCGCATCGAGCTGATCGCGCGTGAACCAACTGCGGGTTTCGTCCGGCGAAAGAGTTCGCGCGAACACAATGAGATCGATCCGATGATTCGTGAACGCGAAACGTGATGCATAAATCGCGCGACCGCTCGAATTCGTCCGCGGCAGAATCCGCATACCGCGCCAGCGGCCGCTCGATTGTTCGAGCAGAACTTTGCCGCCGCGAAAATCGAACGCGTAGTTTTCGGTCAGATATTTCGTTTGCGGTTTTGCATTCTTGATCGGCAGCTGCAACGGATCGCGCGTTCCGCAAAAGCGTTTCACCGGACACACGGTACATTTCGGTTCGCGTGTGCAGATGAGCGCACCGAGATCCATCAGCGCCGAGTTGAACTTGCCGGCGCCGGTTCGCGGCAGCAGCGCTTGCGCCGCCGACCAGAGCGCGTCCCGACCGGCTGCGGAATCGATCGAGATCGTGATGTTGTGCACGCGGCTTAGAACGCGCGCGATGTTTGCTTCCACGGTCGGCACCGATGAATCGAATGCGAAGGTCGCGACTGCATTGGCGGTGTAACGGCCGACGCCGGGCAGTTTGGTTGCGAGTGGAAACGTGCTGTCATGTTTGTCCACGATCCGCTGCGCAGTTGCGTGGAGATTTCGCGCCCGGTTGTAGTAGCCGAGGCCTTGCCACGCGTGCAGCACTTCTGATTCACTGGCCGCTGCGAGCGCGGCAAACGTTGGGAATCGCCGCATCCATCTCTCGTAATACGGCAGCACCGTCGCGACCTGCGTTTGCTGGAGCATGAACTCGGAGACGAGAATCGCGTAAGGATCGCGCGTGCGGCGCCACGGCAAATCGCGTCCGTGCTTGCCATACCACGCGAGGAGCGCTCTACGGAATGGAGCAGGTGACGCGATCACGATGAATTCCTATACGCAACCGCTCACGAACGAACAGGCGGAACAGCTGCGCGCCTTGCTCGAGGAGACCGGCTTCACATTCTCGCCCAAACCCTACACGCTCTTTTTCGCGCAGAAGAACAAGCTCAGCGCGGCCGTCTACGAGAAAGGGCCGAAGCTTTTGCTCCAGGGAAAAGGCATCGAGGAGTTCGTACAGTTCGAGCTCGAGCCAAAAATTTTGGGCGAAGCGAAGCTCGGCTATGAGGAGGTGCACTCGCCGGAAATGTTCGAGCCGCACTTCGGTGTCGATGAAAGCGGGAAAGGCGATTTTTTTGGGCCACTCGTGATCGCCGGCGTGTATGTCGATCGTGGAATCGCGCGAAAGCTGATCGATGCCGGCGTTGTCGACAGCAAACGGATCGGTTCCGACGCGCGGATTCGTGCGCTCGCGGACACGATTCGCAAAGAGGCGCATGGCTTAGTCGAGGCGGTGTCGATCGGTCCGGAGCGTTACAATCAGCTCTACGAAAAATTCGGCAATTTGAACTCGCTCCTGGGCTGGGGTCACGCTCGCGTGATCGAGAATCTGCTCGCGAGAAAGCCGGACTGCCCGCGCGCCTTGTCCGACAAATTCGCTGATGCGCGAGTGATCGAGCGCTCGCTCATGCAGCACGGCCAGAAAATCAAAATGGAACAGCGCACCCGCGCGGAATCCGATGTGGCCGTGGCGGCGGCATCGATCCTGGCGCGCGAAGCGTTCATCGACTGGCTGCACGCTCGGAGCAAGACGTTTGGCGTGAAATTAGGACGCGGCGTGTCGGCCCAGGTCAAAACAGCTGCGCGCGAGCTAGTTGAAAAACGGGGTCCCGCGGTTTTGAGCGAGGTTGCGAAAACGCATTTTCGTACCGCCCATGAAATTGCTCCGGAGAACTACGCTGCTCCACGCCAGTCTCATTGGCGGAAGTGACCTCGGCCATCGGCAAGGTTCCTGCTTCACGTAATTACCCGCGTCCAAGCGGGAATTGTGGAAGCGAGGCTGCTAATTCTTAATCGCGATCCGGTTTTTCAAGACCGGGCTCTCTCTATTTTCGAGAGCTTCAACGGGCTGGAGACGCGGATTGTCCGCTCAATGGGCGAGGCGATTTCGGCACTGCTGGCCGAGAATTTTGACGGCTTTGTCGCCGAGGGCGAGCAGGCGATCGCAATCGAACAGGCGACGACCGCACGGCAACATTTTCCATCGCTCAAGGTGCTCTGCCTCGCACCCAAGCCGTACGACGGCGAGTTTTTGCAGAAAGCGAACCGGCAGAAAATTACCGCAGTGCCGAGTAATACGAGCGAGAGCCGACTGACCTCGCAACTGCGCGTCTTCGTGCGGGCTCTTGGCGGCACGGTTACCCCGGCGGAAGGAATCGATCCTTGCCATTCACTGATCGGGAATTTGAACCAGTTTTCAGCCGCGGAAATTTTGCAGATGAGCTGTCTCGGGCAGCGGAGTGGGCGATTCACGTTCAAGAGCCGCCGCGGCGATAGTGAGATTTACTTGGCGCATGGATCCGTCCGGCACGCGGTCTTCGGCGCGCTGGAAGGCGAGCCAGCGGTCGCCGAAGTGTTCCGGTGGCGGCAGGGCCGTTTCTATTTTGAAGAAGGAATCATCAGCCAGGTTCAGACAGTTGATCGGCCTTGGGCGCACCTCCTGATCGACAATTTGCAAAAGCTCGACGAGACGCTCGAGCTCTCCGGCACATCAAATTCATGAAAGACAAGACGCTCAATCGCCGGCTGCGTTTGCTCAGCCTCCAGCTCGATAACTGGAAGAAACTGCACGACCTGATCACCTATTCCCTGGACAAATCCAGTCCGATCATTTCGGCGGATCAGGAGCGGCAGTTCACGGAAATCCGATCGAATCTTTTGCAGGAAACCGAGCACGTGCTGACCGAGTTAGGGCTGCTCGATCTTTCGGGGCGTGCGATGAATGTGCTCCAGCGGAGCGTGTCGATGCGCGGCGTGCGCGAACTTACCGGCGAAGATGTGCGGCGCCTCGAGGCGGAGTGGAACAGCGTGTTCACGAAATGCGGCGTGTTGCAGGGCCAGTTGAAATCAAAACGCCGGGCGCTTGAAGAGCAGCATCCCGTGGCATTCTTTTTCAATCAGCTGCTGCGCCGGCCGGCGACGAGCTACTGATCAGCGGCAAAGCCGCTCCGTGCAGCAGGTTGCGGTACCCAAATCCACACAAAAAATTTTCGCTTTTTGCCACGCGCGGCTATGACGGCAAGCGATACCTTTCTGTATGGCGAAGCTGACCAAGCGCGACATCGTCGTCGCAATCAGCAATCAGACCGGCATGGTCCAGCATGACGTGTTCGAGGTCGTGCAGCGAACGCTTGATCACATCACCAATGCACTGGCTAGTAATGTGCCGGTTGAACTGCGCAATTTCGGAGTGTTTCAACCCCGCCTGACGAAACCGCGCGTCGGTCGCAATCCGAACCAACCTGGGAGTAGTTTCACGATTCCGCCGCGCGCGACGGTCAAATTCAAGGCGGGCAAAATCATGCGTCAACGGGTGGAGAAATTGTCGCGCGAGCTGAAAGAAGCGGCAGACAAGAACGAAACGAACAACTCCAACGGGCAGCCGCAGCCCGCTCAAGGTTAGCCACGCGCCTTAGCGGACGCTTTCTTCCGGCTCGAACAGCTCGTGGATCGCTGTGCTCAGCTGATCGATGTTGATCGGCTTGGTGAGGTGCTGCGAAAATCCCGCTTCATGTGCACGTCGGATATCGCTTTCCATTCCGTAACCGCTCAGGGCGATACCGCGAACATTCTTAGTCCCGCGAAGTTCCTGCATCAGCTCGTAACCTGAACGGTCGGGCAGCCCGATGTCGCTGATGACGAGATCGAAGTCGTCGGATGTCGCTTTGCTTAGGGCCTCTTCGGCAGTGTGCGCTGTGGCCACTTCGTAACCACGCCGCTGCAATATCATTTGCAGTCCCGTGCAGGTGTCGCGGTGATCATCGACCACCAGGATGCGTCGCCGCCGGCCATCGGTCCCCGCACCGTTACCGGCCGGTGCCGCAACTGGAGCAATCTTGCCTTCCTGACTTTCGACGGGCGCCGCAACGCTCTCGAGCTCAACGATGAACGTCGCGCCGCTGTCACGGCCGCCACTTTCGGCGCAAATTCGCCCGTTGTGCGCCTGCACCATTGCTTTGGAAATCGCGAGGCCGAGGCCGAGGCCTCCAAATCGGCGGGTGATTGCTGTCTGTCCCTGCTCAAACGCGTTGAAAATTCGCTCGAGCTGCTCCCGCTCGATGCCGAGGCCGGTATCGGTGATGCGGATCTCTATTCGGTCGGTCGCGGGATTTGCCGTCTCAACGATTATTCGCCCGCCCGGCGGCGTGAACTTCACGCTGTTCTTCATCAAATTCCAAAACACTTGCTGCAGCCGGGCAGAATCGCCTTGGACGTAATCGTGCTCGGCACGGAGGCGGAACTCGGTGTTGAGATTCTTGGCTACGATCTCGTCCCGGCAGATCTCGTAGGCGCGGCGCAAAATCTCGTGGATGCTTACCTTCTCCAGCGCGAGCTGCAGTTTGCCGCGGGCGATGCGCGTCACGTCAAGCAGGTCGTCGATTAAGCGCGCCTCGAGCTCGACGTTCCGCCGGATTACTTCGAGTGCGAAGCGAACGTCCTCTGATTGTGTACTGCTGGCTTCAAGTTCCGTCACCATTGCTATCACTGGCGTGAGGGGATTGCGGAGCTCGTGGGAAAGTGTGGCGAGGAATTGATCTTTCGCGGCGTTCGCCCCCATCAATTCCTGCCGGAGCGTCACGTCGCGCGTTTTGTCTTCTACTAAATAGAGCACTCCTTGAATGCGCTCGGCGCCTTGCAGACGGAGCATGTTCACGTTCACGAAATGCGTCTGGCCGCGGGTGTCGGTGAACGGCTGCTCGATGAGCTGGAAAGGTGTACCAAACTTCAAGACGCGCTCGACTGCTTCTGCCGGAGCGATCTTCACCTCGTCGTATGTCGTATCGTAAATGTCGCGCTCCGCTGCCAGTCCGCCGAGCTGCTTGGCCATCCGTGCAAAAGCGTCGTTTGCCTGTAGGAAATTGCGCGACTCGGGATCGATCAGCGCGATGCCGCTGGGCATGTTTGCGAGGATCTTCTCGTTGAAAATGACTTCGCGTTCGATCCGCCGCTGTGCTTCGCGCTGACGTCGGGTGAATTTTCCAGCGAGCCAGGCGGCAACGGCAGTCAGCACGATCAGCCACACCACCGGCACGGTGATTTTATTGAGCAGATCGGTGACTGGTCGGTAGGCGGCCGAACGCGGTTGTTCAACGACGGTTAGCCAGCCGGTGTTTTCAACCGGACTAAAGGAGTAGAGTTTGCCGCGGGTCTCAATATGGCCGGTTTTGGTGCGCCGAATTTGGCGGATGACCTCCGAATCCTGGGCCGGAACTTCGCCAGAGTTTGGAGCGAAGTTCGCGGCGAAGAGCGGTGTTCCGGTTTGATCGAGCACCTGGCACAGGGACTGATCTTGCATCTGAATTGACGAAAGGCGGCGACCAATTCTTTCGACCAGGACTGATACGCCCAGGTAACCAACGATAGTGCCGTCTTGTGCCCGAACGGCACCGACGATGTCCGTCACCCGTCGACCGTCCGACGGCCGTGGATGGATAGGCGAGACGAATGCGCCCGGTGCAGCAGTTGCGCCATCGCGCCAAAGATCCGGGGAGAAAACGTCACTCGCTTCGGCCGAAACCGCGGGCACGGAGGCAATCAGTTTTCCGTCGCGCGAAACGATGAATAATCCGTCGATTCGCGGGTGCGAATAAAAGGTATCGTTGACCCACTGTTGCGCGGCAGCGGCGGCATTCGGTTCCTGCAGAGTCTTCGCGATGTCGGGTTGTGTCTGGTAGTACTCGATGATGCCGCCGGTGCGGCCGAGGTCGTCGCCCACCATGTGCGCGACGAGTTCCACGAACGTTTGCCGATCACGAAGGATTTTCGTCTCGAGCGTGTTCGTCAGGATCGTGTAAGAGACGACCAGCATCAGGATCGACGGCACCCAGCCGGCGAGCAGGATGGCGACTACGATGTTAAAGCGCTCGAAGCGGTCGCTGTGCGCTCCTGCACTCGCTCCGTCCCTGCGGATGCCTCGCAACCCGAGCATGGCGCCGCTAATTTCGCCCCTTAGTCGACACGAGCAATCAGGAGATTAATTTCCCGCGCCTCGGTGTGAAGCGCCTTCACCTCGTCGAGACTCATCGTGTCCGGCGGAGCTTTATCGAGGATGTCACGGATATGATCGACTGAAGCGTGCAGCTTTTGGAACAAGGGCTTGCTCGCTACATTCGGCGGCAGCGTCTTCATCTCTTCTGCGTAGTAGTGAATGAGATCGCGCTGCCAAAGTCCGCGCGCACGATCGGCCGAGTAGTTCAACTCCACCGCGCCCGAGCTGATTTCGAGTCCCCGCAGCCAACCACCGAGCCCGACAAGGTGCGCCAGCTTCTCGTCCTTCATCTGCGTCATGAACTGCTCCACGTCCGTTTGCGTCTCGTTCAGCTCGCGCCGCATCCCCGCCCAATCGCCGCGCTTACCGAGCTCCGTCAGACTGGCGCTGTGGCGAATCACCCGGTCGCCGACGCCGAGCGCTTTGGCTTGCCGCAAGAGCACGCGCCCAAGATCCTCGACGCGGTCCTTGCGTTCCGCCGAAACGATCAGAAATCCATCCGCGATCAGTGTGCCGAAAACAAGGCCGAGCTGTTCGCGCGGGCCGGGAAAGGTCTGCGGAAACTCGCGTTTCAGTTGCTCGTACGGTAGCGGCTTGACGTCCTCGAGTTGTTTGAAAATCTCGTCGACTTCGGGCTCGGTGTACGGATTCACCGCCGCCTCTTCCTTTTCGTGCTGTTGGTCGACCGACTCCTGCTGCGCAGGC
This sequence comes from Chthoniobacterales bacterium, assembly GCA_045809945.1. Taxonomy (GTDB): domain Bacteria; phylum Verrucomicrobiota; class Verrucomicrobiia; order Chthoniobacterales; family UBA10450; genus CADDYX01. The sequence continues at coordinate 31,801 of JBJMWW010000175.1, forward strand.
ACTGACACGCACAAACAAACCACGGCCACAGCAAAGACGAGGAGCGTTTTCATCGAGGAGAAACGGAGGGCGAATCTGGCACGCCGCGCGTGTTGTTTCTAGAGGCAAAACGGGTATTTTTGATTTGACGCACACGCGTTGCGCGGCATCATGTCGCGCTTATCGCCTCCAAAGCGGCGAGCTATCACCGTTATGCAAGGAAGCGTGGGATCGATTGTCTGGACCATTTGTTACCTGAGCGTCCTGCTCGGGCTGTCGGCCTATGGCATTCACCGCTATTGCATTATCTATCTCTTCCTGAAGCATCGCGACAACCCGATGCTGCCGAAGTCGCGCTTCGACGAACTGCCAGTAGTGACAATGCAGTTGCCGGTGTTCAACGAGATGTACGTCGTGCAGCGGCTGCTCAAATCGGTAAGCGAGCTGGATTACCCGAAGGAAAAACTACAGATCCAAGTGCTCGACGATTCTACCGACAGCACGCGCGAGCTGAGCGCGCAGTCGGTTGGCGAATTGCAGGCGCGCGGCTTCGATGTGGAGTTGATTCACCGGACAGATCGCACGGGGTTCAAAGCGGGTGCGCTCGAAACAGGACTTGCGACCGCGAAAGGCGAGCTGATTGGAATTCTTGACGCGGACTTCGTCCCGCCGCGCGATTTTCTACAGCGCACAATCCATCATTTTACCGACCCGGGAATCGGAATGCTCCAGACGCGCTGGGGTCACCTCAACAGGCGATATTCGATGCTCACGCGGGTGCAGGCGATGTTCCTCGATGGTCACCTGCTGCTCGAGCAGACCGCGCGCAGCCGCAGCGGACGCTTCTTCAACTTCAACGGTACCGCCGGATTGTGGCGCAAATCCTGTATCGAGGATGCCGGGGGGTGGCAGCACGACACGCTGACGGAAGATCTCGATCTCAGTTACCGCGCGCAGCTCCGCGGCTGGCGGTTCGTCTTCGTGCCTGACGTCGTCACACCAGCCGAATTGCCGGTGGACATGAACGGGTTCAAGTCGCAGCAGCACCGCTGGACGAAAGGTTCGGTCCAGACGTGCAAAAAACTTTTACCGACTGTTTGGCGCAGCAAGCTGCCGCTGCCGATCAAGATCGAGGCGACGGCGCATCTCACTTCCAACTTCGCGTATCTGCTGCTCGCCTGTTTATGCGTGCTGCTTCATCCGTCGAGCGGCGGACCGGTGCAGGGTTGGATCCGTACGCTGCTCCTCGATGTGCCGATTTTCCTCGCCGCCTCAATGTCGGTTGCCGTGTTTTACGTTTGCGCACAGCGCGAACTCCATCCGCGCACATGGATGCGCGAGTTGCTCCTTTTGCCGGCGATGCTCGCGCTCGGTGTCGGTCTTTCGATTAACAACGCGCGGGCTGTGCTCGAGGCGATGTTTAATCATCACAGCGATTTCACGCGCACACCAAAGTACGGAATTGAGCGCAAATCGCAGCCGTGGCGGAGCTGCAAATACAAGCCGATCAAGACGCTGCTCCCAATCGCCGAGTTCGCTTTCGCATTCTACTTCACCTACTTCCTCTGGTACGCCATCGATCACGGTCAATATCTGTCGGTGCCGTTTCTCACCATGTTCCAGCTCGGCTTTTTCTACGTCGCGCTCTCGTCATTCAGTCGCTGGTTTCCGAAATTCTCATTCGGAAATTCTCGCGAGGAAGTGACGATCGTCGCGTGACAATTCGGTAAATCCGAG
>JBJMWW010000176.1:0-3629 GCA_045809945.1 Chthoniobacterales bacterium
AGGAGCGCGCCAGCCAGAACGAAGAACGCGATCGGCACGACAGCGAGATTCGCGATGAGTGAAATCGGCGTGATTAGATTCCAGTAGACGTACATCGGGACGAGTGAGCCGATCCACGCGCCGAATGAGACGGATAGACCGCGCGCGAACCACCGCCAGGCCGTCTGCTTCGCGCGTTGCAGGGGTGAAAAGAGGCTTTGCGGGAGCAATGGATCCGGCGCAGCGAGGCGCAGGAGCAACCGGAATGTCGGTTCCGCCACGAGAATGATCGCGCCCACAACCGCGAACGACATTTGAAAACCGATAGAAAACAGCTCGTTCGTGTTCCAACCGAGAATGATCACTGCCGCTGCCGCCAGGCTGTTTAGCGCAAAGACCCTTCGTTCAACCAGGAACCCGGCGAGAAGCACGGCGGCCATGATCGATGCCCGCACGCTCGAAGTGTGCAGACCGGTCACCGCCGAATAGAAGAGCAGCGCGATTATAATCGCCACTGTCGCTGAGCGTCGTGGCAACCGGAGCAGGCGCGCTACTATCCAGAGCAATTGCGCGACAATGCCAACGTGCAATCCAGCGACGGCGAACAAATGCAGCGTGCCGGTTTGCTGAAACGGTTCCTCCACGTCCTGCGGCGTCTGGTGGCGAATGCCCAGAGACATGCCGACGATGGCGGCTTCGACGTCCGGCGAATCGTCGAGTCCACGGCAGAGGATCCGTTGCAGCGTTTCGCGAGCGCGATAGGCAGTCGCGAGAACAAGGTTGCCATTGGTATGCCGGACGAGCCGACCATTCTCCGGATACCGCACGATCAATTGTCGAGTGATTTCCTGGCGCGCGAGGAAAGCACGCATATCGAATTCGCCGGGATTCCGCGGTAGATCGACCGGTTCAAGCGTGCCAAACAGATTTAGCTCGTCACCGTATCGGACATTATTACGCCACCGGGCCAGCACGGCGGCCGATGTCCGATGTGTGAGACCGTCGATATCGACGCTGCGCAATCCCAAGGTGAACGTGGCGGTGCCGCGCACCGATAACCGTGGCTCGGAAATCACGATCCCATTCGCGGTGACGGCCGTCGGCTCATTCGGAATGAAGTTTGCGAGGTCGCCGCGGCGCGCGCCGTTCAGCCGCATGCTGTGCACGCAGAAGAAAGCCGCGGCGACGCACAGATAAACCGCGACCGATTTACGAACAAGCAATGCAGCGCATGCACTCAGGACGAATGCAGCCAGCGCGATTGAGTCGTTCTCCACGCCGGCTCGGTCAGCGATGAAGACACCGGCTACGGCCGCGAGCGCGAGCCCGACGGCTGGCTGGCGCCGCCAAACTCGTTCCGCCATCAATCGGTGATGACGTCGTTCAGCACGACATCATGTGCATCCGTCGGTATCGCCTCGCGCAGCTGGATGCTGAAGCAAACCCCAAGCTTATAAGCCGGCGACGCGCGACCGGCGAGCAGTCGATCGTAAAATCCTCCGCCGCGCCCGAGGCGCTGATGAGTCCGAGAAAATGCCAGGCCCGGAACAAGCACGAGATCAGGCGTGAACGGCAGTTCCAGCTCGGACTCGATGCGCAGAGTAGGGGGAATGACGAACGTCTCACGCCCCGCCGCGACGGACGCGGTCTGCAAAGCTGTGATCTGCGGCTCGGTGCGGAGTGATGAAAAGAGCAAAACACGCTTCGCGTTCTGCCACGCTTCACAATCAACGATGCGCGGGCAGATCTTCTCTGATCGCGCGACTCGCTCATCCGCGTTCATTTCGTCGAGCTGAAGCAACATCGCGCGTCGAAGCGTCTGTTTGTCGAACGTTGCCTCGATTTGCCGATTCATCGCGCGGAAAGCTTTTGCGTCACGAGGAGCAGATTATATCGTTGCCCCACCGTGCCGATTCCTTTTTCAAGCAAACGGCGCACGAAGGAAAACGGCGCTGACGGCCAAGGTTCCACGCGAGTCACGCTGAAACCGGGGATGGCATGGCACCGCCGCAACTTCCTCTCGGAAGTGTTGATTCCGTCCCTTTTCACAAAGCGCATTTCCGATCGCGTCGTACCGCGTTTTCCGAGAGTACATCGCGGCGAGATATGTATCACGTGGATCGGCCACGCCTCGTTTCTCATTCAGACGCATGACACAAACATCCTTGTCGACCCGAATTGGGCGAAGTGGCTCAAAGTTATCAAACGACTGAAGCAGCCCGGGTTCGAGATTCATCACCTGCCGCAAATCGATTACGTCCTGGTGACGCATGCCCATTTCGATCATCTCGATCGGCGTACCTTGCGCAAAATCGCTGCCGACCAGCCAATCATCGTTCCGGTTGGAGTAGGGAACCTCGTCCACGATCTCGGTTTCAACGTTGTGCACGAGCTCGACGATTGGGAGACGATCAATCTTGGTCCGATCCTCGTGTCGATGACGCCATGTCATCACTGGGGCGCGCGTTTTCTTGCTGACGCACATCGCGGCTTTGGCGGATTCGTTATCACGGCGGACCAGCGCAACATTTTTCACTGCGGCGACAGCGCATACTTTGATGGCTTCAAAGAAATCGGGCGCCGCTTCAATATCGATATAGCGCTTTTGCCGATCGGCGCTTACGACCCGCCGAGCGGGCGTGAAGTGCACATGAATCCGGAAGAAGCGGTCCAGGCATTTATCGAATTACGCGCGAAGCTTCTTGTCCCGATGCATTACGGCAGTTTTCGGCTGGGCTATGAACCGATGGATGAACCGCCGGTCCGGCTCCGGGCCTGCGCGCGCGAACATCGCATCGACGATCGCGTCCTCGTCATGACCGAAGGCGTGCCGGTTTTGCTTTGACACGAAAATCGGACTGGCTCGGCGCTCTCGCCGCCGGCGGCATCGTAACGTTGTTCTGTTTTGTGCTCCTATGGCACGACCCGCTTGTCTTCTGGAATGACGATTATGAATTGTCGATACTGCCGGTGTTCGCCGATGTGGCACGGAGTTGGAGCGAAGGTCATCTCCCGTTACTGAGTCCATACTCGTGGGTCTGCGGCAACCTCGCGGGGGAGTTCCAATACGGCACCTTCTCCGTGTTCATAAACGTGTTGGTTGTGCTGATCTGGAAATTTCCTCTTACTTTTCCGCAGCAAGCCGCGGCCTTATCGATTACGCACCTGTTTGTGCTGGCTGCGGGTGGCTATGTGCTTGCGCGTGGGCGAAACGTGGCAGCGCCGCTCGCGATGATGGTTGCATTCGTCGCGGCGCTGAATGGCTGGATGATTTGCTGGGGCGCGACAGACTGGTTCGGCGCCCTGGGCGCGTTCGCATGGTTCCCGTGGGCGTGGTGGGGGATGGAACGCGCACTCGATGCAAGCCGCGGCAAATGGCGATGGGTTTGGCCGGCGCCGTTCGTCTATTTGCTGGTGACCGGCGGATTTCCATACACGGTCGTAATGCTAGCGGTGCTCATCGTATGGCTTTCAATCCGGAAAGTTGCTGAAACAGGATCCGTGTTGCCGATTTGGCCGATCACGGTCGGCGCAGCGTTGGGTCTCGGGATCGCTGCGCCCGCATGGCTCGCACTGTTCGACTACATCCGCGGATCCGCGCGCGAAGTACAGCAGGCCAGTTCGCACCTGCAATGGCGCGTGCCACTGGC
>JBJMWW010000177.1:0-10375 GCA_045809945.1 Chthoniobacterales bacterium
GTAGGCCTGGTATGCGAGCCGGAGGTAATCGGAATCGCCCCACGAGCCATTGCGCGTCCAGCGTTTGAGCCGCGACCAGTTCTTCACGTCCGCAAACGCCTCCGCGATTGTGATCGCCGGCGGCGGGTGGGTGGTGAGATTGGCGGGAAGCTTTTCCGTCCAGCGCAACACTTCATGGGAGAGCGCGTTTCGGTTCATCCAATCCATCAGCAGCGCGAGGTCAGGCGGATTTTTTGCCGCGACCGGCTTCACTCGATCCAGCACCGCCGCGAGTTTTTTCTCGTCGAGCTTGCGATAAAAATCGAGGCAGAGCAGGTAATCGGCGAACGTGACCTGCTGGCTGAGCTGCAATTCCTGCGCGAACTGGTCGGCCCGTTCGAGCTGATTTTTTTGAATGGCGTCGCTTAACAGAGCGCGCAATGACCCGGCGCGATAAGGCGCGACGCTGGAGAGTCGCTCGAGCGTGGTCCGGCCGGCGGCGCTCTTCTCCGGATCGGGCGATCGAATTTCCAGGACCGCGAAATTGAACTGGTAGAGATCATTTTTCGGTTCCTGTTTTACGGCAGCGGCGAAGTGCTGCTCGAGTTCGGCGTCATCTCCCTGGGCGCGCGCGAGCCAGCCGGCGACGACGTGATAAGCAGCTTTATCGCGATCGCCGGGCGCGACGCGCTCGAGTGCACGGCGTGCGACATCAAGCTGACTGAAACGCAGCGCGGCGGAGGCGAGATTAAGCTGGCTGTCGAGATGATCCGGGAGGAGGCGGGCAATCTGGGCGCGCCACGCGACAGTCTCTGGCCTGTTTTGCTTCTCGCTCGCTTCGGCAAGCACTTGAAAGGCAGCAACTGAATCGTGATGAATTTGCAAGGCGTCGCGTGCGGCGGCTGAAGCGGCATCGTATTGGCCGTGCTCAAGCATTTCATTCGCGTGCTGCATCAGACGCGACTCGCGCCACCCGCGATACGCCCGTGGCCCGTAAATCAGTGCGAGAACGACGACGACAATGGCAGCGAAGGCGGGAAGCGCGATCCTGCTGAGCTGCGCCGGAGCAATTTTCCATGACTTTTTTGCAGAACGAGCACGCCGTTTACGCCGGACGTGTCGCACATGCTGTTTTGTCATGGCGTGTCAGTATCGTTTCGCGCGGCACGAAGCAACCTCGACAGTAAGCGAGCGCTAGCTGGTCGCGACCGGCTCGCGCTCCACGTGACGCACGGCGGGGACGCGCTCAACCCTTTCCGTAACGCTATCGCGCAAACGGCGACCCCACACATAACGCGCGAGCAACACCTTGATCGTGGCAGTTAACGGAACAGCGAGGATCGGGCCGAGCAGTCCGCCGATGAGTAAGCTCCAGACGAAGATCGACACGATCACAGTCATCGGATGGAGCCCGACGGAGTTTCCGACAATCCGCGGCGCGTAAAACATCCCTTCGAGATTCTGAATGATGACGAAGATGCCCGTTACAATTGCCGGGTGCGTCCAATCGCCCCATTGCAAGGCGGCAATTAAGACGGCGGGAATCCAGCAAAGAACGATGCCGATGTAGGGAATCATTGTCAGCACGACAACAAGGCAGCCGATAAGCGGCGCGAAATTAAGCCCCAGAATTGTGAGAGCAGTGCCGATGAGAACGCCATCCACGAGACAGACAAGGAGCTGACCGCGAAAGTATGCGATGACGTACTTGTTGATCTGCTCGATAGCCGCAGCGACCTCATCTTTTAGCGGTGAATTGCGCAGCGGCAGATACTCCTTCCAGCGCCGCTCGATTCCCGGCCGTTCCTTGAGCAGGAAAAACAAATAGATCGGCACCATGACGAGGCTAAGCAGAAAGCCGGTCGCGCCGAGAAAGCCGCCGACACTGTTCTTCACGAGCTTCCAGAGCTTGTCGCTGAGATAGGGCAACTGACGTTCGACGTTCGGCACCTGTTTTTGCACCCACTGCTGGATGCGTTCGCGCTCGGCCGTGGTCAGCTTCGGAGGTGTCGGCGCGATTTCTTCGCCGGCCGGCGAGGGACCTGGCGTTTCCTCGACCGGCGCTGTGCTCGGATGCGGCGTCGGTGAAGCAAGCAGCCAGTTGATCAAGTTGCTCGTGGCGGAGGCTTTTCCTTTACTGGGCCCGCCGATTCCGAACTGCCGATCGTAGCGATAAATGAGATCGACCAGTTTATCGCGCGCGGTCTGCGTGTAGGCCGGCAGTTCTTTCGTCACGGCGGCGCTTTGCATTGAGACCACAGGCACCAGCCACATGAGCAACGCGGTTAGTCCGAGAAACGCGACGGCAAACAGCGTCAGGATGGCGGAGGTGCGGCCCCAGCCGCGTTGTGTCAGGCGGGTAACCAGCGGATCGAGCAGGTAGGAGAGAATGATTGCGATCGCGACCGGGATAAGAATCGGCTGCAGGAACGCGATGACGTTTGCTCCGATCCAAACTACGCCCGCAACGACGGCGACCAGCAACACGACAAATACTGCGCTCAGCGCCGCCCACATCGTCTTTCGCTGCCAGGCGGTGGGGTAATTCATCATTTCACCGGGCCGTTCGTCGCCGGGCCTTTGCTGATCTTGGTTTTTGTGTTCTCGATCTTGTCAGCGAGCGGTTTGTTCTTCGCGTCGAGCGCGAGCGCCTTTTGCCAATACTCCATCGCCTGCGGCACGCGATTCAATTTTGCGTAGGTGTCGCCGATATGCTCGAAGATGACTGCATCCGGCCGCGGAAGATTCTGCTCGGCACGCGTGAGCTCGGTCAGCGCATCGTGAAACTTGCCTTTTCGGTAATTGATCCAGCCGAGCGTATCGAGATACGCGCCATTGTTTGCATCCAGGTCGAGCGCGTGTTTCACCGCGTCCTCGGCTTCGTCGAGGTGCGCGTTCTGTTCCGCCCACATGTAGGCGAGATAGTTGTAGGCTTCGGCTCCGTTCGGTGGATCGGCGGTGATCGATTGCCGCAGCAGGTCGGCCGCTTTGTCGTGCAATCCGGCCTGGTCGGCAGCAATGGCGTAATCGAAATAGAAGCGCGCGTTAATGAATTCAGCGCCGGTGTTCTCCGCTTCCTGCAGCGCTTCCTCGAAGGTCGTGACCGCTTTGGCGCTTTGTTTCGCTTCGCGCTGCGCGAGCGCGAGCAGGTAGGTGAATTCGGCCGACTCGGAGAAGCGCAGCCGTGCGTCGTCCAGCAATGCGATCGCGCGCTCCGGTTGCTTGACGGGACCGATGAATAACTGCGCGAGCCGGAGATAGGATGCGGGGCGCGTCGGATTGATCAGGATGCTCTGCTCGTAATTCGCCGCTGCCTTGGCGAACTGCGCTTTCGCCGGCTCCGTCTGATTGTCCCGAAGCAGGGCGCGCGCATCGTCATCGAGCAGTTGGGCGAGCAAATCGTAGCTGTTCGCGTTTTCCGGATGCTCCTTGATGATCTGCTGGAGCATATCGATCGCTTTCGGGCGGTCGTTCGTCAGGATGAAACTTGTGGCCAGTTTTTCGCGCGCGTTCGCGTCGTCCGGCTGCAGCTCGAGAACACGCAGATAGAGAGGAATCGCCTGCTGGATTTGTTGCGAGGCGGCGTAGTAATCCGCGACTTCTTTCACGGTGGACGCGTCGTCTTTCCCCAGCGCAGCCGCGCGCTCGAAGATTTCGTTCACGCGCCGCACACCGTCCGGCGTCCACTGATTGTCGGACCGAAAAATCAGTGTCGCATAGAGTTTGCCGAGGCGAATCCAGAAGAGCGGATCGTCGCTTTGCACGGCTCTGGCACGATCAAGCGCGCTCATCGCCTTGTGCGGATCGCCCATCGCGATCTCGATTTCGAAAAGTCGCTGCCAGGCGTCAATATTTTTCGGATCGAGGCCGACCGCCTCGTTCGCGTACTTTAACGCCTGGTCCATTTTCTTCAGATGCTTGGCGTAGATGAACGCGAGCTGGAGATAGGGCGCGGGTTCGTTTGGCTTCGCCTTGATCGCGTCCTTCAGAACGTCGACGGCACGAGGCACATCGCCCTGCCGGGTAAGTAATGTCGCGACGCGTGAGGCCAGCTCCGCCTCGCCCGGGTCGACATCGAGGACCTTCTCGTAAGCGGCGAGTGCGCTCTCCATCTCTGCGTTTTCCTCGAGCCGGGCGCCCTCGACAAATTGCGCAAGCGCATCCGCTTTGCGCACGTTCGGAGGACGGAGGGCGAGATCGGCCGCCGGTGTGCGATTGACCGAATCATCGATCGCCGCACGGCGTGCCGGCGATTGCGTCGTCGGAGCGGCATGGCTCGAATACGCGAGCAGCGTCGCGGCGAACGCGATCGAAGCGAGCCGACGGAGCGTGGATTTGCTCCGGTTCAGCCGAGGGATCATTCGCGAGGTATTGTAATCTTCTCGCGCTTTCGGCGCAATGCACCGTTGACGCGTGGAAACGCCGGCTGCGCGCGACAGCTTACGACTTGTAGCGCAGACGCTTCTTGTGGCGGTTCTCCTTCATGCGTTTGCGGCGCTTGTGTTTGGAGATTTTCGCCTTTCGACGTTTCTTCAACGATCCCATAAAACTCGAGGCGCAATGCAAGCACTGGACGCCCCCAACTGCAAACTCGATTTGCTAAGCGGCGCGTTTCTGGAGGGTGTCGCGCAGAAGATCGACATGCTCTTCCGGCTTTACTTTGCGCAGAATTGCGGCGATCCGGCCATTTTCGTCGATGACAAACGTGGTCCGCTCGGTGCCCATGTATTTCTTGCCGTACATACTCTTCTCAACCCAGACGCCATAGGCGTTGACGATTTTCTTGTCGGGATCGGATAAGAGCGGGAAGGGGAGATTGAATTTCGCGATGAACTTCTCGTGGCTTGCGCCACGGTCGACGCTCACGCCGAATATTTTCGCCAGGCCGCGCATCTCGCTCCAGGAGTCGCGCAAGCTGCAAGCCTGCACCGTGCAGCCCGGAGTATCGTCCTTCGGGTAAAAGTAGAGCACGACGGGCGAGCCGCGGAGTTCCTTCAATTGCACCTCGCTTCCAGCGCCGTACTCGCCACCAACTGCGGTTGCCGTGAAATCCGGCGCAGAATCGCCAATCGCCATGCTCATGTTTCAAACACGATAATCAGGGCGCCAACCGCGCAAAGCAATAGCCCCATGATCACGCTTTCATAGCGTTCCAGAAACGCGAGTTTGATTCTGCTCACGCCGGCCAGCGTGAGCGACGTGAAGCAGATCATCCCACCGACGGTTGCAACCGAGAGGACGGCGGTCAGGAATCCGAAGCCCAGCCACCCGAAACGGATTCCCGAGACATAGAACGGCACAAAACCTTCGCAGGGCGAGAGAGTGAGGAAGGTCAGCAGGCTGAGAATCGCGGTGCGATCCGACGTGCGGTGCGGCTGATGTGCATCCGAATGTTCGTGCAGATGTTCGTGTGGATAATGAAAGTGAACGTGACCGTGGCCACGCACCTGGCGCACGAGATAATAGCAGCCAAAAGCGATTAAAACTCCGGCGGCAACGCGCGGAAACCAAGTCCCAATCGTGTCGCTGACTTTTGCTCCAATCAGCGCTACGGCTAGGCCAAGCAGCGCGGTTACGATCACATGACCGGTGCCCGCGAGCCCTGTAATGGCAATCGTTCTGCCGCTACTCCAACGTTGCACACGAGCTGTGAGCACGAAGGGCAGCCAATGGGTCGGAATCGCAGCGTGAAAAAACGCGACGACAAAGCCGGAGATCGCGATCGTTGTAAGAACGGCCTGGTTCACAAGCTGCAGTTAGAATCGGGCTGGCGGGATTCGAACCCGCGGCCTCTTCGTCCCGAACGAAGCGCTCTACCAAGCTGAGCCACAGCCCGTCATTCCGCAGAAGCGCCGACTATCTCGCGCATTCCGCCTGAACGTGCAAGAGACGATGAGGTGAGATTTAAAAACAAGAAGTCCCGCAGCAGCGCGAGCCACTGCGGGACTTCTACGTTAGCTCGCCGTCTACCCGCGACGGCGCACCCCTAAGCTCTTAGTTGTAAGGCGACCAGAAGTTGTCGTCGGTCACGTCGGACAAAGCATCCTTTGTCGCCTGCGGCACCTTCGGCAGTGAGTCGACGGTTTGGGTGCCGTAATCGTTACCGAACAAGTCTCTGCCGGTGGCGTACAGATTCGTGTCCTTTTTCAGGTAATTGGTCCAATCGGAAACTCCGACGGTCGCGCCGCTGGATTTGGCGTTTTCAATTGCGTATTGGTCGACCGCACCATCAATCAGGCGCAGGTCATTGATGATTTTGCTTGCCTGTGAACGCTTGCGTGCGCGAAGAAATCCGGGCACCGCGATGGCGGCGAGCAGGGCGATAATGGCAACGACGATCATAATCTCGACGAGAGTAAAGCCGCCGCGGCGTGGTGAACGAATGAGTTTCATAAGTGCGGATTTTTTTAGCACTCAGCGTGCCAACGCATCGATGCTCGATAGTGAACCGGCTTCCGCCGTTCGCCGATGAAGCCTCTTCGCAACGAAGATTACGAAGCCCTGGCCGGTTTTCGTTACGGCATGCGCAAGTTCCTGCGCTTCAGCAAAGACGAGCTGCGACGGCATGGCCAACTTACCCCGGAGCAGTATGAGGCAATGCTTGCCTTGCGCGCCTTTGGGACTGCGCGCGGACTTACCGTTGGCCAGCTAAGCGAGCGCCTGCAGGTGAAACACCACACCGCCGTCACGCTGGTCAATAAGCTGGTTGAGCGCGGCGCCGCCTCTCGCACTCAAGGCACGTCCGACCGGCGCGAAGTGTATGTCAAGCTCACGCCGCAGGGCACCAATGTGCTGGAGACGACGGCCAGCGTGCATCGAAGAGAAATTCGAGACCGCAGCGCGGAATTAATCGCAGCGTTGGAGCGGCTGCAGAAATAGCGCGGCGCATGCAGCAATTGCGGTGCCAGTAATCGGTTGACATCCGGCGGGTTAACCGACAGATTCGCCGTTCGTTTTTCCCCCATGCTTTCCACCACTGATCCAACCACCCCTGCAAACGGCACCGCATCGATTCTCCAGTTCCCGACGAACGCGAGCAGCGGCCTCCGTTCCCTGCGCCATATGACCACGCAACTCCTGCAAGAAGCCGCCCAAGTCATCCCGAATCCGCAGATGCTCATCAACGTGGTCTCGAAACGCGTGCGTCAGCTCGGCATGGGTCATCGGCCGCTGGTGGAAGTTTCGCCGCGCGCGTCGCTTACCGACATCGCGCTCAAGGAAATTGTGGCCGGCAAATTGACGTTCGAGAGCATTTCCGACGCGGAGAAAGAAGACTCCGCGTAGAGTCATTTCCGAGGGAAGCTGCCAGCTTCCGGTCGGAGACGCCGCAGATTTGGGCAGGTAACGGCTTCCCCTGCAGGATTGTGCCGGTAAGGTCGTCGAGTGGCTGCCGAGACCATCCTCAATCGCAAAGCGCTCCGCGATTTTCACATCCTCGAGCGCTACGAAGCCGGCATTGCGCTCAAAGGCAGCGAGGTCAAATCGATCCGCGCCGGTAAAGCAAATATCAGCGATGCCTTTGTGCGAATCGAGAAAGGCGAGGCGTTTCTCTACAATGCCGACATTCAGCCATATGAACGCGCCAGCCACGAAGTGCCACCGGCGAAACGGCCGCGCAAACTTCTTCTCCATCGCGCCGAAATCGATAAGCTGTATGGCGCGAGCGCGATCAGCGGCCGCGCGCTCGTGGTCCTGAGTCTTTATTGGAAAAACGGCCGGCTAAAGTCTGAGATCGGCGTGGCCACCGGCAAAGTTGCGCGTGACAAGCGCGCCGATTTGAAAAAGCGCGCCGTGCAACGCGAAGCGGAACGGGAAGTCGCGCGATTCAATCGGCGGCACAGCTGACGAAATGCGATTCTCCCCTGTGAATCGTCCCTGGCTTTGGTCCGCTGCCGGTTTGCTTGGAGGCGCGTGGTTGCTCACCCGCTTTGCCGGCAGTCGCTACTCGTTCGCTGGCAAAGTCGTTCTCATCACCGGCGGATCGCGCGGGCTCGGTCTTGTTCTGGCGCGGCAGATTTATCGCGAAGGCGCGCGCGTAGCGCTGCTTGCGCGCAAAGGCGATGAGCTTCTCCGCGCCAAACAAGAGCTCGGAGACGATATCCTGACACTCGAGTGCGATCTTCGGGACCGCGGCCAAATCGACAATGCGGTTCGCACGACGGCCGATCACTTTGGCGGTATCGACGTCGTGATCAACAATGCCGGCGTTATCGAGGTCGGCCCGTACGAACACATGAGCTGCGAGGATTATGAACGCGCGATGGCTGTTCACTTTTGGGCGCCGTACCACGTCACGATGGCAGCGCTGCCGCATCTGCGCCGCCGGCCGGAAGCACGCATCGTTAACATCACGTCGATTGGTGGAAAGATCGCCGTGCCGCATCTCGCGCCGTACTGCGCGAGCAAGTTCGCCGCGGTCGGTTTCTCCGATTCGGTGCGCTCCGAGCTGGCACGCGAACGGATTTACATCACGACCGTTGTCCCGGGCATGATGCGCACGGGCTCACACGTGAATGCGCAATTCAAAGGCAATCATGGTGCGGAGTTCAGCTGGTTTGCCGCCAGTGCGGGATTGCCATTCCTCTCGATCTCGACGGATCGTGCAGCGGCTGCGATTCTACGTGCCTGCAAGCGTGGCCGGCCGTTTCTCGGCTTTCCGCTCTCGACAAAATTCGCCATAGCGGTCAACGGGCTCGCGCCCAACATGACCGCGCGCGCGCTGAACATCGCCGCTCGACTTCTTCCACGCGCGACCGACAGTTCCGGGAACGAGCTGCGTTCCGGCTGGCAGAGTCGCGCGGATTCCGGTGTGCCGCGGTGGGCCACCCATTTCGCCGATCGCAACATCGAGCGAAATAACGAATCGAATGGTACGCGCGGGTGAAGCGGCTCTTCGTCGCGATCGACCTGCCAGATTCGACGAAGCAACTACTTGCTGAGCTCGATCCAAAACTTCGCGGCGTCCGCGTGACGGACCCGGAGCAGATACACCTGACCATAAGCTTCTTCGGCAACGTCACAGCGGAAGCGGAAGAGCAATTAGGCGAACGCCTCAGCGCGATAGAATGGAAGCCGTTTTTTCTTCCGATCACCGGCGTCGGTGTATTTCCGGCGAAAGGCCGGCCGAACGTGATCTGGATCGGAGTTGGCACCGGTCATCCGCACCTCTTTCAACTTCATAAACGCGTGCAGGAAGCCGCGCTCGGCGCCGGGATCGAGGCGGACCTCCGCGCGTTTCATCCGCACGTCACGATTGCGCGTTGCCGCGAGGTTTCAGCGGACGCGATCAGACCATTCTTGCGAGGGCACGCTGATTTCCACGGTGGAATGATCCGCGTCGATGAATGTTACCTCTATTCGAGCAAGCTCACGCCTGCCGGTTCGATTCACACGCGCGAACTCAAGCTTGTCGCGGGCTAAAATCGCGGATCTCGGTATGGGTGGCGCGTTTCGTACAACGCAATCTTCTCCTCGAGACGTTTCCGGCTCCGTCCTGTCCACCACGCTTGCGCTACTGCGCGGCGCTGGTAACCGATCGCCTGCGCGAAATCACCCGACTCAGCATACGCCGCGGCGAGCGTATCGATGACGTGCCAATCCTTCCAGCGCTTCAATTCACAAGCACGTGTGGCGAGTTCGACTGCTCGCCTGCCATTTCGCACCGCAGCATCCGAACAGGTTGCCAATATCCATGCCTCGTCGTTCAAGTAGACGTATGCCGTGCGGGCGTTCGCACGCGCCGCTTTGTCGAGTTCCTGAGCTTCTCGCCCAAACTGCCGCAGTCTTTTGAAGCAACGGGAGCGCACCCAGGGGGCCCATTCGCTATCAGGGTTGAGCTGGAGTGCCTTGTCACAGTCGTCGAACGCAGCCCGCGTGGCGCCCAAGAATTCAAAATTTAGCGCACGCATCGCGTACAACTGGGAAATGACGTCTGGCCGCGAGCCCATAGTGACAGGTGCTTTCTTGATAGCCTCGGTGAGCTCGCGCGCGGCCGCGAGCCAGTCGTCGTTCTGCTGGTAATCGCGAGCACGATCTACATGCGCCGAATAGTTCGTCGGCCCGGGAATTGTCGGACTAACCACACCTTCTGCGATGTCTTGGACGGCGAGTGATACTGCAGCGGAGGTGAAGAAGATTGCGAAGCCAACGGTGCGCTTCCAGAAACAGCTCACAAGCGGATTGTATGCAAGCGGGAATTAAGGCGCAATTGCCTCATCACGACATGCGGGCATCAGGATGGCGTCGCGCATTCCGTGGACGAGTTTTTTGTCGGCGGGCGCGATCGTCGACAAAACCCCACGAAGCTGAACTTTCTTCTCTACCACGAAATAATAGGGACAGAGTCGAACGCGGCCGCGGAGTGGCTTGATTTCGCCTGAATCGCTTTCGAAATAAC
>JBJMWW010000178.1:0-13362 GCA_045809945.1 Chthoniobacterales bacterium
ACTGGGCACACACCCTGAGCGATTACATCGAGGGGATCACCCACTCGCTTTGCACGCTCGAGTTCGAAGTGCACCGGCCGCTTTACGAATGGATTCTTGAAGCACTCGAGCTGCCGCCGCCGCGACCACGCCAGATCGAATTCGCGCGGCTGAATCTCGATTACACGGTGATGAGTAAGCGCAAGCTCATCCAGCTCGTGAACGAAAAATTCGTGAACGGCTGGGACGATCCGCGCATGCTCACGATCTCAGGAATGCGACGACGCGGCATCACGCCGAGCGCGTTAAGAAGTTTCGCGCAGAGCGTCGGCGTCACAAAATATCCCAGCCTGCACGAGACCGCGGTGCTCGAGCACGCCGTGCGCGAGGAGTTCAATCGCATCGCGACTCGCCGGCTCGCCGTGCTCAAGCCGATCAAAGTCGTGCTGACAAATTATCCGGCCGGCCAGATCGAGCAGCTCGACGCGATCAACAATCCCGAGGATCCAAATGCCGGCACGCGCAAGCTTCCATTCAGCCGCGAGCTGTTCATCGACGCGCAGGACTTCGCGGAAGTTCCGCCGCCGAAATTTTTCCGGCTAAAACCCGGCGGCGAAGTGCGACTCAAATACGCCTACATCATCAAGTGCGACGAGGTGGTGAAGAATGCCGCCGGCGAAGTCACGGAGCTGCGTTGTTCAGTCGATCTCGAGAGCAAAACCGGCGGCGCGACCGCCAATCGTAAGATCAAAGGCACGATCCACTGGGTCAGCGCGGCGCAAGCCGTCGAGGCCGAGGTGCGCCTCTACGATCGCCTCTTCAACGAAGCCGAGCCCGACGCCGACGGCGACTTCAAGAGGCACATCGATCCGAATTCGCTAGAAGTAGTCACCGCGAAATGCGAGCCCGCTCTGCGCGACGCAAAGCCAATCGAGCGCTACCAATTCGAGCGCCTCGGCTATTTCGCGCTCGATCGCGATTCAACCGCCGACCAGCAGGTCTGGAACCGCGTCGTTACCCTGCGCGACACCTGGGCCAAGGTCGCGAAGAAATAAACTGTAGGGCGTCTGTGGCAGGCGCCGAAAACCGTACTCGGCGTCAACTGCAATCAGGAAATCCGTAAGACAGTGATGTCTCAGCGCCGCACGATCGCTTGGATTAAATCTTCCGCTCATATCGGTCGTGCGGACCGACGTAGAACCAGACAATCACGCCATCTTTATCGACTCCGAGCGCCCGCATCGCATCAGTCACTCGCACGGACCACAATCGACCTACTTTCTTGAACCGCAGCGAAGGATGTCTCGGATTACTGCGCCAGAGGCGGTATGCTTTTCGAACGCGCTTCTGTTGCTCCGCAGAAAGCCGGCCGAACCATTCCCAGAATTCAGGAGCGGTCGAGGAATTCATCCAACGGCCGCGTCTTACCAGCAGCGTGATCGCTGAGCGCGCGGTCTGCCATCGCGTCGAACTCACCGGCGGTAATCGCCTTCTCAAATGCGGCATCTACGGCCTGCTCACGTTTGTCCGCGACCCATGCAGCAAGCTTTTCGAACTCCGCTTGCGGCAGTGCCTCAATAGCCCGCTCAATTTCAGTTACGGTACTCATGATAACAGCCAACCC
This sequence comes from Chthoniobacterales bacterium, assembly GCA_045809945.1. Taxonomy (GTDB): domain Bacteria; phylum Verrucomicrobiota; class Verrucomicrobiia; order Chthoniobacterales; family UBA10450; genus CADDYX01. The sequence goes on from JBJMWW010000178.1 coordinate 1,604, forward strand.
TGGATCGCTTCGCGGATATTCGCGTGCAGGTCGTCACCGGTCTCGCCTGAGTGACACACCCAAGCAGCGTCGGCACGTCGGCCCAAAAACCGGCCTCCTTGGCGCGGTGAATCAAAGCTTTCAGCGTCACGCATCGCAGTATACCGACCATGGATGAGCAAACAAGAACGCCGCCGAGCCCGACGCCGAGGGCGACTTCAAGAAGCACATCGATCCGAACTCGCTCGAAGTCGTCACCGCGAAATGCGAGCCCGCCCTGCGCGACGCGAACCCGGCCGAGCGCTACCAATTCGAGCGCCTCGGCTACTTCGCGCTCGACCCCGATTCATCCGCCGACCACCAGATCTGGAACCGCGTCGTCACGCTGCGCGACACTTGGGCCAAGGTCGCGAAGAAGTAAACTGTAGGGCGTCTGTGTCAGACGCCGTCGTTTAGCTTGTCGGCGCGTCCGCCACTTTGAGCACGATCTTGCCGCGGGTGTGACGCGTAGCAACCTGCTCCTGCGCCTTGGCGCCTTCGGAGAGCGGCAACACCTGCGAGATGATCGGCTTCAACTTCCCGGCTTCGGCCAGCTTCGTCAGCTCGTCGAGTGTCTCCGCTTTCGGCTCCGTCCGCATCCCCGCAACACGGATCCCGCGCTTCTCCGCCTCCGGCTGATCAGGCTTGCCCGCGATCGTGACCACGATCCCGCCCTTCTTCACCACGCCATAGGAACGCGCGAGAGTGTCTTTGCCCACCGTGTCGAGCACAACATCGACGTCCTTCACCTGCTCTTCAAAGTTCGTCTGCGTGTAGTCGATCGCCTGGTCGACGCCGAGCTGCTTCAACGTCTCCTGGTTCGCGGTCGACGCGGTCGCGATCACCTTTGCGCCGCGCGCCTTCGCGATCCGCACCGCAAGACTGCCGACTCCGCCGGAGCCGCCGTGAATCAAAACCGTCTGGCCGCTCTGCAACTTCGCTGTGTCGATCAACGCCTGCCACGCGGTCGAACCCGCGAGCGGCACCGCGGCCGCTTCTTCAAACGTGAGCGCCTTCGGCTTGCGCACAGCTTCCTTCTCAGAAGCGACTGCGTACTCCGCATAGCCGCCGCCATCCATCGTCAGGTAGGCGTAAACCGGATCGCCCACTTTGAGCTTCGTCACCTTCGCGCCCACCTTCTCCACTACCCCCGCGATGTCGTAGCCGATAATCATCGGGAACTTCTCGCCCGTCCGCTGGCGCATGAAACCCTGGCGCACGGCCGTATCCACCGGGTTCAGCGCGGCCGCTATCACATGGACCAGCACCTGGTCGTCCTTCGGCTCAGGTCGCGGGACTTCCTCGTACTTCAGCACCTCGGGACCGCCGAAGGAATGAATCACGAGCGCGTGCATCATCGGCGAAGAGATTTCGGCGCGGGCGAGAGTTAGCGCGGAAAGTATGGACGAAAGAGCAATCGTGCTTCGCATGTTCATCTAGACAGCGAATGGCATCGGTTCGTTACAATTTTTTCCCTGCGCCAAATCCAGCTGCTCGAATCTCGCTCCAGTGACGATAGAATCACGCACTCGGCTGCTTCCGCGCGGCGGCTGGGAATGTTTCGAAGCGCTCGCCTGATGCGAGTCGGGCCGGAAGCCTAATGCCGGTCCGAGTCGGACCTCGGCACATACCGCATCGCCACCGCGCCCGAGCCGAATTCTAGGCGGCTGGACAGCCGCCTCTACACCATAGATGTGCCGCGACCACATTCGACGTTGCTCAGTGCAGGCTCAGACTGCGGCTACAGGCCTAATGCGGCGTCTGACACAGATGCCCTACAGTATCTGCTGCAAGGCGCGATCAAGGCGGGGCAGGACTTTGTCGCGGCCGAGCACTTCGAGCAGATGATACAGGCTCGGGCCGGCGGTGCTACCTGTCACAGCAAGGCGGGTCGGATGAACGAGCGCACCGAGCTTGACGGTGAGATCGGCGGCAACTTTGCGCAAGGCGCTCTCGATGCTCGCGGCGTCGAAAGTAGTTAAGCCGGCAAAGGCGTCGCGGACGGCCTGGAGGCGCGGCTTGTTTTCGGCGGTGAACTGTTTTGCGGCTGCATCAGGCGGGTAGCTGATTTCGTCGGTGAAATAGAAGCCGGCATAGGTCGGCAGCTCGTCGAAGACGGCGATCTTCTTCTCACAGGTGTGCAGAGCGGCGCGCAAATATTCGTCGCTGAATTTCTCAACCGCCACGCCGGCGCGCTTCAGCGCCGCGATACCTAACGAGTAGAACCGTTCGAACGGAAGCTCACGCGCGTACTCGCCGTTGAGCCAGTGCAGCTTTGCCGGATCGAACGTGGCTTCGCCTTTGACGATGTTCTTCAAGGTGAAGTCGCGGATGACTTCGTCGATCGACATTTTCTGGCGGTCGTCTTTCGGCGACCAGCCGAGCAGACAGAGATAGTTCACGACGGCTTCGGGCAAATAGCCATGCTCGACGTAATACGAAACAGCCGCGCCTTGATCGCGCTTGCTCATCTTCGTGCCGTTCGGGTTGTGGATCAGCGGGATGTGCGCAAATGCCGGCGGCTCGGCGCCGAGCGCGCGATAGAGCTCGATATGTTTTGGCGTGTTCGAGAGGTGATCGTCGCCGCGGATGACGTGTGAAATTTTCATCTCGATGTCGTCGACAACGTTGACGAAATGGAAAATCCACGAGCCATCAGGCCGGCGGATCGTCATGTCGGGATGGGTCTCTTCGTTCGACAGATCGAAGTCGATGTCGCCCGCGACGAGATCGTGCACGACGACGTGCTCGCGCGGTGAGCGGAAGCGGAGCGCGCCGTTGTCGTCGAAAATGTGACCGGCGTGCTGCAGTTTCTCGAGCGCACGTTCGTAGATCGCGTCGCGTTCGCTTTGGAAATAGGGACCGAAATCGCCGCCGGCGTCCGGACCTTCATCCCAGTTCAGGCCGAGCCACCGCAGTCCGTCGTAGATTGCCTGCGCGGCTTCGTCGGTGTTGCGCGATTTGTCGGTGTCTTCAACGCGGAGCACGAACGTGCCGCCGTGATGACGCGCGAAAATCCAGTTGAACAACGCGGTCCGCGCACCGCCGATGTGGAGGTAGCCGGTCGGCGATGGGGCGAAGCGGACACGGACGGGCGAACTCATTCAGATTTCTCGCACAACGGACGCAAAGGTCACGAAGGTCATTCTAATGAAATATCCCAGACGTTCTGCCGCGGCCACGCTCGACGTTGCTCAGCCACAGGGCGGCAGGCGATGCGCCGGCCCTACAATTGGGAATTCGCGATGCGCGTCACTCGATGAACAACTTCCCGGCGCGGCGGCGCACATAACGGTCGCGGGGAAGATTCACTTTTGCCGGACCGGCTTCGGAATCGAGAAGTGCCCTGACCGACTCGATCAGACTAAAACTGATGTCACTCGTTCCGTGATAACGCAGCCAACTGCGGATCGCGCGGCGTTGCAGTGCGATCGGCTGTTTGCCTAACGAGTGCACGTTAAGCTTCTCCCCGGGCGGGGCGACCAGGCTCTCGAGCAAAGCATCTTCTTCGTCCGCGATCATGGCGGCGCGCCAGACGGCCTTGCGGATGCCGCGGCCGAATTCCTTCTCCAGTGCGGGGATGATTTTGTGTCGGATGCGATTGCGCGTCGCGGCGAGGCGCGCGTTGCTCGAATCTTCACGGAACTTCAATCCGGAGGCGCGAATGTAATCGTCGATCTCCTCGCGCCAGACGTGGAGCAGCGGCCGGACAATCGTGAGCTGCGTTTTGCCTAACGAATGCTGCGAGACCGGCCGCATCGTGCGCGCGCCACCGCGGAAAAGATTGAACAGGTATGTCTCGACCAGATCATCAGCGTGGTGCGCGAGGAAGATCGTTTTGCAGCGACGACGACGGGCGACGTTAAAGAAATAGGCGTAACGCAGAGCGCGCGCGGCCGTTTCGATTGAGGAGCGACTCTCTTTCGCGAAGGCACGGACGTCGGCGGCGCCGATTTCGACATCGAGGCCATGCTGTTCGGCCAGTTCTCGAACGAATCGCGCGTCAACGGCCGAGGAACGGCCGCGCAGGCGGTGATCGACGTGGCAGACGATCAGCCGCCGAAAACCGCGGGCGAGGAGCGCGTGCAGCAGAGCGACGGAATCACGGCCGCCGGAGACGCCAACGAGATAGCGGCGCGCTGGAGAAAAGTCGCGCAGCGTCGCTGAATCGAAGGGCAGATCTTTCACGCGGCAGACGGTAGCGATGAAAGGCGTTATTTGCGAGGCACTTGACAATGAATGAACGTTCATTCATTGTGCCCTACCCCGATGCCTCCCTCCCCCGCAAATAGCAATGCCACTAGCACCGATCGCCGCGGCCAGATCCTCCAGGCAGCCGTCGGTTGCTTCGCTAAACGCGGTTTCCATCAGACCAGCATGCACGACATCAGTGCGGAAGCGGGCATCAGCGTCGGCCTGATCTATCGGTATTTTGCAAACAAGGAGGCGGTCATCGCCGCGATGGCGGATGAGCACACGACCCATATCCGCGAATTGCTCGAGGAAGCGCGACAGGCGCCGAGCCTGCTCGAGTCGCTCGAGATTCTTTTCACCGCGCATTGCTGCGAAGACCCGAAAGTACAATCGGCTTTCGTAGTCGATCTTTATTCCGAAGCATCGCGCAACCCCGAGGTAGCGGAACTGGTCCGCGGAGTTGTGGAGATGGCGATGGAAGGCATGGCGGATTTGATCGCGCGCGCTCCGGAGAGCGAAAACGCCGCGCATGGATTGAAGCCGTATGAAGTGGCAGAGCTGATTTATGCGGTCGCACGCGGGATGTTGATGCGCGACATTTTGCAGCCGGCAGATCTGCCCAACGAGGAGCGTCGCACGCGCCAATTGGAAGTAGCGCGACGACTGTGGCGGCTGCTTTTCGAGACAGAAAGTACAATTTCCTATGCATGACGTGGCGAAACCCGCTCGCCCCCCAAGCAAAATGAGGTCGCGCATTAAAACCGCGGTATTCACTGTGGGGCGGATTCTGCTGCTGATCGCCATCTTCGTCGTCCTTAAACTAATGGGTGTGGGGACAGCGACGATCATTGTTGCGCTGACGAGCGCCGCTTTGGTGATTTGTGCGATCGTTGCGATTCGCCGGTTTCGTTCGCGGCGAACAACTGCTGGCGCGGGATGGGCAGTCGCCGTCGTGCTTCTGCTGCTGGTCGATGTCAAGACATCGCAGTTCGGCAAGATGATGTCGACGCCGTTCGCGATGCCGCCGACGACCGTCTCGAGCGCCGTGGTGAAAGCGGAGGATTGGGCGCCGACGCTCAACGCGGTAGGATCGATCTCCGCGGTTCAGGGCGCGGTCGTTTCGACTGAGCTCGGCGGAGTAGTCGCCAACGTTGCTTTTCAAAACGGCGGCGTCGCGAAGAAGGGCGAGCTGCTGGTGAAGCTCGATACGTCAGCTGAGGAAGGCCTGTTGAAGAATGCTCAGGCCGACCTCGAACTGGCGCGCCAAAACCTCGAGCGAACCCGCGACCTCGCGAATCGAAGAGTTGTCTCAAAGCAGGACCTCGACGCAGCCACATCTCTCTTTGGCCAAAAGCAGGGGACGGTCGACAACATCAACGCCGTTATCCGCAAGAAGCAGCTCCTTGCGCCATTCGATGGCCAGTTAGGTATTCGACAGGTCAACGTCGGCCAGATGATCAATGCCGGTCAGCAGGTCGTCGCGTTGACTGCGCTCGATCCGGTGTATGTCGACTTCGCGTTGCCACAGCAGGAGTTGTCGAAGCTTAGCGAAGGCCTGGAAGTCACCGTTAAGACCGACGCCGTCGCCGGGAAGGAGTTCAAAGGCAAGCTTACCGCCGTCGACTCGATGGTGGATGCGGTTACGCGGAATGTCTCGATCCAAGCCACTCTCGCAAATCTGGATCACATGCTCAGGCCGGGAATGTTCGTCAAGGCTCAGGTCGATCTGCCGGAGAAGCACAAGACGCTCGTCATTCCCGGCTCCGCTGTCTCGTACGCACCGTATGGCGACTCGGTCTACGTAATCGAAAAGAAGAAGGACCCGAAGACCGGAAAGGAATCGGAAGCGTTGCGGCAGCAGGTTGTGCGGGTCGGTCAGGCTCGTGGTGATTTCATCGCGGTCACACAAGGACTAAAAGAAGGCGACACGGTTGTTGGCACCGGCGTGTTCAAGCTTCGCAACGGTATGTCCGTCGTGATCAATAACGATCTTGCGCCGAAACCAGAGTTGAATCCCAAGCCGCCGGATACATGATCGTGCTCACGTTATCCGCGTCTGTAGCCACGGCGCTCTGTCGCCGTGCTCGCATGATTACGCCTCGACTGACCGAGGCGGCTACAGCATGAAGTCGTTCACCGATTTATTCATCAAACGGCCGGTCCTCGCGCTGGTCGTTAGCTTCGTCATTCTGATCGCCGGCCTGGCCGCGATGAAGACGCTGAACGTACGGCAGTACCCGCGCAGCGATATCGCCGCGATCACGGTGACGACTGTCTATGTCGGGGCGGATGCGGAATTGGTGCGCGGCTTCATTACTACTCCGATCGAGCGAGCCATGGCCGCGGCCGATGGGATTGATTACATCCAGTCGCAGAGCCAGCAGAGCGTATCGACGGTTACGGCGCGGCTGAAGCTTAACTACGACGCGAACAAGGCGCTCTCCGATATCAGTGCGCGGGTAAACGCGATCCGGAATAACCTGCCGCCCGAGTCGCAAATCCCGGTGATCGCGATTCAGCCGGCTGATTCGCAGATCGCTTCCGCCTATCTCAGTTTCACTTCGGACATTCTCCAGCCTAACGAAGTAACCGATTATCTCGTCCGGCTGGTTCAGCCACGCCTGACGGCGGTCAGCGGCGTGCAAAAGGCCGACATTCTCGGTGGACGCACCTTCGCGATGCGCATCTGGATGAAACCCGAGCGCATGGCCGCACTCGGCATCAGCGCGAAGGATGTCCGCGATTCTTTAAGTAAGAATAACTATCTCGCCGCGGTCGGCAGCACGAAGGGTTCGCTGCTTCAGGTAAGCCTTACTGCTAACACCGATCTGCACACCGCGGACCAGTTCAAGCAGCTGGTGGTGAAGCAGGACAAAGGAACACTTATTCGGCTGGGCGACATCGCCGACGTCGTTCTCGGTGCCGAGGACTACAACTCGGAAGTCCGTTTCACCGGCAAGAAAGCCGTGTTCATGGGCATCTTCGTTTTGCCCAATGCGAACTCGATCGACGTGATCAAGCGTGTTCGAACTGAGGTAGACCAGATCAAGAAAGAGCTACCGAAAGGCATGGAGGTTGAGATGGCTTACGACGCCACTGCCTACATTAACGACGCGATCCACGAAGTGGTGAAGACGCTGATCGATACCCTGATCATCGTCATGATCGTCATCTTCCTTTTCTTGGGTTCGTGGCGCTCCGTGATTATCCCAATCGTCGCCATTCCGATTTCATTGATTGGCGCGCTCTTCCTTATGCAGGTGTTCGGCTTCAGCCTCAATTTGCTGACGCTGCTCGCCATTGTGCTTTCCGTCGGGTTGGTCGTGGACGACGCCATCGTCGTAGTTGAGAACGTTGAGCGACACCTACGCGAAGGCATGACGCGCATGAACGCGGCGCTCGTCGGTGCGCGCGAACTGATCGGGCCCATTATCGCGATGACGATCACGCTCGCAGCAGTCTACACACCGATCGCGCTACAAGGCGGCCTGACCGGCGCGCTCTTCCGCGAGTTCGCCATGACGCTGGCCGGCGCCGTTTTCATCTCCGGCATCGTGGCCCTCGTCCTTTCGCCGATGATGTGCGCCAATCTCCTGCGCGTCGAACACGGCGATCACGGTTTCTCCGGCTTCGTCAATCGCACGTTCGATCGCTTCCGCGACTGGTATGGCGAACATCTCGATCGCACGCTGAACGCGCGTAAGGCGGTTTACATTGTTTGGATCGGCGTGACGCTGCTGGCACTGTTGATGTTTGTCGCGATACCAAAAGTTGCGACGAAGGAGCTGGCGCCGAAAGAAGACCAGGGATTCATCATCGGCATCATCACCGCTCCGGCTAATGCAACGATCGACGACACGATCCGTTATGCCGATGCGGCTGGTCAGATCTTCAAAGATCTTAAGGATACCCGTTTCACTTTTCAGATTACACAACCGAGCTTCGGCTTCGGCGGTCTCGTCCTGAAACCATGGGGCGAGCGAAAGACTCCTACTAAAGAGTATCTCCCGATCGTGCAGCAGAAGCTGGCCGGGATTCCAGGCATTCAGATGTTCGCGACCATGCCGGAAGCCTTACCCGGCGCGGACAACTTTCCTGTTAGCTTCATCATCGCTTCTACCGCGAGCCATGACCGCATGCTGGATTTCGCGAAAGACATCTTTCAGAAGGCGATGGCCGCGCACGTTTTTCAGTTCGGCGATATCGATACCAAGATCGACCAGCCGCAGGCGGAGATCGTGTTCGACCACGACAAGGTCTCGACCATGGGCCTCGATATGCAGCAGGTAGGTGCCGATCTCTCTGCCAGCATCGGAGGCAACTTCGTAAACTGGTTCAACATGGAAGGCCTGAGCTACAAGGTTATCCCGCAGGTTAAACGCATCGACCGCCTCAATCCCGAGCAGTTATCGGATATCTACGTCAGCGGGCCCGACAAGAAGCTCATTCCGTTGAGCACGATCGCAACCATTCAGCATAAGACAGTCGCACGTTCGCTGAATCGCATGCAGCAGCTCAACGCCGTTACGATCAGTGGTGTTCCGGCCGGGTCGGTCGACTCCGCGCTCAAGTTCCTCGAGGATGAAGCGCATAAGGTTCTGCCGGCAGGATACGCGATCGATTATACCGGTGGCTCGCGTCAGCTCCGCCTCGAAGGCGACAAGTTCAGCAGTGTCTTCTTTCTCGCCGTCGTTCTCATCTTTTTGGTTCTGGCCGCGCAGTTCAATAGCTTCCGAGATCCGTTCATCATTCTGCTCGGCTCGGTCCCGCTGGCACTGTTTGGCGCAGCCATCTTCATGTTCCTGAAGATGCCGTTCGGGAAATTCTTTACCGATGGATGGACGACTTCGTTCAACATCTACTCGCAGGTTGGATTGGTAACTCTGGTCGGGCTCGTTTCGAAGAACGGCATCCTGATTGTGCAGTTCGCCAATGAACGACAGCGTGCCGGTGCAAAGAAACTCGAGGCCATTCAAGAGGCCGCGCGCACTCGTTTGCGCCCGATCATGATGACCAGTGTCGCCACGGTCGCCGGTCACTTCCCGCTCACACTCGTGACCGGCGCAGGCGCGGCCGCACGAAACTCGATCGGTCTCGTGCTCGTCGGCGGAATGACTATCGGCACGATTTTCACTCTCTTCATTGTTCCGTCGCTCTACATGCTCATCGCGCGCACGCACAACGAGGACGAAAAATCCGAGATCGAAATTCCCGATGAGTCTGAGCTCGAGCCGGCCTACGCGCTTGCTGATGGCAACGGTAACGGGTGGAAGAACACCTGATTACTCAAGTACGTCCCGTGTAGGGGGAGCTGTTAGTTTTCCACCCTTACCGTGGTCGCCGCGTCCGCTGTTACTCTAGGCGATATGCTTCTACCAATGCCACGCCGGTGTTCGCTTTACCGGCCACAACCGCTGTGTACTCTCCGGCCGGGAGCGTAAGCACAAGCGCCGATTCACGATCGCTTTTTGGCGGGACAGTCGTCGCGCGGATTTGCGCCTCCTGCGACTCGCCGGTCGAATCGTCAATTTTCCAATCGTCGTTCGACGCGAGCTTCGCGCCGTTATGATCGTGCACCTGTAACACAGGATCAGCGAGCGCGTCGGCAACCGGCAGCGATGGCCCGATCGCTCGTAACAACACTTGCGCCGAGCTTTGGCCGACAATAAACCCGCCGATCATCACGTTATCACCATTCTCCACGAATCCGCGGGTGCTGATGTTCGCAAGCTGCGACACCGGGTCAGGGTCGAGGTCATATACCTCGACGAGACTTACTCCGGTGGCACCATTCTTACCTTTAACGACTGCGGTGTAGCTACCTGGAAGCAGAATTTTTAAGATTGCCGATTCCGAGTCACTCTTGGGGGCGATATTAGTTGAACTAATATCTGCTTCCTGCGACTTGCCGGTCGCGTCGTCAACCTTCCAGTCGTCGTTGGTTGCAACGCTACCGTCCGGGTAGTGCAGCTCCAAGTTAGGATCAGGTAACGCGCCACTTACCCCAGTAGAGGGACCAATGGCCCGCAGAAGCACTGTCTTTGGCCCTGCGCCGTTGACAATAAAACCGCCAATTAACAGGTTGTCGTTCGTCAGCACATCGGCACGCGTGGAAATATTGCGCATTCGCGGAGACGCCGGCGAAGTGTAAAGCTCGGCACTCGCGAGCGCACCCTGTGCGGCGGGATTCACACCGTCACCGCCTGCAACCAAGACTTGGCCATTTGCCAGCAATGTCGCGGTCTGGTACCCGCGAACTTCATTAAGCTTCGGGCCCGGCTGCCAAATATTCGTAGCGGAGTTGTAGAGTTCCGTGGTGTCTGTCCAGCCACTGGCGACTAGCCCACCAATCAAAAGCACCTCGCCATCAGGTAAACGTGTCGCCGTCGGGCCTCGTCTAAAAGTAGAAGGACTTGCCACCTGTTTCCAGGCGCCTGACGCCGGATCGTATACCTCTGCTTGCACCGGATCGTTCGCCTCGGCGCCACCGATGACGAGTACCTTCCCGTCCGCCAGGAGTATCGCAGTTTGCTCGCCGGTGTGCTTCCCATTCATCGTCCCGCTCAAGCTCCAAATACCTTTTGTTGGATCGTAAAGTTCTGTGCTCTTCACTTCGCGCGAATGTGGGTAATTCACCGCGTTAATGTATCCGCCGGCTACCAGGACTTTGCCGTTCTGCAACAGCACAGCACTGTGTCCGTCTCGCTTATATGACAAACTGCCTGTCATACTCCACGTGCCGGTAGCTGGATCGTAGAGCTCAGCCACGTCAACATCGTCAGATATGTCATCATCATAACCGCCGACTACCAGCACTTTACCGTTCGGCAGCAGAGTTGCGGCGTAGTGGTTTCGCGGATACCTCAACGATCCCGTTTTCGCCCATTTACCGGTTGCCGGATCGTAGAGCTCGCACACGCCCGCACCATTCGAGACCGCCAGCACCTTGCCATTAGCCAGCAGGATTTGTCCCTGTCGCACGTGCGCGTCGACCATCGGCGCAGTATTAGTCCAACTCCCCTTTGTCGGATCGTAGATCTCGGCGCTCGCGAGCGGCGTCTGATTGTCGCTGCCGCCAACTACAAGCACCTTACCATCGCGCAACAGCGTCGCCACGTGGCCGACGCGCACTTGCGACATGCTTGCGGTATTCACAAAGGTCGGCGTATCGGCTGTCGCCACATCGCACGCTATAAAGCTCACCAAGACGGCGGCCAGCGCTCCCGTAGACGCAAACGGTATTATCCTGCCGCGCATGTGGTAAAAATCTCACGCGCTGACATTCGGTGTCAACGCCCGATCACTTGCGGATTTGAGCAGAGTCGCCCCCATAACCTGCCGCTCGTTGTGCAGGCTTGCGCCCCGTCGAACGCGACGAGATTCGGCCTAGACTCGGCGAGCAAGCCAAGGACGCTTGGGACGGCCAGATTGAAACGATGTGAAAAGCGGAACACTTGACGTTCGTCGACGAAACCGACCTCACGCCCGCTTAAGCCGCTGGAAGAACGCGTAGCTACTTCGGCGCCTCGCCTGGTCTGGATACTTCC
>JBJMWW010000179.1:0-13829 GCA_045809945.1 Chthoniobacterales bacterium
AACAATGCCGGCGGCGGCCATTTCGGTCCGGCGGAACTGATGCCCCTCGGAGAGCTTCGCGACGAATTCCAGACGCTCGTTTTCGGGCAAGTGCAGCTCGTGCAGCTTGCGTTAGGCGGCATGCGCGAGCGGGGCAGCGGCATGATCATCAATGTGACGTCGCTCGCCTCGCGTCTGCCGGTGCCATTCATGGCTTCGTACAACGCGGCGAAAGCAGCCATGGCGTCGTTCACCATGACATTGCAGCTCGAGATGCGGAATTCCGGGGTGCGGATCGTCGATCTCCAGCCGGCCGATATCCGCACCGACTTCAATCGCTCAGCGAAGAAGTTCGCGCTCGATGCGCCCGGATATCGTGCTCGCGCGGCGAAATCGTGGCGGACTTGCGACCACAACATGCAAAACGCGCCCGGGCCGGAACTCGTCGCAAAACGTGTCAGCGAACTGATCATGAGCGAGAACCCGCCGGCGCGCGTCACGGTCGGCGATTTTTTTCAATCGAGCATCGCGCCCTTCATCATTCGGTTCCTGCCGATGCGGCTGCAGCTCTGGGGCATCGCGAAATACTACGGCATATGAAGGGAGCGATCCGCGATGCGGTTGTCCTGCTGGCTGGAGCGGGTTCGCGCCTGACGAACACGCACGCCACGCCGAAGCCGCTCGTCGCTGTCCTGGGCACGCCGCTCATCGCATACGTCCTGCGTGCGCTGGAATCTGTCGGGGTGAAGAACATTCACGCGGTCGTAGGCGCGCACGGCGATACGGTTATTCGCGGCGTGAAAGCATGTCTGCCGGCGTCACTATCGTTGAATCGAATCGAGAACCGGCAATGGAAATTGCGGAACGGCGTCTCGGTTCTCTGCGCGCGGGAAGCGATCGACCGGCCATTTTTTCTCACGATGGGAGACCATTTATTCGATCCAGTTATTCTCCGCGTCCTCGTCGAGCGCTCCGGCCGCGACGGCCTCAACCTCGCGGTTGATCGCAAGGTGGACCGCGTGTTCGATCTCGACGACGCGATGAAGGTGGCCACCAGCGGCGAGCAAATCGTCGCAATTTCAAAGACGCTTCATAGTTTTGATGCAATCGACACCGGCTTGTTTCTCTGCGCGCCGCAAATTTTCGAGTATCTCGAGAGCGCGAAGGTGAATGGCGATTGCAGCCTGGCGGAGGGCGTGCAGTTGATGGCGAACGATGGCAAAGCGCGCGCCATCGACATCGGCGACGCATGGTGGCAGGACGTCGACACGCCGGCCATGTTGGAACGCGCCGAAGCTACGTTGCCGATGTCGCTGCGGGCGATGGCGAATCCGGCGCCGGTCTGCGGATAATCGCGAGCGCGGCCAGCGTAGTCGTCAGGAGCGCCGTCGCGAGCGAGAGGTGGAGAATCCAGTTCGCAGCGCCGAGCACAGCCAGCGCAACGAAGCCCAGCCATGCGACGTCGCGTTTCGTTGCCTGCACGACAAAATGCACGATGCGTTCGCCGAAAATGAATGCTCCGGAATGGCCGAGCATCCGCACGTGCCGGTCGTACATGCCGGAATGCCGTGCTGTCATTATTTCGTCCTTGCCGGTCGCGAGCATCAATTCACTGGCAACGATCAGCATACCCGTCGCGATCCCTTCCCAGCGGAGATGCAAGCCGACGCCGAGTGAAATGACGAAAAGAACATTCGCGATCGTGTCGAAAACGAAATCGAGCCGCGCGCCCGCTTCAGAGTCGAGGTAGAGAGCGCGCGCGATCTCTCCGTCGCAGCCGTCGAGGATGCTGAAGAGGTAGAAGCATATCGTGCCGGCAATCACCGAAGCGTGGTCGCCGCGCAGCAAAATCGCGGAGCCGATCAGTGCGAAGAAAAACGCGCCGAGCGTTGCATGCCACGGAAGCACGCCGCGGCGCAGCAACGCACGTGTTATCGCGGTCGAAATGCGCCGGTCGATGTGACGCGCAACCCACCCATCCTGTGGTTTACCGAGATCGCGGGCGAGCCACTTCTCAGCAGCAGGAATATCTTCGCGGTTGGCGAGCAAGCGACCGGCGTTCGGATTTCCGTTGAGCCGTTCGGCCAGCGACCCGCGTGCCAGCACGACTCGCGTGCTCAACGCAAGATCCGCATTCGCCTGCTCGCGGGTCAGTGCAATCGTCCGTCCGCTTGTCCGCTCGAAATCATCGAGCGCGCGTCGAATGCGATCGATCTGGCGCAGCCCGCAGACATGCCAGTCGGCCGATTCGTCGGCTGAGATTGCGACGCGGATTGTGCCGTTCGGTGTCTGCACGACGCGCCGACGCTAGGCGGCGATGGGGCGGCTGTAAATCCGGTAGGTTTTGTAACGTTCGGCCCCGATCGCTGCGAGGAAGCGATTGATTGCGTGATTATTTTCGAGTGTGAGGCTCAGCTCGCCGGTGAAACCGCGCTTGATCATCGCATCCTCGATAATGCGCAGGACGAGAAATTCAGCGATGCCGTGAAGCCGAAACTTTGGAGCAACGCCGAGCGCGACGAGGCGCGCGGTTTTTAGCCGGCTTTTGTAGTAGAGCAATTTCGCGAGACCGATCGGCAAGCCGAATGTTGTCAGGCGGCCGTTCACATGTTTGAACGCAACGTTGATGTCGGGCACGCAAAGAATGAAACCCGCCGGCTCGCCGTTCACCTCGGCGATCAAGGTAAACTCCGGCACCGCGAGCGGTTTTAGCTCGTGCACCAAATGGTCGAATTCGGCTTCGGTAAATGGAACGAAGCCCCAGTTCTTTTCCCACGCGCTGTTATAGATCTCGCGCAACCGCCGGCTCTCTTCCCGGAGCTTTTTCATGTTTATCGGGCGGATCGTTAGGCCTTCCTGACGGACGGCACGACGCGCGATCCGGCGGAGCCGCGCCGCGGCCTCAATCGGTTGTGAAAACCACCAGGCATACCAGTCCATCGCTTTTGAAAATCCGGAGCCCTCGATCAGGGCCGCGTAATAGGGTCGATTGTGTGAGGTGAGCAGCGTCGGCGGATGTTGGAATCCATCGATCAGAAGCGCGCAGACGTAATTCGTCGAATAATCGATCGGCCCCATCACTTCGCTGCGGCCTTTGCTGCGCAGCCAATCCGCTGCCGTGTCGAAAAGTGCGGCGGCGACCTCGATGTCGTTGATTGACTCGAACAAACCAAAGCAGCCGGCGTTGGTGCCATGGAGCGCGTTGTAGTTGGGATCGTCGCTCGCCATGATCCGGCCGACGATTTCGCCGTTGCGCCGCGCGAGGAACAACTCGGCATCGCCATGCCGATAGAACGGGTGTTTCTCGCGATTCAGAAACTCTTTTCGCTCGATGATGAGCGGCGGCACCCAGGCCGGATCGTCGCGATAAATCCGCCATGGGAACTTTATGAAGGCGTCGCGTTCCTGCTTCGACGCGACTCGAGTGACGTCAGGTCGCGCCACGATCGAAGCGTGCTGCGAGTGAGTTTTGGCGGACGATCAGCCAGAGGAAAATTGCGTTAAACAGGGTCAGCTCCGCAATGAAGTACCAACCCGGCCGCCGGAGAAACAAAACAACGAATAAAACGAACATTCGCGTGCTCGTGCCGAGTAGGCGGGCATGGCGGACCAGTGAGTGATGAGCTTCGCGATAGGCGTTGCGAAACGATGTCGAGATTTGCTGGACGCTATCGCGCAACCGCGCCAGCGCGGGTAATTCGATCTCCTGTTGCCGGACGTATCCAGCGTGCAGCAAATGCAGAAACTTGCGCCAGCCACGGCTGGTCCGTGCTCGTTGTCGCAATTCGCGCGAACTGACAAGAGTCGTCATTCGATTTGTGCCAAAACGCAGGTAGGCATCCCGACAAAATTCGGCCGCCGAGCTTTGGAACGAGTGGCAAATCCCCGCGGCCACCGCGATCACCCAAATTGAAGTCGAGCCGCCGCCGGCCACAATGCGCAGGCAGAGGTGAACGTAGATGCTGGCGAATACGATGTTGTCGCCGATCCCGTCGATGACGCGGCCTTGCTCGCTTTGCCTCCGGGTGAGTCGGGCAAGTTGCCCGTCCACGTTGTCGAAAAGATTGGCGCTGACGTGGAGCAGCATGCCAACGAGGTTCAGCCAAAGCGCCTCGTAGTAGTAAAGATGGCCTGCAACTACGCCGCAGATCGTCGCGATGACTGTCACCTGGTTCGGCGAGATCGAGGCGCGGGCAAAAAGCTGTGCGAGGCGAAAACCTAGTGGTCGATAAAAAATTAGGTCGAGGGCGCCTTCCACATCGCGCCCTTTGTAGGTCGATTCGACACCCTGAGCGGCCGCGCGTTCGCTCGGCGGCAGATCAGCAGCGACGGCGTCGTTCACGGCGCAGAGAGTACATCGACAGGCGGCGGATAGCACGTATACGAATCCCGCCATGCAGATCGACGGCATTCTGTTCGACTTCGGCGGGACGCTCGACGGGGACGGCCTGCATTGGCTGGATCGATTCTGCGCGCTTTATCCGCGTCTCGGCTTTTCGTTCGAGCGCGAAACAATTCGCGCTGCATTTGATTTTGCGGAAGCGGAAGCGGCGCGCGACCACGCGATGCAAACGACGGGATTGCAAGAAATGGTGCAGCGCCATGTCCGGTCTCAGTTTGCAAAGCTTGCGATCGATAATCCGGAGGCGCGGCGCGCTCTCGTTACCGAATTTGCGGAGAACGTTCGCCGGGCGGCGCATAGGAACGCGTCTCTGCTACAGGAACTATCACAGCGCGGCCTTCGTCTTGGTGTGATCTCAAACGGCTGTGGAAATACCGCCGTGCTGTGTGACGAATTGGGCTACTCGCCCTATCTCGCGACCGTGCTGGATTCGCAGCGTGTCGGCTTGAGCAAGCCGGATCCGCAGTTTTTCTCACGCGCCTCACAAGAGATCGGATTGCCGCCCGCGCGTCTGCTCATGGTCGGCGACTCGCTTGAGCGCGACATTCGCCCGGCAAAACAGATCGGGATGCGAACCGCGTGGCTGAATCCGAATCATGACGCCGGCGAAAAGGCCGCTGATATTCAGATCAGCCGTCTGGCGGAGCTGCGCGATGCTGTCCTCCGGCCAGTGCTATGAAGGCCGGTATGCTCGCCGCCGGTCGCGGTGAGCGGCTGCGCGATTCAGGCGAACTCAAGCCGCTGGTCCAGGTTGCCGGGCGGCCGCTCATCACGCACGTGCTCCGTGCGTTCAGTGCGATTGAGATCGACGAAGTCGCGGTGATCATCAACGAAGACTCGGAACGCGTCCGCGGCGTTGTGATGGCAGAAAACTGGCCGTTTAGCGTTCGCTGGATCGTGAAGACGACTCAGTCTTCAATGCACAGTTTTCTGCGTCTCCTCGAACACCTTTCGGCCGAGAACGGCGGTAACCGATTTTTGATCGCGACGGTCGATACAGTGCTCGATCCGAAACAGCTCGTTGCATTTACCAATGCAGCGAGCCCACATCGCGACAGCGCGGTAACGCTGGCGATCAATGAGCCGGCTGATGACGACAATCCACTCTGGGTCACGTCGGATGAAGCGGGGTGCGTCCGTGGTTTTGGCGACCCGACGTCGAAACGAGCGACGGCTGGAGTTTACATTGTCGATGCGGTAGTGTTGCGCGAGGCCAAAGGAGCCGAACGCGATCGACTCATGTCGCTCCGTAATTTTCTTGGCCGGCTGCTCGAACGAGATTATAAAATTTCCGCAGTTTCCATTGGTAATTCCATAGACGTCGACCGTTCCGCAGATATTATCGCCGCCGAAAAGTTGCTGAAGCAGCACCAGATTTGAAACGCCTAATCGGAATTTATCGCGAAAAAGAATACTCGCCCGGCTGCCACGGGTCGAACGACGCCGTGGTGCTTGAGGCAGTAGCGGAGCGGCTGCGCGCAGCTGGATTTACGCTCGAGTTAATGAGCCCATCGCAGATGAACGGCGCACCCAACGCCGCTGACCTTGTCTTTTCGATGTGCCAGGGTCGTCCTGCGCTCGAGCACCTCACGAATTGGGAACGCAAAGGGATCCGGATCATCAATAGTCCATTCGGCGCGCGGAACACTCACCGCGACCGGCTGCCCGTCGTTCTGGAGAACGCTGGAATTGCTTTTCCGCGCACCGTGCTCGTCGAGACGGGGCGAAAACTGAATGGCGAAGTTTCGCGCAACGGCAGTCTCTGGCTGAAGCGCGGGGACGTCCATGCTTCTGTCGAAGCCGATGTGCAGCGGTTCGATTCGTTCGACGAACTGGCGGGAGCGCTGGGCGAATTTCACGCCCGCGGAATCCCGACTGCCGCGGTGCAATCGCATTGCGCGGGTGACGAGATCAAATTTTACGGCGTCGGGCGCGGCGAATTTTTTCATTGGTTTTACTCGCGCGAGGCGGATCGGCATTCTTTCGACGAGTCGGCGCTCAAATCGCTGGCGACCCGCGCCGCCGAGGCTGCGGGGCTCGAGGTTTACGGCGGCGATATCATCGTCGGAGCAGATGGCGAACTCACGCTCATCGACTTGAACGACTGGCCATCATTCGCGCCCTGCCGAGAGGCGGCGGCTGACGCAATTGCGAACCTGATCGCAGCTCGCGCGCATGCCGGCTGAGCAGCGCTCGGCCGTGCAGCAGAAATCGCTGTTCGACGACGAGCAGGAATTCATCGCGCCCGGTTTGCAGACGATCGCGCTGCTTTCGCAGGTGGCGATTGATCATGGGAATGGTTGCACCCTGACCGATGTGAACGGCCGCACGTATCTCGATCTCAACGCCGGAGTTTCCGTTGCAAGTCTCGGTCACGCGCATCCGCGCCATGTCGCAGCGCTGATCGGACAACTGAAACAAGTCAGCGTTGGGAGTTTTACTTCAGCTGCGCGCGCTGAACTCGTTCGGCTGATCGCGGAACTCGCGCCGGGTGACCTCAAGCGCACGCAGTTTTTCAGCGGTGGCGCGGAAGCGGTGGAAGCTGCCATTCGCCTCGCCCGCTCCTACACAAAAAGCACTCACATCGTTGGATTCACGGGTGGTTTCCACGGAAAGACGGCAGGCGTATTGCCGATTTCCGATATCGACTGGAAGCGAGAGGTCGGCCCGCTTCCGCCGGATCAACACATCGCGATTTATCCTGATGTCACCACTTTCGGGGGCACAGCTGCGGAATGCGCCGCTGCGTCGCTCGACTCGCTTCGGCGTGTTATCGAAGAAGAATGCGGCGGTCGCGCCGCTGCAATTATTCTGGAGCCAATCCAGGGCACGGCGGGAAACATCATTCCGCCGGATGGATTTCTGCGCAGCGTGCGGGATGTCGCGAACGAATACGGAGCGCTAATGATCGCCGACGAAATGATCACCGGCTTCGGTCGCACCGGGGCAATGTTCGGTTGCAATCACGACAGTGTTGTTCCCGACATTATGACAGTCGGCAAAGGCATGGGCGGCGGCTTTCCAGTCAGTGCCGTCATTTCGACCGACGAAATCATGTCAGCGAAACCGTTTTCATTGCCGAGCGCTTCGTCGTCGAGCTACGGCGGCAATCCGCTCGCTGCCGCCGCAGCGCTGGTCACAATTCAAACGATCGTTGAAGACGACCTCGCGCAGAATGCGGCGAGTACCGGCGAGTTGTTTCGTGACGGCTTACGTGCAATCGAAAAGCGCTGCGGCATGATCGCGAATATTCGTGGCCGGGGGCTGCTCATCGGTTTTGATCTCGTCGATGATCGGAAGCAACTGCTGGCCAAGCCGAAGTGCATCGATTTCTTTAAACGCTGCCTCGCGCGTGGCCTGATCATGATGAGCTACACGCCGCGCGTGCGGGTCCATCCGCCGCTTATTCTGACGCGCCATGAAGCCGAGCAGGCGCTTGCGACAATCGACGATGTGCTGTCTGAAATGACGGCATGTTGAGAGGCGCGATTGTCGGCTTCGGAAACGTCGCGCAATTTGGCCACTGGCCGGCTTACCAGGACAATCCTGACGCGAAGATTGTCAGCGTTGTCGACTCGAGCGCAGAACGTCGCGCGGTAGCAAAACAGCTCTCGCTGCAAACCTGCGAAGCGATCGATGAGCTGCGTGATCTCGGTATCGATTTCGTCGACATTTGCACGCCGCCCTCACATCACGCGGCGCAGATCGGCCAATGCATTCGCAATGGATGGCACGTGCTGTGTGAAAAACCTTTTGTCACGACGAGCGCTCAATTGAGCGAAATTCCTGCGCCCGTCGGCGTCGCGATTGTGCCGGTGCATAACTGGAAATACGCGCCGATCATCCGCCGCGCGACCGACCTGTTGCGCAGCGGCACGATTGGCAATTTGCAACGAGCAGAAATTTTCGTCCTGCGGACGCAGGCTGCTGCTTCCAGCGGTCACAGTTGGCGAGGGGACCCGGCCATGGCTGGCGGCGGAATTGTGATGGATCACGGCTGGCACGCAATTTATCTCGCGCTGAACTGGTTCGGCACGTCGCCGCTCGACGTTAAAGCGAAGCTCGTAAAACGAACCGCAGATCAGATTGAAAGCGAGGCAACACTCATCCTTGGCTTCGCCTCGGGGTCGGCGACGATTTCGCTGAGTTGGAATGCTGCCAGCCGCGACAATCGCATGAACCTCATTGGCGATGGCGGCGCGCTTGCGATCGAGGACGATGTGCTCCGGGTCAATGGACGGGAAGAGCAGTTCGAAGAAAAACTCTCGGCCGGCTCGCACCACGCGGATTGGTTCTCGGCTATGCTGCCGGACGTGCTCGCCGCGTTTCGCGATCCACCACGTGCCCAGCCAATGTTCGACGAAGCTGTCGAATGCCTGCGAATTATCGAGCAGACCTACGCGAGCGCTTAGTGGCTCGTTGCCAGCTGTGGAACGAGCACGTCTTCGAGAATGTTGAGCGCTTCGTCCAGATCGGCGCGCGTATGGTTTGCCGTCACACAGGCGCGGAAACAGATCCGATCTTGAGGAACGGCCGGATAATCGACCGGCGCGACAAATAATCCGCGGCGACGCAGCTCGTGTCCGAGTTGATACATCCGCGCCCGGTCCCCGATGATCAACGGCATGATGTAAGTAGTGGACGCGCCGGTGTCGATGCCGAGCGCGTTTGCCTGCTCCCGGAAGTAATTCGCGTTATCCCACAAACGCGAGCGCAATTCGGGTTCCCGTTGCGCGACGTCGAAAGCTTCCAGAATAGCAGCGACGATCATCGGCGGCAGTGCGCACGAGTAAACGTAAGAGTGCGCATAGAATCGCAGATAATCGAGCGTCTCGCGCGGACCGGCCACGAATCCGCCAAGCGCGCCGAACGCTTTCGAAAACGTGCCATAAACGAGGTCGACCCGATCTTCGACTCCGAAGTGTTCCGCCGCGCCGCGTCCGTGTTGACCACAGCCGAGCATCGAATGCGCTTCGTCGATAAAAATGCTGGCGTCGTGCGACTCCGCGACGTCGAGCAGTGAATCCAGCGCAGCGAAGTCGCCGTCCATCGAGTAAATGCCTTCGACGATAACGAGCCGACGGCTTCCTTTGCGTCGACTCAAAACTGCGTCCAGCGACTCGGAATCGTTGTGTTCAAAGCGCTCAAGTCGCGAGCGCGAGAGCACCGCGCCGTCACGCAAACTCAGGTGCGAGCGGCTGTCGAGAACGGCGACGTCCGTCTTGCGCAGGAGACCGGAAATCGTCCCGAGCGCGCCGCCAAAGCCGCTGTTGAAAATGATCGCGTCTTCGCGACCGAGAAACTGCGCAACTCGCCGTTCGAGTTCGCGGTGCAGATCGGTCATCCCGGAAAGGACCGGTGATCCGCATGCACCTACTCCGTATTTTGCGAGCGCCTCACGCGCGGCCGCGAGGACCGCCGGGTGTTTCGCGAGGCCGAGATAATTGTAGGAACAGAGATTGATGACCGGCTGCGGATGCCCGTCGTAACTGATTGTCGTCCTCGCCTCGGCGCTCGCCAGCAGTTCCGGTTCGTAGAGCTGCGCTTCCCAGGCGGCTGCAGCGCGCCATTCCGCCCAGCCAGCTGGCGGCGTAAGCGGATCGGTGCTCTGGCCGACGACGAAATCGGCGAGGCTGAGTGACGCATCGAAGTTTCCGTCCCGATGCTCGTGCGCGCCACTCCCGTTTGCGCCGTTCGCAGAATTATCGCCGTTCAGTTCCATGTCTCGGTTATGCGGCAGTCCCGTTCCTCGACGTCAGTCCTGAAGGGAAACGAACCACGGCTTGGTATGGGTCGCAATGTTCTGGCTGGGCAATCGCGCGTGACAACGGGATCGCGGAGCGCTGGGTTCAGGCCGGCGAGTTTAGCGGGCGCGCCGCTTCCCGCAAACGATTTTACATGCGCTGCGTTCGTGCCTCGACGAGGCGGTGACGCCGACAGGACCAAGGCGAATACGCGGGCGAATTGTGAGCTAGCGCTGGCTGCCACTGCACTTCCGCCGGCAAGTGCTGCAGCCCTGCTGCATTATGTTCAAGTCTGGCAACGAATACCAAGGCTCGTCCTCATATTGGCCAACGCGGAAATGTTGTCGTCGCGGCGTGCACGCGATGCCGGGTCGGTAACGCGTTCATCGGCGCTCCCTATCACTGTATTCCGTCGAGCGACGGCTGTCTGGCCGCTCAGAGCGGCCGCTGCGCCTGATCGCGCGGCGCCGCCTTACCTTCGTAAGCCGGAACGTCCGCCGACGGCTGCAGTGACCCGCCAGCGTGAGTAAGACCGATTCCGCAATAACAGGACATCCCTATTGCGGCGAGCAGGCTAAACGCGGCAAAACCGATAATGGCCAGCTCGGAGGGCATGGCGCCGATATCGCGGCGCAGGTGACCTGAACGGAGTGCCGGAGAATCGAAATCGAACTGTCGCATTGGAGAATCGGCGGTGCTTTGCGGTGCAGATTCTGTCCAAGCATGATTTGTTCCGAAGCTGCGGCCTAGAAAAGCTGCTGCGCCAGCCGCGCGATTAGGACGAGCACAATGACCAGGAAAAAAAGCCGAACAAACCGGCTGCCCTTCAAAATTGCGAGCCTGGTGCCAATCAAAGCGCCGAGAATATTGCAGACCGCCATAGGCAGCGCGATGCGATAGAGAATTTGTCCGGTCGCGCCGAAATACAGCGCCGACGCGAGGTTCGTGCCAAGGTTGATCAGCTTGGCTGACGCTGAGGCGCAGAGAAAATCGAAGCCAAAGATTCCGACGAAAGCAAAAATCAGAAAACTGCCGGTGCCCGGACCGAAAAAGCCGTCGTAAAAACCGAGCGCGCCGCCGATGAGTAGCCCGATACCGATCGCTTTGCGTTGCGGGTGTTTGGGCCGGTGAATGAGGCCGAGGTCTTTGACGAAAAAGACGTAGGCCGCCACGGCGACCAACAGAATCAATACAATCGGCCGGAAAATCTCGGGCCGAAGCAAAGTCACTGCCCGTGATCCGAGAAATGAAAAGACGAATGCGATCGCAGCAGCCGGCCCGACGATCCGAAAATCGATCTGAACGTGACGCGCGTAGCGGTAAGTCGCGAGGGAAGTGCCGCAGACCGCGGCGAGTTTATTCGTCCCCCAGAGCATCGGAATCGGCGTGCCCGGCAGCAGAATCATCAGCGCCGGTATCTGGATTAACCCGCCGCCGCCAACGACGGAATCAACGAATCCGGCGAGAAACGCGAACGCGCAGAGGAGTGGGAGTAACATTCACCGCGGCAGCGGCTGCTCGAGATTCGCCAGCGCGTAAGCCGCCACTGCGACCACAGCGGAATTCTCTGCCAGCTCGCGCGGCACGATCTTGTCGAGAGTGTCAGCCGCGGTGTGATGATAATTGAAGTAGAACCGGCTGTCCTGAATGGGCGCGAACGTCGGCACACCTTTTTCGTCGATCGGGCCAATGTCGGCGCCACCTGAGTGTTCGCTCAGACTGAGAATGCCAGCGCCGCTTTGCTGCAACACTTTTGCCATTGGCTCGAGCCACTTCTTTACTTCGGGTTTCGTATGCATGTGCAGACCAAGCGGATGATTTGCGCCGCCGTCGGTCTCAATGGCGGCGAATTGATTCCCGATGTCCGCGGTGTGGTCCTGCGCATACGCCTTGCCGCCGCGCAATCCATTCTCCTCGTTCATCCAGGCAATTACCCGGATCGTGCGTTTCGGTTTCAGCTTGAGCCGCTGAATGACATTTGCCGTTTCCATCGCGACAGCGACGCCGGCGCCGTCGTCTATCGCGCCGGTCCCAAGGTCCCAGGAATCGAGGTGGCCGGACGTAATCACGACCTGCTCGGGATGTTCGCTCCCTTTTAAATCGGCGATTACGTTGAAGCTCTCCGCGTCGGGCAGTTGTTGCGGCGTAAGGAGGAGATGCATCTTCACTGGCCCTTGCGACGCGAGCGACGCGATCAGGTCGGCGTCCTCGGCGGTGACGGCGGCGCCTGGAATTTTCGGCGCGTCGTCGTTGTAATTCATCTGTCCGGTATGCGGCAGACGATAATCGGCGCCACCGACGGAGCGAATCAGCGATGCGACCGCACCGAGCTTCGCCGCCGCGACAGCGCCGTCCGCTCGATACACGACCGCCTCTCCATATGCTTCGCCGCCATGTGATTCCGCCGCCATTGCTTTATCGAACGGGTAATTCCAAAGCACGATTTTTCCCTGCACCTTGTCACGGCCTAACGACTGCAGTTCGTCAAAATTCCGCGCCACCACCACATCCGCTGTCACTCCTTCGGCTGGAGTTGCGACGCTGTTGCCGAGCGCGCAGAGCACGATTTTTTGCGTCGTCTTCTCGGCTTGTCCCGGAAATTGCACGAGCGCCGCTGTCTCTTCGCCGCGCACCCAGTGCGGTACCATCGCTTTCTCGAGCTGAACGTCGAGACCCAGCGCCTTTAGTTCAGCCGCGACGTACTCGACTGCTTTCGCGGCCTGGGCTGAGCCGCTCAGCCGCGGCCCGATGTTGTTGGACAAGTGCGTAACCTGCTTCAGCGCATAATCGCTCGCCAGGGCTGCATCACGAATCCGCGCCAGATCGGCGATTGTCTGTTGTGATAGCAAGACAGGGGTCGATGACGGCGACGCAGTCGGGCTCGGCGTCTGTGCCAAAGCCGAGGCTACAATCAACAAAAAGAGCAACACGACGCGTTTCATTTTAGCACCGCGTTGATCGACGTCGGGTCGTCGAGCAGCAGCCATTCGACGACCGCGATCGGCAGGCTGCCGTTCTTCACCAGATCGTCGTGAAACTGGCCGAGCCGGAATTTGTCGCCCATCCGGTCGCGATATTTGCCGAGCAAATTCATGATCTGCCATTTGCCTGTGATGTACCAGATCTTTTGCGTCGGACTCGATGCCGCGCCGGCCGCTTCGCCTTCGGCCGCTTCACGATCGAGCCCGCCGCCTTCCATGAAATAGTTTACCGCCTGCTCGAACGTCCATTTGCCGGTCTGCAGGTTCACGTCGACGCCAATGCGCGCCGCACGATAACGCGAGAGCCGCAGGATTTGTCCCTGAGCCGCTGAGTTCTCCGGATAGAAGCCAGTGCGCATCAGCATCTCTTCGCCGTAAAGCGCCCAGCCTTCAACGAAGACGCCGTTCTCGTGCTGACGACGAATTTCGTCGGGATTGTGATTAGCGATCGAAAGCTGAAGAAAGTGTCCGGGGATTCCTTCATGACCAAGGATCGGCCGCGGGTCTTCGATCGCCGCTCGAATGTAGAAGTTCTTCGACTCCGGGTTGTAGGTCGGAATGAAGAAGAATCCGGCTGCGTCTTTGTCGTAAACGCCGGGCGGGTTCATGAAACCGCCGGGGCTGGTCGGCTTGAATGCCTCGGGCAGCTGCCGAATCTCGAACGCTCCGAGATATTCCGGCAGCGTGATGAGCTGATGTTGTTTGAGGAAATCGATCATCTCC
>JBJMWW010000180.1:0-7663 GCA_045809945.1 Chthoniobacterales bacterium
CCTTCGAAAACCCTGCCGTCTTCGAGTGCGAGAATCGCGCGTGTCATTCGGTGTTTTCCTTCGCATGCCGCTTCTGTCATGTCGAGCCCTTCGACTTCGCTCAGGACAGGCTGCGTCGAGACATCTCCGTGCCTTTCGACAGAGACACGAGGATTCCTCGACTTCGCTCGGAATGACAGAGCGCGAAGCAAGAAAACCCCGAGCAGCATTTCGCCACTCGGGTTTCGCAAAGAGTCGCCCCGCAGGTGCCGTTTAGGTGGATATCCCGTTCCCTTTCGGTAACGGGCGGACGACCGTCGCAGGAGCATCTGACTTCCAATGAAGGCATGCCATAGCCCCAAGGCGACCAAGCCTCCTTGAGTCAACTGCAGTATCGGTTCGGGAATCACACCTGGTAATCTCGAACATCGCAGGGCAAATCCGGTCGGCAGCGCACGATCCGCGTTGCCGTTTGTGAAAGAACTATTCCCGCAGTTCCGCTCCAAGTTCGCGCTGCAACCGCTCGCGAATTCGATTGTGAACCACAGTCACTTCGTCGTGCGTCAATGTTCGGTTCTTGTCGCGGTAAGTCAATGTGTAAGCCATCGATTTTCGTCCGGCGCCGAGCTGTTCTGCGTTGGCGCTGAACAAATCGAAGAGCTGCACGTCGGCCAGCAGCGGTTCCTTGGCGGAATGAATTACGCGCTCGATTTCCGCGTGTTGCGATTTCTCCGGCAGAATCATCGCGATATCGCGTGAGACCGGCGGAAATCGATCAACCTCCGCGTACTTCACTGAGCGTTGCGACGTGAATAAACTCTCGAGCCCGATCTGCGCGACAATCACCGAACCCGCAACCGGCGCGTTAGCTGCCGTCGGTTGGCCGATCATGCCGATCACTTCGTTGCGCAGCACCACCTCGGCATAGAGCGCAAACTCGGGATGCTCTGCTTTGCGGAAAGTTACCTCGCGCAACCCGAGTGCCTCGATCGCGCCTTTTGCGTCGAAGATATCGAGATGCCGCGCTGCGCTGGCGCGCCAATGCGGCTGCGATAGCGCATTGCCGTGGAGCACGAATCCGAGTGACCGGCTCTCGCGCACTTCATCGCCGCGGAAGACGCGCCCGATTTCGAAAAGACGAATGCTCGCGGCGCCGGAGCGAACGTTCCTCTCGACCACGCCGAGCAATCCCGGCAGCAGACTGGGCCGCAAACCGACATGATCTTCGCTCAAGGGATTGCGGAGCTCGAACGCGCAACGCGTCCCGCGCGGCAAGAGCACTGAAGTTTTTGCTTCGAAGAATCCGCAGGCGATCAGTCGCTCGCGCAATTGCATCTCGAAATCGAACCGCATATCCGCTTCCGATGCCGGCGTGAAGGAACTGCGGCTCGCGCTCGGAATATTATTCACCCCGAAACCGCGGACGATCTCTTCGATCAAATCCTCTTCGCGCCGCAGATCGCGCCGGTAGCTCGGAATGCGCCACCAGGTTTCGGTTTCGCCGGCATGGCCGACTTCGACCAGGCCGAATCGACGCAAAAAATCATTTATCCGGTCGTGCTCGATCCGGGTGCCGATGACGCGGTTCGCATGTGCGTAGCGCAAGGCAAGGTTCGCCGGATCGAGCGGCAATTCGCCGGCGGTGGCGATGCTCTGCTGCGGTGCACCGTGCGCGAGCTGCGTGATCAACTCGGTCGCGCGCTGCGAGGCGCGCAGCACCATTCCCGGATCGACGCCTCGCTCGAATCGGTAACTCGAGTCGCTCGGCAGGTTCAATTTGCGCGCCGTTCGGCGAACGCTCGTCGGCAGGAAATAGGCGGCCTCGAGCAAAACGTTGCGCGTGCTCGCAGTTACGCCGGTGTCCTCGCCACCCATCACACCGCCGATTGCGACGGCGCGTTTCTGATCCGCAATAACGAGGTTCTCCGGGCCTAACGAGTAAGTGCGGCCATCGAGCGCGAGAAATTTTTCACCCTCATCTGCCAGTCGAACGTTGATTGCGCCGCTGAGCTTGTCGGCATCGAACGCATGCAGCGGCTGGCCGAGCTCGAGCATGACGAAGTTCGTGATGTCGACCACGTTGTTGATCGAGCGAATACCGACGCTTTCGATTTTCGCGCGCAGCCAGTCGGGACTCGCGCCAACCTGCACGTTGTCGATCCGCCGCGCCGAATAGAAGGGACATTCGACAATCGCGCTGATGTGAACGCCGGTGCCCGCCGATAGATCAGAGACAGGCGAAAGCTCGACGAGCTTTTTACCAGTTAGCGCACTGATTTCGCGCGCGAGCCCGAAATGACTCAGCAGGTCGGGCCGGTTCGGCGTGATCTCGACGTCAAAGATTGTGTCGGCCGGGAATAGCTGAGCGAGCGGCGCGCCCACCGGCGCGTGCGGTGAAAGAATGAGCAAACCGGATGCGTCTTCGCCCAGTCCGATTTCGATCGGGCTGCACAGCATGCCTTCACTTTCCACGCCGCGCAGTTTGCTCTTCTTAATGTCGAGCCCGTTCGGCAAATGAGCGCCCGGCAACGCCAGCGGCACCTTGTCGCCGGCTTTGTAGTTCTTCGCGCCGCAAACGATCTGACGCGTCGAGCCGCTCCCATCGTCGACCGTGCAAACGCTCAGTCGATCGGCGTTCGGATGCTGTTTCGATTCGCGAATCTGCGCGACGACGATGTTCTCGAAGGCGCCGCCGCGTTTTTCGATCGCCTCGATCTCAACACCGGCCATCGTGAGCAGCTCTGTGAGTTCATCGACACTCGCCGGCAATTCGACGAACTCGCGCAGCCAGTTAACGGAAAATTTCATCGCGCAATGGTTGTCATCCCGAGCGCACGCGAGGGACCTCGCAAGCATTCGGACCGACTGTGAGGTCCCTCACTGCGTTCGGGATGACGGCAAGTGTTCATGCGAACTGCCGCAGGAAACGCAGATCGTTCTGCGCGAAAAACCGAATGTCCGGAATGTCGAACAGGATCATGGCAAGGCGGTCCATGCCGAGACCGAATGCGAATCCCGTCCAGACGCGCGGATCGTAGGCGTCGTCGCCGCGGGCACGATTCACTTCCTCAAAAACCGCCGGATGCACCATGCCGCAGCCGCAGACTTCGATCCATTTCTCGCCGCTCTTCAACGCTTTCGACCGCACATCGATTTCGAGACTTGGCTCGGTGAAGGGAAAATAATGCGGACGAAAACGCACCTGCGCGTCCGGCCCGAACAACTCGTGCATGAAGAACTCGAGCGTGCCTTTGAGATCGGCAACGCTGACGTCCTCGTCGACATAGAGTCCCTCGATTTGATGGAACTGCGCCGCATGCGTCGCATCGATCTCATCTCGCCGGTAAACTGATCCCGGCGCAATGACGCGAATCGGCGGCGGCTGTTTCTCCATCGTGCGGATCTGCACGTTGGAGGTATGCGTGCGAAGCAGCCGGCCATCCGGTAAATAGAATGTGTCCTGCTCGTTGCGCGCCGGGTGCTCAGGCGGCGTGTTGAGCGCGTCGAAGCAATGCCATTCGTCTTCGACGTCGGGTCCATCGGCGATCGCGAAACCCATTCGGCGAAAAATCCCAACGCTGCGCTCGAGCATTTGTGTGAGCGGATGGAGCGCGCCGAGCTCGTAATGCGTGCCCGGCAACGTCACGTCTACGTTCGCCAACTCCGCCGCTTCTTTTGCTGAACGCAATTGCTCGGCGCGCTGCTCGATCGCCGCCGTGACCGACGTCCGCGCTTCGTTCAGCAGTTTGCCGACGACTGGTTTCTCCTCCTTCGCGAGCGACTTCATCTTGTCGCTCCACGCTGAGATGCTGCCGCTGCGGCCGAGATATTTGACGCGCGCGGCATCGAGCGACTGCTCGTCGGCAGCCGATTCGACCTCGCCCAATGCGACAATGCGCAGCTCTTCCAGCGGATGCATCGCTAATTCTGTAGTCGCGCCGCTCTGTCGGCGCAAAAGGCACGGCGACAGAGCGCCGTGGCTACAGAGCTTACGCGGCTTTCTTGTTCTTCTTCTCGTCCAGCGCGCTCTTTACACGCTCGACGATTTTTCCGAACGCCGCTTCGTCGCTGATCGCGAGCTCGGAAAGAATCTTGCGGTCGAGACCAATCGCGGCCGCTTTCAATCCTTCGGCGAAACGCGAATAGGTCAGTCCCTGCGCGCGGACGGCTGCGTTGAGCCGCTGCACCCAGAGCATGCGGAAATTGCGCTTCCGCGTTTTACGATCGCGATAGGCCCAGTACTGGCCCTTCATCGTTGCGTCCTTGGCGTAACGGAAAAGTTTTGATCGGCGTCCGCGATAGCCTTTGGCCTTTGCGAGAACGCGTTTGCGTCGCGCCCGGCTGGCCGGCGCGTTAGTTGCACGTGGCATGGTTGTTTACTCCTTCAGCGAATTGTTCAGGTGGTTTAATCTGCGCGACCTCATTCGCTGATCTGACCGCGCGTTGGCGATCAGGTGCGCAGATAACTTAGGGCGCGAAGCTTAGCTGATTATTGCGTCGTGACAACAACTACGGGTGGTCATCCCGAGCGCCGCGAGGGACCTCGCAAGCTGGTGCCGATTCAAGTTTGCAATTGCGGTCGACGCGACCATTCGCGAGGTCCCTCGTGGTCTGCGCGGCTCGCGATCACAACCGCTTTTCGCGCTCGCCGCTAAGCGCTCGTTCCATAAAATCGCCGCCGTGCATTGGCTGGCGCGACACCGCATTTGGGCAATCGCGGCCATCTGCACGCTTTGCACCGGCGTCATTCTCTTTTCCGCGCCGATGTTTCCGCATCTGCCGTTCGCTTCCGGAATCTGGACGGCGCAGAAAAGCTTCGAGGATTTCGTCGAGCGCGAAGGCCGCAAAACACGGACGCGGGACGACTTTGTGTTTCTCGGAATCGACCAAAGCACATTGCAGCTCCCACCGTTCTTACCGGAAGAGGTCGCCGGTAATCGCGCATTGCAGTTGATGACGGAGCGGCCCTTCCCGTGGTCGCGCGAAGTTTGGTCGATCCTGCTCGACAAGCTCTTCGCGGCCGGCGCGCGAGTCGTCATGTTCGATATCGTTTTTAGTCCGGCGAATGACGGCGACGCCGCATTTCGCGACGCGCTCGAACGTTATCGCGATCGCGTCGTCGTGGGCGCTAATTTCGACCTGACCAATGGCGCTCAGGCGGTGGTTCCGAACGAAGCACTGATTCCGCCGCCGCAAATGCGCGACGACCGCGTCGGTTACGTGATCTTTTTCCCCGATCAGCTCGATGGAAAAGTGCGTGCGGCGCGCTACACCACTTCAGATCGTCAGCTCGCCGGCCTGCCGCCGCATCCGACCGAGGAAGTGTTTGAATCGCTCGCTACGCGTGTGCTCGAGAAGCTCGGTCATTCCGCCGACGTGCCGCGCGATCAACAGCAACATCCAATCCGCCTCAGTGCGATTAACGCCTATCTGCCGCGCCCGCTGTGGGAAGTGTTCGATCCAAAGCTGTGGCAGGCGAACTACGGCAGCGGCGCGTTTTTCAAAGACAAGGTCGTGATGATCGGCGCGTCGTCGCAGATCGCGCACGATTTCGTCGTCACGCCGATCAGCGAAGATGAATACGGACCGGCGCTCCATCTGCAGGCGATCGCCGCAACGATTGATCACGAATTTCTCCACAACACCTCGGATGCCGCCGACCTGATAATGCTCGTCGTCGCCGGAGTGCTGGCGTGGGCGCTCGTCGCGCTCGTTCGTCGACCGGTGATTTGTATTGCGCTGCTGGTCGGACTCAGCATCGCGTATCTCGCTGCCGCGCGTGTGGCCTACGATCGAGTCGGTCTGCTCATGTTCGTCGTGCCGTCGCTGACTGCGTTTCTGACCAGCGGCTCATTCTCACTCGGATTCGATTACGCATTGGAACGGCTCGAAAAGCTTCGAACGCGTCGCACGCTTGAGCGTTACGTCTCGAAGAATCTGGTCAAAGAAATCCTCGAAAATCCAGACAGTTTTTACAGCTCGCTCAAAGGTGTTCGTATCCCGGCCACGATTTTGTTTTCCGACATCATCGGCTTCACCTCGCTAACCGAAAGCGCCGACCCGGAACGCCTCGTTGCTCAACTGAACGAGTACCTCAGCCGCATGACCACGGCTGTGTTCGAACACGGCGGCACGCTCGACAAATTCATCGGCGACGCGGTCATGGCTGTGTGGGGCAACGTTAGCAGTCGCGGGAAAATGGAGGACGCCAAATCATGTGCGCGCGCCGCGCTGGCGATGCGCGGGGAATTGCGTGCGCTCAATCAGAAATGGCACGCCAACGGGATCGCACCATTTGCGATCGGCATCGGGATCAATCATGGCGATGTGCTCGGCGGCAATATCGGTTCCCATGAGAAAGCCGACCCAACAGT
Source organism: Chthoniobacterales bacterium (assembly GCA_045809945.1). Taxonomy (GTDB): domain Bacteria; phylum Verrucomicrobiota; class Verrucomicrobiia; order Chthoniobacterales; family UBA10450; genus CADDYX01. The sequence continues at coordinate 6,354 of JBJMWW010000180.1, forward strand.
CATTGGCGATGCGGTGAATCTGGCTTCGCGTCTGGAAGGTTTGACCCGCACGTTTGGCGTAGACGTGGTGGTCGGCGAGACCGCGGCGGAATTGATTCGCGATAGCTTCCATTTGCGAAGTGTGGCGCGGGCACAGGTGAAAGGGAAAACGCGTCCGGTGGAAATTTTTACCCTGATCTCCGAGCGCGGCGTGAACGAAGACGCAGAACTGCTGAAGTGGCTCACGACTTACGAAGAAGCGTTGCGGAAATTTCGCGACCGCGATTTCACCGGCGCAAAGATTCTCTTCTCGCGTTTTCTCGAATTCTATCCGGACGACTTCCTGGCCAAGATGTATCTCGACCGCGCGCTCGAGTACGAACAGCAGCCGCCGAACGCGGAGTGGAATGCCGTGGAGATTTTCAGGAAAAAGTGAGCGGGAAGCTAACAGCTCCCCTGCAGAAAATTCCTGCGTTCCTGCTTTCCTGAGCGATCTCCTCGGGTAAAGAACACGCGTGGCGGAACACCGCAGCTTTCACTTTCTCGGAATTTGCGGCACGGCAATGGGCGCCGTCGCCGCGGCGCTGCGCGATCGCGGCTTCGTCGTTACGGGCTCGGATGAGAACGTCTATCCGCCGATGTCGACGTTCCTAGAAAGCCGCGGCATCGCGCTGAGCGCTGGATTTCGGGAGGAGAACATCCCCGCCAATGTTGACGTCGTTGTTGTCGGCAACGCGATGAAGCGCGGCAACCCGGAGCTCGAAGCGGTGCTGAACCGCAAGCTCTACTACGTTTCACTACCCGAGGTGTTGCGGAACGAATTCCTGCGCGGACGCCACAACCTCGTCGTCACCGGCACGCATGGAAAGACGACCACCACCGCCTTGCTGACCTGGATTCTGACCAGCGCCGGGCTCGAGCCCAGCTATATGATCGGCGGCATTCCGCGCAATCTCGGACAGGGCGCGACGTTCAACGATTCCAAATACGTCGTCCTCGAAGGAGACGAATACGACACCGCTTTTTTCGACAAGCGCTCGAAGTTCATCCACTACCTGCCCGAGCTCGTGATCGTGAACAACATCGAGTTCGATCACGCGGACATCTTCAATAACCTCGACGAGATCAAGCTTAGCTTTCGGCGGCTCTTCAACATCGTGCCGCAAAATGGGATGATCCTGCTGAATGGCGACGACGCGAACTGCGTGGATGTTGCGCAACAATTGCAGCCCTTGATGGCACAAATCGAGGAGGTGGGGTTCTCGCCTAACTGCGCCCGAAAAATTTCAGACGTCACCTATACACCGGAGGGTGCCCGGTTCTCCCTCGGC
>JBJMWW010000181.1:0-3887 GCA_045809945.1 Chthoniobacterales bacterium
GCCCGTGAGATGTCCGTTGCCCGAGGTGACGCCGTTGAACACGAGCGTCTCGCTGCCGCGTCCAGTTGGCTTGGGGCGACGGCCGAAGTTGAATTTGATCGTCTTCCACGTGTCGCCGCGCTGCGCCTGGAGGCCGAGCGACGCGGTTGGCTCATAACCGCAATGCGTCATGCAGTTCTCGCATCGCGGATCTTTCGCAACGCCGCCAACAACGCCGTATTTGTCCCAATCGACGTTCGCGAGCAGCTCAGCATACGTCGCGTAATGGCCGCTGCCGTTCGTGCCGACCGCGTCCGTCATGAAATAGCAGGGCGCCTTCCAGCCTTTAAGATTGCGCGTCGGTATCGCCCACGCTGAGCAGGTCAGGTCGCGCTTTCCGGCGAGGAACTCGAAGTAAACCGGCGTGCCGAAAAACGTGTAACGATTCATCCACTCGTCCATCTTCACGAATTTCTCGCGCGTCGCTTTCCGGGTGAGGAAGAAATTTTCCGGCTGCAGATTCAGCCGCGTCACCATGTCCTTTTTCGCGGCATCGTACTCGTAACCCGGCGTAATCGTGTGACCGTCGACGCCGAGATCGCTCAGAAAATCGAACATCTGTTCGAGCTCGGTCATGTTGGTCTCTTTGTAGACCGTCGTGTTCGTCGCGACCTGATAGCCGAGAAGCTTCGCCATTTTGATTGCGACGATGCATTCCTTGAACACGCCCTCACGCTCGACGATCAAATCGTGCGTTCGCTCCGTGCTATCGAGATGAACGTTCCAGTACATCCAATCGCTCGGCGCGATCGTCGGCTTGGTCGAATCTTTTGGCCCCTTGCGAATGTCGCCGGCGTCTTTGTCGCTGATCAGCCTGGCCTCGATTAAACGGGTGATTTTCTCCTCGATCCAATCCGGCTGTCGGACAAATTCCGCTGCCATCCACTCGCGCATCTTTTTTCGCATGAACATCGCGTTGGTGCAGATGTAGACGATGCGCTTTCGCTCGAGTAGGCCGCTGATCAGCGCTTCAATGTGCGGGTAGATCAGCGGTTCGCCGCCACAAATTGAGACCATTGGCGCCCCGCATTCGTCCGCCGCACCGAGGCAGTCCTCGAGCGACATCATGTCCTTGAGCGAGGTCGAATATTCACGGATGCGGCCGCACCCGGTGCATGTCAGATTGCAGGTGTGGAGCGGCTCGAGCTGCAATACTGTCGCGAACTTTCCCGTCCCGCGCAGGCGGTGCCCGATCATGTACGCGGCGATTTTGCTCGTCAGAGCCAGAGGGAACCTCATAAAGCCGCCGATCTTAACGACGCACCGCAGAGTGTCAACCTGCGCAACCCGCACCGCGCAACTCGTCTCCACGCGCAGTGTTTAACCAGTGAAAGGAGCGCCCCGGTGTTCGGCGACCGCCACGCCTGGCGCGACCGAAATTAATATGATGAAACCACTCCTCGCAGCGATCTTGACGGCAGTGCTCACCGGGTGTGCCGCCGACAGCTACCAATCGCTCACACCCGGCGCGACCACCGCTAACATCGATGCGGCGCATCGCGGCGCCGCGCATGACGCCCGATTCAACGCTTTGTCGACTGCGCAGTTGCAGGAACGCCGCGTAGCGCTTTACCAGCGCGTTCCGCGCAGCGCGAGACGCTTCGGCTCCTCGTCGCAATACACCACCACCTATACCAGCCTCGGTGGCAACTTGCCCGAGCAGGACGAGATCATCCTGATCGAGCGCGAGCTGAATTACCGCTACGGGAAGGGTGACAAGGCGGCTTACTTCGAGCCGCAGGTTCCCTACGTTCCGCCGGTTCAACAACAGGCTGGCGGCACGTAATCGCAGCCGCTAATGGCGAACGATAGGCGGAGCGAGAACGTCGCGGTGCTCGGCGCTTCGCCGAAACCCGACCGCTACGCTTTTCGCGCCATGGAAATGCTGCGCCAGCATGGCCATCGCGCGCTGCCCGTAAATCCGGCGTTCGACGAGATCCTCGGCGAACCTTGCTACAAATCGATCCGGGACGTCCCGCAGCCGATCGACACCGTCACGATGTACCTCGGCAAAGCGCGCTCCGATGCGCTGATCGATGACATTCTCGCGGCCAAACCCCGCCGTATCATCATGAATCCCGGCGCGGAGAACGCAGATCTGGCCGAACAAGCCGAGGCCAATGGCATCGAGGTGGTGGAAGACTGCACCCTGGTCATGCTTGGCAGCGACGCGTTTTAATGCGCGGTTAAACCGCGCCGGATCAGGCTCACCGCGATCGCGGCGAGAAGGAGCGAGATTAATTTCGAGACGCCGCCCATTCCCCTGCGGCCGATCCAGCGCATGAAACGGTCGGCATTCCAAAACCCGAGCCAGACCAGGAGGAGATTCACGACCAGCGCGGCGACCGTGAACAGCGCGCCGACACTATCAACGAGAATCAGCAGCGCAGTGAGCAGGGCCGGCCCGGCGATCAGCGGCATGCCCAGTGGGACGACGCCGAAGTCTTCGCCGGCGTAACTGGCGCGGTTTCCGAGATCGAGCAGCTCGCGCACGGCGAGGCCGAGGAGAATCAAGCCGCCCGCGATCTGAAAGTCGGCCACCGTAATACCGAGCGCTTTGAAAATGAGCTGACCGAGAAATATGAACCCGACCGAAATCGCGAGTCCGGTGATAAGGCCCACGACGCCTTCGTAGCGGCGTCGCTCAATCTCGACTCGGCCGCCGAGCCCGAGAAAGATTGCGACCAGCCCGATTGGATCGATGGCTACAAAGATCGGGATGAAGGCGATGGTGAATTTTTGCAGCGCGTCGTGCATCGTTTTCCGCGGCTGATTAAACGTGAAACGCTCTCACGTCACGATTCAAATGTATGCGCACGCTCACCTTCTCCTTTTGCCTGCTTGCCAGTTTCGCTCTTGCCGCTGACGCGCCGCCGAAAGCTGCCCTTGACGCAATTACCGCCGATGAACTGATGAAGCACATCAAGGTGCTCGCTTCGGACGAGTTCGAAGGCCGGGCGCCCGGCTCAAAAGGCGAAGAGCTCTCGGTCAAGTACATCACTGAGCAATTCAAGGCGCTGGGATTGAAGGCGGGCAATCCGAACGGCAGCTATACGCAGGACGTTCCGCTCGCCGGCATCAAGAGCGCGCCGACCGCTTCGCTGGTCGCGAATGGCAAGGAACCGATGGAGCTGAAATTCCCGGACGATTACGTCGCGTCATCCGCGCGGCTTCAGCCCGAGATCAACGTGCAGAACTCCGACATCGTGTTTGTCGGGTACGGCATCGTCGCGCCGGAATACGGCTGGGATGATTACAAGGGCGTGGATGTTCGCGGCAAAACCATCCTCATGCTGATCAACGATCCGCCGATTCCCGATCCGGCCGATCCGGCAAAGCTCGACGACAAGATGTTCAAGGGTAAGGCCATGACTTACTACGGCCGCTGGACCTACAAATATGAGATAGCTGCTGAGAAAGGCGCCGCCGCGGCGGTGATCATCCACGAAACAGAGCCCGCCGCTTACCCCTATTCAGTGGTCAAGACGAGCTGGTCCAAAGAAAACTTCGAGATCAACGCGACGGACAAGAACGTGGGCGCGGTTCAAGTCCGCTCGTGGGTAACTCTTGATGTGGCCAAAAAGCTCCTCGCCGACAGCGGACAGGATTTCGACGCGCTCAAGAAATCCGCGATCAGCAAAGACTTTAAGCCGGTGCCGATCAACGCGAAGGCGAATTTCTCAATCAAGCAGGAGGTGCGCGGCTTCATGTCGCACAATGTTCTTGGAAAGCTGGATGGGAGCGATGCGAAGCTGCGTGACGAGTGGGTGATCTACAGCGCGCATTGGGATCACCTCGGACGACATCCTGAGTTACCGGGCGACCAGATCTTCAACGGCGCTCTCGAC
>JBJMWW010000182.1:0-11162 GCA_045809945.1 Chthoniobacterales bacterium
AAGAAACCTCACAACTGCAACGCACTGAGATCGCGCAGCCCGCGATTTTCGCGATGCAGGTGGGATTGGCGGAATTGTGGAAATCGTGTGGTGTTCATCCCTCCGCGGTTCTCGGTCACAGCGTCAGTGAGATTGCCGCGGCCTGCGTGGCCGGTTTGTTCTCGCTTGAAGAAGGCGCGCGCATCACCGCGTTGCGCGCGAAGTTCATGGAAGGTTGCGCGCGCGGTGAAGGCAGAATGCTCGCGGTTGGGCTCGGCGAAGAAGAAGCGCAAGCGCTGATCGACAAGCACGACCAAACCATTTCGATCGCCGCATTTAACGGCCCGCGCTCACTCACCCTCGCCGGTCCGCGTCATTCCATCGAAGCGATGTTCGCTGAACTCGAGACGCAAGGCGTCTTCGCACGGCTCGTCGGAGTCGATCATCCTTTCCATCACGCGATGATGCAGCCCGCCGCCGACGCGCTTGAAAATGCGCTCACTGATCTCGCGCCGCAGCCTGAGACGACGCCGATGTTCAGCAGCATCACCGGCAATCGACTGAACGGTGATGCCGGGGACGCGACGCACTGGGCTCGCGGAGTCAGGCAACCGGTGCAGTTCGCGCCGGCAATCAACGCGATCGCAGATTTCGGCGTCGACATCTGGCTGGAACTCGGCGCGCATCCAGCGCTGGCGCATTCGATCCAGGAATGTCTCGCGGGTCGTAACGGCTCGAAGCCGATTGTCATCTCTTCTGTCCGCCGCGAACGCGAACACGATTCCCTGCTTGAGGCCGCGATGGATCTGCATCGCGCGGGAGTGGCGCTCGATTTCAAAGCGATGACGCCATCGCGTCGTCTCCTTCCGCTGCCGACATACGCGTGGGATCGCAGCCGCTGGTGGAACGAAGCGCCTGATTGGCGCGAAAGTCGCCTCGGATCCGGCGGTCGCGGAATGCTTGATATTCGGCTGCCGCGCGCCACGCCGACCTGGACCGCGCGCCTGGATAGCCGGCATATGGCTTTCCTCAAAGATCACAAGGTCGAGAATCACGTCATATTTCCCGCTGCGGGATTCGTTGATCTGATCCTCGAAGCCGGCATTCAGCTTTTCGAAGGCCGCCCGTTCGTGGTCGAAGATTTCGAAATTCGGAAGCCGCTAATTCTTTCTGACGCTGCGGCCGGGGTTCAGCTCGAGATATCGTACGAACCAAGCGATCGGACCTTCACGATCCAAAGCCGATTCGATCAAGGCGCCTCGTGGTCGCTGCATGTGGTTGGTTCAATGCGCGGAGAGCGGACCGAATCAACCTTTGCCGATTCGAGTTTCGAAAACAGTCACGCGACAGAAAACCTCAAGCCGGTCGATATAGACGCGTTCTATCGCTACATGAGCGATCTCGGCCTGCGTTACGGCGATGAGTTTCGTTCCGTGCGCGAGCTTTCGGCCGCCGAAGGCGTGTCCGCTGGCCGCGTGACCCTTTCCGAAGCAAGTGCGTTACGCGCGGCGGAGTATCCGCTCCATCCGGTACTGCTCGATGGTGCCTTGCACATTTTCTCTGCGGGCCGCGCAACCGTCGAAGCGCGCGGTTCGCAGCTGAAGCTGCCGGTCCGTTTCGGGCGCATTCTTTTCCTGCATTCTCCTGGAGCTTCCGCACGAGTGCGCGCCAGCGTGCTCGAGTGCAACTCGGAGTTCGTCGAAGGACGTGTCCGACTCTACGACGACGCCGGCAAACCGTGCGTGCTGATCGATGGATTCCGGGCCATCAGCGTCGCCGGCATACGGCGCGACAGTCTCGGCGGCACGCGCGATGTTCTTTATCACATTGATTGGGAGAGGACGCCGGCTTCATCCGAGCCCGCAGCCTTGGCGCCGGTGCCGTTGTCGCGCCTGCGAGAAGTGGCGCAAGATTCGTTAGACAACGTAATCACGACCCGCGGACGTGATCGGCTGAAAGCCGCGGCTGCCGCTCAGGACGATCTTGCGGCGGCGCTGCTTTGCGCTGGTCTTCGCGAAATCGGCGCGGAAGTTGGTTCTAATTTCACTGCCGATACTCTGCGCGTCGCTGCGCAAATGCGGCCGGTGTTCGAGCAGTTGATGCTGAAGCTGCAAGAACGTGGTCTGCTCGACCGAAGCGAGTCCGGCTATCGCCCGACCGCACCGTTTTGCACTGCTGCCGATTCCGCACCGGAGATGAAGCGCGGCTTCATCGAGAAAAATCCCGGTCATCTTCCGGAAGCGTTGCTGGTTTCAGGAAGCACCGCCGAACTCGGCGCGATTTTGCGGGGCGAAAAGGACGCAGTGCAGGTTCTCTTTGGCGGCGCCAGTGCAGAACTGCTCGACCAATTTTACGGCGACGGGTTGCTGACCAGTCATTGGCTTGCTGCCATCAGCGCCGCGGTGCAGGAAACCGCACGAGCGTTGCCCGAAGGTCGAGGGCTGCGCATCCTCGAAGTTGGTGCCGGCACTGGCGGTCTGGCCGCGCAACTTCTGCCCACCCTCGAGCGCGGCCTGCACTCCTACACGTTCACCGATGTTTCGGCCGGCTTCTTCCCGGGCGCGATGCAAAAGCTTGCCGCGTTCCCGGAGGTCGAGACGAAGATTTTCGACCTCGAAAAACCTGCGGGCGAACAGGGCTTTGAACCTGGCTCGTTCGATTTCGTTGTCGGGACGAACGTCCTCCATGCCGTGGCCGACGTGCGCGCAGCTCTGAGCAATCTTTATGGATTGCTCGCCCCGGGCGGTTCGCTCGTCTTCATGGATCTCGCGACGCCTCAGCTCTGGACCGAAGCAGTGTTCGGCCTAACGAGTGGATGGTGGCGTTTCACCGACCGCGAACTGCGGACTGTGCATCCCCTGCTCGGTCGATCGCAATGGGAGCAACTGCTCATCGAGACGGGGTTTGAAGAGACAGCTTCCGTCCCGGGCTTGGTCGGACGTTACGGCGAAGGCCAGATTGGGATTTTCGGGCGCAAGGGTAACCAGGATCCCGCAGCCTCCGAGGCACCCGCACAGGTTCCGGACGGAAAATCATGGCTGATTTTTGCTGATGACGGCGGAGTCGGACTGTCGTTAGCCAACCGGCTGCGCTCCGTCGGTCTTCGTTGCCAGACCGTACGCCGCGGAGCTGCGTTCAGCTCTTCGGATACGGACGCATTCACGATCCGACCAGAAACGCCTGAAGATTGGCGGCAACTTTTCGGAACCTTCGTGGGTGGTCCCGAGCTGGAACGTATCGTCTATCTTTGGAATCTCGATATAGAGCTCGACCGCGAAGGAGTGTTCGGCACCGACGCAGTGCTTCATTTCGCGCAGGCGCTCGAAACTGTCTTGCCTGGGGCGAAGCTGCGAATCGACGCCGTGACCCGCGGCGCACAACCAGTCGGCCGGGACATGGCGCCTACAACCATCGAGCAGGCTCCCGCTCTCGGCTTGCTGCGCGTCATGTTGAATGAGTACCCGAACTACGCGTGCCGGGGCATCGATTTGCCGCCGAGCGACTCCGCTCGTGACGTCGATTTGATTTGGGCCGAACTGCTGCGCAAGGAAGCGGAGCGCGAAGTCGCTCTTCGGGGCGAAGCGCGCTACGTGCAGAGATTCGATCGCGGACGTCCGTTGATCCAACGCGAGCTTGATCGTGGTGTGTCATTGCGCCTCGAATCACGCGAGCGCGGACACCTCGATACGCTCAAATTCGTTCCTTTCGCTCCACCGCAATGCGGTCCCGGCGAAGTGCTGATCGACGTCAAAGCTGCCGCGATGAATTTCCGCGATGTTCTCAAGGCGCTCGCGCTCTATCCGGGCGAAGCACCTGATGCGCGAATCTTTGGAGACGAAATCGGAGGTGTTGTCGCCGCGGTGGGCTCCGATGTGACTCACGTGAAGCCGGGCGATCGCGTCTTCGGATTGGCGGTCTTCGGCCTAGCAACTCGGACGACGGCGCGCGGCGGCGACGTTCTCCGGATTCCCGACAAGCTTTCCTTCGAGGAAGCGGCAACGATTCCCGTCGTCTTCATGACTTCGTGGCATGCGCTGAAAAATGTCGCGCGCGTTCGCAAAGGTGAGCGCGTTCTCATTCACGCTGGCGCAGGCGGCGTCGGCATGGCTGCGATTCAGATTGCGCATCATCTGGGCGCTGAGGTCATCGCCAGCGCGGGCAGTCCGGTGAAACGCGCACTCCTGACAACACTCGGCGTCAAACATGTCATCGACTCGCGCCGCGGTGATTTTGCTGAAGCCGTGATGGAACTTACGAATCGGCGCGGCGTCGATGTTGTCCTGAACGCGCTCGCCGGCGAAGCGATTCCAATGGGTCTCTCGTGTCTCGCCGAGTTCGGGCGTTTCATCGAGATCGGTAAACGCGACATTTACCAGAACTCGCGCATCCCGCTCCGGCCGTTGCGCTGCAACGCATCATTCCACGTCGTCGCGATGGACGCGCTGTTTGCGGGCGACGAATCGTTGACGCGCGAGATGCTCGCGGAGATTTCCGGCTTGGTGGAACAAGGCGCGCTGCACCCGCTGCCGTTCCGTGCATTCCCGGCATTTAATGTCGACGCGGCATTTCGACTCATGGCCGGTGGCAAGCACATCGGGAAGGTAGTCGTCTCGTTTCCGCAATCGTTTCTACCGCGGCGCGGCGAGCCGATCGCGCCGAAGTTCGAGATCAAATCAGATGGCTGCTACCTGATCACGGGCGCGTTCGGCGGCTTTGGCAAAGTGCTCGCGAATTGGCTAGTCCAATCCGGCGCGCGCCATCTCGTCCTCTCCAGTCGCAGTGGCGCATCGACGCCCGAAGCCGAAGCCTTCGTGCAGGGCCTCCGCGATCGCGGAACTGAAGTCCAGATTGTCAAAGCCGATGCCGGATCGTCGGAGGACATCAGTCGGCTGTTTGCTGAAATCCGCGAGGCCGAACAGCCGCTTCGTGGCGTGTTTCATCTCGCGATGGCGATCGACGACGCCGTGCTCTCGCAGCTCAACCGCGAGCGCATGGCAACCGTCATCCGTCCGAAAGCGGTTGGTGCGTGGTTGCTCCATCAAGCCACCCGTGACATGTCGCTGGATTGCTTCGTCATGTTTTCGTCGGTCTCGTCGATTTTCGGGAACCCGGCGCAGGGCAATTACGTTGCCGCCAACGCATTTCTCGATTCGCTCGCACACCACCGGCGCGCGCTCGGTCTCCCGGGCCTGACGATCAATTGGGGTGTTCTTGGCGGTGAGGGTTACGTCGCCCGCAATGAACGTGTCGCGGAGTTTTTAGCCAAACAAGGCACCACCGAGTTGTCCCCGGGTGAAGTCATTTCGATTCTCGAATCGTCGCTCGGCACAGCCACCACGCAGGTTGCAGCTATCCGCGTCGATTGGGCGAAGTGGAAAACCTTCTTCCGGGGCATGCAGGCGAACCCGATGTTCGAGCGCATTTTCTCCGCGGTCGAAGGCGACGAAAGCGGGAGCGTCAAAAGCGATTGGCGAAACCGCATTGAGTCGGCTCCGCCTGCGGAAAAAGAAGCCGTGATCGCACAGGCAGTCCGCGAAGTTGTCGGCTCGGTTCTACGCGTGAAACCCGAGACACTCCGTAACGATCAACCGCTCACTGATCTTGGCCTCGACTCCCTGATGGGCGTCGAGATCGAGAACTCACTCGAAGCAGCAATCGGTGTTGCTCTTCCGCCGACCAGTCTGATGCGTGCACGCACCATTGGACAGATCGCAACGCTGATGATGACCCACATGGGCGGCGGTGCGCCGACGGCTGTCGCGACTCGTGTTTCAGCAGCAACAACCGCAGCTGACGGCGCCAGCGCAGTTACCGGCGGGATCGATTTCGACGCACTTTCCGGCGAAGAGATCGATCGGCTGATCGGCGACGACGAAGATCCTTTGATCGAGACAGCGTCGCATGTCTGAAGCGAAACAAAGTCGCTTCAACAAGTGGCTTGAGAGCGGCGAAGCTCAGCTTCATCCGCTGACTTTTCCGCAGCGCGAATTGTGGGAGGCTTCGCCCGCACCGCCGGCCGATGTCTCGAACCATATTTGCTGTGTCCTCAACATCCGTGGGCTGATCTCGGCGGACGATTCCGTAAGGTCGTTTCAGCGAGTCGTCGACCGTCAGGAAGTATTGCGACTCTCGTTTCTGCCCGGAAAAAAGGGCCCGGTCCAATTGATCCGGAAGCACAGCGAGCCGGTGATGCGATTTAGCGATGTTTCGCCGGAGACACCAGCCGCCGAAATCGAAGAACTGGCGCTCCAGACTTTTTCCGAACCGTTCGATCTGCTGCAAGGCCCGCTCTATCGAGTAGAAGTTCTTCGCCGTGCGCCCGACGATCAGGTGATGGTCTTCGCGATTCACCACGCAATCGCGGATGGCTGGAGCCTGGGTGTGCTCGTTCAAGATCTGTGCGCCGCGTATGTCCAACAACGAATGGGCGGCCAAGGTGACCTCCCGCCGGTGGCCACTTCGTATTCGGCGTGGGGAGCCGTCGAGCGGACATTCTGGCAACCCGCCGAGCTGGAGCGGCGAATCGCGTTCTGGAAGTCACGGTTGTCTGGAATACAGCGCCTTTGGAGCATTCCGGACGAACCTGAAGTTGTCCTTCGGCCGCGACGATTGGTGTCGGAGCTACCGGCGGAGATCAGCGGACCCGTTCGCGAGTTGGCCCGACGCAGCGGTGCCACCCTTTTCAGCACTTTGCTAGCAGCTTTCCAGGTGACGCTGTCGCGCTGGACCGGAGCGGAAGACATCGTCGTCGGAACGCCCGTCGCAAATCGCACCAAGCCGGATGTTCGCGAGACGATGGGATACTTTTCCGGCGTCGTGCCGTTGCGGGGACGCGTCGAACGGGACGAGCCGTTCGCCGAACATTTACGAACTGTTCACGAATCCACCGTCGATTCGTTTGCGAATGCTATGCCGTTTGCGGAGCTTATTCGCGCAATTGGCGAATCACCGTCGCCAAAACACAACCCGGTCTTTCAAGTGCGATTCGCTCTACAAAATCACCCCGTCCCCGACGTCGAAATTCGCGGGCTCTCGCTAAAGCTAAGGATGCGTTCGACCGGAACGCCGCGCTTTGATCTGGGATGCGAGATCACGGAACAGGGCGATGCGCTCGAAGTAGTTTGGTTGTTCCGTGAAAATCTCTTTGCTCAACCTGAAATAGAAGAACTGGGGCGCGTATTCAGAACAGTGTTGGAAAGCATTTGTCGCATGCCCGAAAAACGAACTGCCGCTTTAATTAACTAAGAATGGTAAGCATCGCCACAACCGCCGAACCAGTTGCGGAGGAAATGCACGACGAGCACAGCGTGAGTAGTGTCACGTTTCAGACGTTGGTCATCTCGCTTGGGTTAAGTGAGATTGCGATTGGGACTACAGTTTGGGCGGGCTCGCTATGGCTCACCGTTCCGCTTGTCCTCCTGGCCGCGCATCTGATGCACGGACTACTGATCGGGTTTCACGAAGCTTCCCACGGTCTGCTGCGGAAGAGCCGCCGCTTAAATGAATTCGATGGCGTCCTCATCGGGATTTTCAGTTTTCTCCCATTCAGTCTCTACCGCGTGGTGCACCAGATGCATCACATGCATCTCGCGACGGAAAAAGATACTGAACTGTGGCCGTTCGTTCTAACTAAGGCGCCACGTTGGGTCCGCCGTCTGGCGGCTTTCTTCGAGCTAACTCTTGGCCTCTTTTATTCGCCGCTCATTTTTCTCCGCGTTTTCGTTCATCCGCACTCGTTAGTCCGAAGCAGGAAGGTCAGACGGCGAATCTGGCTGGAGCTGGCGCTATCCTTTGTCGTCTGGGCTGCCATCCTCGCGGCAGTCGTTTTCTTTGGCGTTTGGAAATATTTTGTCTGGCTCTATTTGGTGCCGGCGCTGATCGCTGCAAATCTCCAGACCTGGCGCAAATACGTTGAACACCTCGGTCTGACCGGTAACACGGTGAACAGCTCGACTCGCAGCATTGTGCCGAAAAGCTGGCTCGGACATGTCTTTGCTTACACTCTGCTGCACGAGCCCTACCACGGCGTGCATCATCAAAATGCCGGGTTGCCCCACCGAGTCCTGCCGCTATTCACCTCTGTTCTAGCTCCGAAATACCCGGGCGAACGTCCGCCCTTCGTAAGCTATCGCCAGGCGCTTCCAGATGTGATCCGCAGCCTCGGTGATCCGCGCGTCGGTGCTCAATGGCGCAATTCCTCGCCGAACGGGCAGCCGACTTCGTGAGCGATCACGAAAGGTCAGGCGACACGCCATTCGTCTTCGAAGCGGCGGGAGTCAAAAAGGACTACGACGAGGGCCAGGTGCACGCTCTACGCGGCGTCGATTTTCAAATCGCTGACGGTGAGTTTGTCGCGATTGTCGGAGCGAGTGGAAGCGGTAAGACAACTTTGTTGCAGCTTCTAGGCGCATTAGACAAGCCCAGCGCGGGAGCGCTGTTCTACCGCGGCAAATCACTGCTCGATCTGGATGACGATGCGGCTTATCGCGCTCACGAAATCGGCTTTATTTTCCAGGCGTTTCATCTACTTCCTACCTTTACTGCAATTGAGAATGTCGAGATTCCGATGTTCGAAGATCGGAGATCTCGCTCGGACCGATCGGCGCGTGCTCGCGAGTTACTGAAAGCGGTTGGGCTCGAGCAGCGAGTAGATCATTTTCCTGCCAAGCTTTCCGGAGGAGAACGCCAGCGGGTAGCTATCGCGAGGAGCCTTGCTAATTCGCCTTCAGTCCTTCTGGCTGATGAACCCACCGGTAACTTGGACAGCGAAAACGCAGTCATTATACTAGACCTTCTTATCAACCTTCATCGCGAACGTAAGATGACTCTCGTCCTTATCACCCACGACATGACGGTCGCGCGCCGTGCTTCACGCGCCATTCAGATGAAGGACGGTCGGGTTGTTTTCGACGGCGCGCCGTCGAAGCTTTCCGTGCAGTCATGACATGACTTTCTTGAACGTAGTCACGCGTGGTCTGCAGCGCCGACCCATCCGCACCGGATTGACCCTTTTGGGCATAGCAGTAGGTATCGCCGCCGTGGTCGCGCTGATTGGCCTATCGCGTGGCTTAATCACAAGCTGGACCGCGGGAATGAAGTCCCGCGGGACCGACATTGTCGTTCATAACATGCGCGGTTCGCTAACTCCGAAGCCATTTCCGGCTGCGACCCGCGACCGTATCGCTCAAGTTCCCAGCCTCGCAGGGACATGCAACATCCTGGTCGATATCGCCAGCATCGAAAACGCCGAGCTGATGATCATCTCCGGACGTGAATGGGGCTGCTTCGCCTGGGAAAATTTGAAGCTCGTTTCCGGGCGAATGCCTAACGATCAGAACGAGCGCGCCGTCGTCCTCGGAACCACTGCGGCGGAAGTCTTAAAAAAGAAAGTCGGCGACACGGTCCAGATCGAGACGGAGGAACTCACCGTCGTCGGAATCTTCGAAGGCGGCGCCTTTGTTGAGAACGGTTCCATCGTGCTCGCCTTACCGCTGCTCCAGCAGATCACCGGAAACCAGGACCAGATAAGCGCGATCGATGTGCGAGTTGCTTCCGGGACCGACGACGCCGGAATCCGCCGGCTTTGCGAACAACTGTCGAAGCTAATTCCCGAAGCTCATGCCGAGCCCGCCGGTGAACACCTGGTTAACACCGAGGGTTACCGCGTCATCAATGCCATGAGTTGGGGCACTTCATTGCTCGCCGTCCTCGTCGGTGTCCTCGGCGTAACGAACACGATGCTCATGAGTGTGTTCGAGCGAAAACAGGAGATCGCCGTTTTGCTCGCCCTCGGCTGGAAGCGCAACCGGATCGTGCGCATGATTTTGTTGGAGTCAGCGCTGCTAGGATTACTCGGTGGAATCGTCGGCGTAGCGTTAGGGTTCGCTGCTGTTCACCTGATGGAACGCGCGCCTGCGATCCACGGTCTCTTACAACCAGATCTTAGTTTAAGTCTAACTCTAATGGCTGTCGCTATGTCTGTGTTTGTTGGTATTCTAAGTGGTTTCTATCCGGCATGGCGGAGTTCGCGTTTGTCACCGAGCCTCGCCTTACATGGTTGAAGAGCTGCAAACCCAGGTCATTGATCACTCACTAGCTATGCACCATCACCTTAACGCTAGAAGTTGCGTCTTCGCCGCCATCAGCCTTTCCTTTGCTCTTTGCCGCTTCGCGTCCGCCGCTGAAGCCGGCTCAGACTTGGCGAACAAAATGCACGCCAAGGAAAACGGTTCAAGCTTCGTCCGGATTAGGATGCAGGGAGGAGGTGGCGACAACCAGGGCCTTCAGGTTCAGATCAAGTCGCGGGTTAGCGAATCAACCAGCGATATCGTTTATCAGATCCTCTTTCCAAAAGAGCGGAAAGGTGAATCGGTTTTGCTCCACCGAGCCGGTCAGAAGTTCACCGGGACCTTGTTCACTCTGCCGAATACGCTTAAGCCCGTTGGGGCTGCAGAGATGAATCAACCGCTCTTCGGCACCGACCTGTCCTACGAAGATGTCATCGACAGTCCTTTCGCCTGGAGTCAACAGGCAATCGTCGGAACGGAGGATGTCGATGGCAATCCCTGCCAAATACTGGAATCGAAACCGGGCAAAGAGCACAGCTCTTCCTACGCCAGTGTTAAAACCTGGATTGATCCTCGCCGGATGGTGCCGCTGCGAATCGAAAAATACGATACCGCGGGCAAGGTCGCTCGACGAATTAACGTCACACGTATCTTACTCAATGGCGGTGATTCGCTGCCAGCTGATCTTAAGGTTTATGGACCCCGCGGCTCGGTTACTCTAGTAACTGGCTCCGGCATCAAACGGGGCGTGAGCTATGCGGACACTGAATTTACGCCGGAGGGTCTCAAACAACTCAACGCCCCCGCGAATTCTCCGGAGTAGAAGATCATTTCCCTTAAGCTCGCGAGCGCGCCACGGCAGAGGCAGGTGGACCTTTTGTAATCGGCCACATCCGCCACCGCATCCCGGAGTTATCCTTCAGGCGGCCGCACACGCGTGCTGTGCAGGAACTGCACGCGCCATTTGCCTTCGTTCTTCCGGAGAACCGCCGATTCCAACCACGCCATCTTCTTTGTCCCGGACGAATCCCGAATCGACCCATCATTCACATACGTGATCCACGCGACACCGCCCTCCACGTGGACGTTTGGCTCAGTGATCGTCCAGACGAACGT
>JBJMWW010000183.1:0-19587 GCA_045809945.1 Chthoniobacterales bacterium
CACCGGCGTTGATCAGCAGCTTTTCGGTTAAAGGGATTGGAGAGGGCACAGTCGCTCATATTATATAGAGCCCGTGCTGTTGCTCACCTGCCCCGGCGATGGCTTCGCAGGATTATTCCCTGGTACTTGAGCCTGATCGGGCAGCGCGATCCAGCGCTTCGGCGAACCGGAAAGGCGCTTCGTTGTTAGTGCGGAAGTAGAGCGATGGCTCGATGAGTTCGAGTTCCATCAGCCAGTAGCCGGCACCGTGCTCCTTGCGGACGAAGTCAGCGCGCGCATAGAGCGGCGCTCCATCGAGCGCTTCGAGCGCGGCGTCTCCGGCCGTTCGTAAGTCTGAATCGGCTTCATATGCTCGAATGATTCCGCCGTGTTCTTCCTGAACGCGGAAGTCGGCCGGCTTCGGAGTCTTCAAGATCGTGTGGCTGTGTTCGCCGTTGAAGTAGAACAACGAAAATTCGCCTTCCGTCGTGATCGCGGAGAGAAATGGCTGAGCCATCAACGCGCGGTTGGTGAACCAAGCGCTGAGTTCATCAGCCTGATCGCGACCGCCGCGCGCACTGATCCGAAACGTTCCGCTCGCATTCGCGCCGACGATCGGTTTGAGCACGATTTCTTCGGTGCCGATCCGCTCGATTAATTTCGGAAGCTTATCTGGATCGAGGCGTTCAAGCCAAACCGTGGGCACGACTGGAACACCACGGTCGGCCAGATCGCGGAGATAGATTTTGTTGATGTTCCACCTAACGACATCGAGCGGATTAAAGAGAGGGACGCCGGAGCGCTCTATTTCTTCGAGAACGGCGAGGAACGTGTTGGGATGTTTGATGTAGTCCCAGGTGGACCGGATGACTACCGCGTCATAGCTACGCCAGTCGACTCCGGACCGGTCCCATGGAATGGCATCGACGCGCCAGCCAAGCTGAGCCAGCGGACCATAGGCCAACTCGTCGTCGATGACGTAGCCCGCCGGGTCTTGAATGGTTAGAAAGGCGCAGCGTTGCACGGGGGAAGAAGGAGTCTGGGTCAGTCTTCAGCTTTTCTTTTGCAGCAGCTCGAGCTCCTGCCAGCGAGCGTAGAGATGAGCGACTGTGTCACGTGCGTTTCTCAGCTCGTTCTCCAGCTCGGCCATTTCCGCGGGAGGCTTGGTATAGAAATCGGGCGCGGCAAAGATGGCTTCCAAACCGGACACCTTCTCTTCAGCGGTCAGGATGTTTGCCTCCATTGACTCCCATTCCTGTTGTTCCTTGTATTTGAGTTTTCGCGCGGGCTTCGGCGTCTCGCTTCTCTTTGATTCGTTAGGTATGTCGGCGGGAGCGGCTTCAACAGCCGGAGCAAGAACCGCTTTCCGTTCCAAGTAGTAATCGTAGTTGCCGACGTTGTAGGTGACGCGTCCCTCACCTTCAAAGGCTAGGATGGAAGTGCAGACACGATTCAGGAAATAACGATCGTGACTGACGACAATGACGCAGCCGCCGAAAGTCACGAGCGCTTCCTCGAGCAGGCGCAAGGTCCCGAGATCCAGATCGTTTGTCGGCTCGTCGAGCATGAGAACGTTGCCGCCGCGCTTCAGGATTTTTGCCAGGAGAACGCGACTGCGTTCACCTCCGCTGAGCTGCGAGATTTTCGTGTTGATGCGGTCTTCGCTGAACAGAAAACGCCGCAGATAGGCGCGCAAGGTTATGCTCTGCTCGCCCAGTGCGACGTGTTCGCCGCCCGTGCCGACTTCCTCCCAGACGGTTTTGGTGTCATCGAGCAGAAGTCTGTTTTGATCGACATAATTGATCTCGGTGCGCGTGCCGAGCTCGACCTCGCCGCTCGTCGCCGGCAGTTCGCCAAGAATCACTTTGAGAAGAGAAGATTTGCCGAGCCCGTTGCGTCCGACGATCCCGAGTCGCTCTCCGGCAGTGAGGTTCAGGTCCAAACCGTTGAAGAGCACGCGACCGCCCAGCTCGACGGTCACGCCACGCAGCTCGATCACGCGGTTCGCCAGCTTCGGCGGCGTCGGGATGATCAGTTCGACATCGAGCTCTGGTTCCGCCGCGTCCTGCGCCGCCATCTCGAAATAGCGTTCCACTCGGTCAACCGATTTTGTGCGGCGCGCCCGCGGCGCCTTGCGCACCCATTGCAGTTCACGCTTGAGAAATTTCTGCCGCTTACGTTCCTGCATCTCCTCGACTGCCTGGCGTTGCACTCGCGTCAGCAGATAATCGGTGTAGTTGCCCTCGTAACTAACGAACTGACCGCGTGACAGCTCGATGATCCGCGTCGCTACGCGGTCGAGAAAGTAGCGGTCGTGAGTCACGAAAAGACAGGTGCCGGCATAACGCGCGAGGAAATCTTCCAGCCATTCAATGGAGCCGGTATCGAGATGGTTGGTCGGCTCGTCGAGCATCAGGAAATCGGGGCGCGCGAGCAGAGCCCGGCAAAGCGCGACGCGGCGTTTCTCTCCGCCGGAAAGCGTTCCCACCACGCGGTCCGGCTCAGGCGCGTGCAGGTTAGTGATGAGTGACTTGATCCGGTGCTCGAGATTCCAACCGTCAGCTTGAATGATCCGGTCGAGGAGTGTGGCGCTGAGAGGACTATCGCCCGGCACGCGTTCGTATTCGTTGATCAGATCGAGAATTCGTTGTCCGCCGCTGAGGATATTTGCATGGACGGTTCGCGCATCGTCGAGACCGGAAACCTGCGGCATGTATCCGGTAACCAGATCGCGGCGCGAAGTGAACTCGCCGGAATTCGGCACCGTCACGCCGGCCGCGATCTGGAGAAAAGTGGATTTGCCAGAGCCGTTGCGGCCGACGAGTCCGATGCGCTCGCCTTGAGTGAAAGCGATGGTAGCGCCGTCGAGCACCACCTGGGTCCCGTACTTGACCGAAAGATTGTTCGCGCTCGCGATGACCGCGCCCGGATTGTCTGCCATGCGAGCGTCGAAAGTCGGGCGCAAACTGCGCAACGTCCACTGCCGGGTAAAATCGCTTCCCTCTACGCGACTTTACGCAACCGCTCGCTGTTCTATTGTACCGACCGCGTGGAGCGAAACGATTTGCGTGGAGAATGAGAGCAGCGCGTCTCTTGTCGCTACCGCTCGCACTGGTTGCGACGAACGTTTCCGCAGAGCTGCCGAAGAACGCGGCGCGCGCCGTTGATATCAAAACGCCAGACGGCACCGTTCTGAAGGCCAGCTACTTCGCGGCCAAGCCGGGTCCCGGCGTTTTGCTGTTTCACCAAAGCAACCGGACACGAGAATCGTGGAATGAGGTAGCGCAACAACTTGCAGCGGCTGGCATGAACGTTCTCACCGTCGACAGCCGCGGGTACGGCGAAAGCGGCGGCAAATACGACGGCAAAAAGATGTCTGACGACGTGAGCGCAGCATTCGATTGTTTGGTTTCTCAGCCTGGGGTTAACCGTGAGACTATTGGTGCGGGTGGAGCAGGCTGGCTCGGTGTTACCGCGTCTGTGGAGGCCGCGCGTCGGCATCCTGACCAGGTAAAGTCGCTGGTCTTGATGTCGGGTGAGACTGTTCGTGATGGGCTCCAGTTCTTACATCAGGCATCGCAGTTACCTGAGCTGTTCGTGTTTTCGGACGAAGACGAATATCCGCCGACACAAGACGCAATGAAGCTGCTGTATGTCACAGCATCCAGCTCGAGCAAGGAACTGGTGCACTACACGGCCGCGGAGAATGCGCCCTGGCGCTGGTACGAGACAGCCGACGCAGGAAAGGTTCCCGCCCACGGCGGACATGGAACTGATATGTTCAAGACGCATCCCGAGCTGCCCGGAATCATTGTGCAACGATTTCAAGTCACGCTGATCAAGACGCCGGGTCACGCGCCAGCCGACACTCTGGCCGCAGCGTCCCTCCTGAACCAGCTTCAGGCTCCTGGCGGAGCGGTGCAGGTAAAGCAGCAACTACTGGAAGCTCGGAAAGTCGATCCGCAGGCGCAGCTGTTTCCGGAAATCAGCGCAAGCATCATCGGCCAGGATTTCATGAGGGATGGCGACGCAAAATCGGCAATCGAAGTCTTTCAACTTATCCTCATCGCTTACCCGGATTCTGCCGATGACAACGACAATCTTGCGACGGCGTATTTGAAGGATGGACAGAAAGACCTGGCCCGCCAGCACGCCCGAAAAGTGTTGGCCATTCTCGATGCGCACGCAGGCCCGGTATCATCATGGACGGACACCGACGAATACCGTGGCGAAATCCGCAGCGACGCCGAGAAAATTCTAAAGCAGCTGACAGAACTACAATAACGGTAGAATTGCCGAAGCGGCCACGGACCAGCGGCGTGGAGCAAGGCGATTTACGCGGGTATCGAGCGCACTCGAGACATCTTCATCCATGCGGGGATGCGTCACCGGCCCGAGGATCCTTTAGTTCGACCAGAAGCAGATGCATCGGCTTGTCGCCGATGTTCTCCGCAAAATGGGTCAGCGGATCGCGGTAGATCACGTCGCCAGTTTTGAATTCGCCTTCGCTCGTCTTTCCGTCAGCGGCGTGGTTGCGGTAACGGCCGCCTTCCAGGACGTAAATGACGTAGGCGGGATGCGAGTGCATCTGCTCTTTCGCTCCCGGCGGCAACGTCGCCTCCATCACGCGCACCCGCTCGTTCTCGAACTTCAGCTTTATGGTCGAGGAATTAACGACCAGCGGGTCTTGCGCATGAGCGGTCGTCGCTGTGGCGGAGAGGTAACAAGCCGCAATAAGACCGGAGCCGAGGAGGAGTAATCGAGTCTTCATGGCCCGCATTCGAGCAGGCCATGAACGAATTTGGAATCGGGAAAACGAATCGCAACGCGGCGAGATCAGGCACGCGCTTCGTTCTCACTGAAAACGCGCAGCCAGTCGCGCCACGATGCCTCGGAAACGAGCGGATTGCCTGGATAGACCCACTCGTGCGGGGTCGAGTTACAGCCGCGCGTCGGGCATTTCACCTCGAACCCGCCGCTGCTCGCGCGCTCCACCTTCACCTGGCGCCCGGAAAATTTTCGGTCGCACAAAACGCAGACCCGCCGATCCCGGAGCGAGTGCCAGTCACGGAACGCGTCGCTGTTTCTCAGCAGCTGGAGCTTTTGGGCCCAGGTGATCCGCGTCCGCCGAAGATAGAACGCTCGAGCGTTTCGTCTCACGTGCTACTTCTTCTTTGGAATCGTGACGACAACCTCGTGCTCTTTCCGATCGACCTTCATCTGGTTGATTTGTGCCGGGCCGGGAAGGGTGACGAGCTGTTCGTAATCGCCGAACTCCTTCATCATCTCCTCGCTTCCGCCGATGTTCTTCTTTTCCTGTTTAGTTTGAGTCGCGGCAACGCGCAGCACGTTGTTCGAATCAGCCGTGACCTTGACGCTGTTCACGTCGGCTCCGGGCAGGAAGGCGTGCACTTCGTAGTGATCGCCCTTGTCGCGGACGTCGATCGATGAGGCGAAGCCAGCATCGTTCTGCACCGCCGGGAAGTTCTGGTTCATCCTGAACTCCGTCATTGCGCGGGAGAAGAACTGGTTCATTTCGCTTTGCATCCGCTGCATGTCGTCCCACGGGTCCCATGTGCCAGGTGAGGCGCCGGCCGCGGGCGAGGCGCTCGCCATCGGCTGCGCCGACGAGGCCGGCGAAGGACTTTGCGCACGAACGGTTGCGATTGGTGTAGCTGCGATGAGCAGCGGAACAATAATTCGCATGATCGTTTTCATACTAAAAACGACAGGCTCAGCTCGGGATTGTTCAACTGGCATGAAGCTGACGATGCTGCGGAACCATCGCTTTCGGCCAGCAGTTTCCCTCGTGTTTACGAACCGACCGAGGGCACGTCTGAGAAATTTCAGTAAAGCGCCGTCCTCCCACCTTCTTATTTCGTGCGGCCGGGTTCGCGCGAGATTCGTAGTCATGATTGTAGCGGCAGAGCCCCGCTTCAGTGCCGCAATGGAGAAACATAACAATCGCTCTCCTTCGCGATGGCAGAGACGCCGAGGCGTCGCGATGCTGGCACTTATCGGGCTCGCAACCGCCAGCTACCTCGCCGCCTATCAGCTCCGACTACTAAACGACGTGTGGGAACCATTCTCCGGAAACGGAGCGAAGCTCGTGCTCGGGTCGTTTGTCTCGCGGCTACTTCCGCTGCCCGACGCGGCGCTTGGCGCGATCGCTTACCTCGTTGAGCTGATCGCGGCTCTTATCGGCGGCTCCGAGCGTTATCGAACGCACCCGCGACTCGTTATCTGCTACGGCGCGATTGTAGCAGGCGCGGCGGCGGTGGCAGTTGCACTCGTCCTGATTCAACTGCTGGTAATCCACGCGGCCTGCACGCTTTGTCTTTGTTCGGCGGCGATATCACTTTTGATCGCATATGTCGCGTCCGACGAGATTGTCGCCGCAGTGGAGAAAGTTTATGAGGAACGGAAAACAGAGTGAAGTCGTCGTAGTGACGGGAGCGTCAGCCGGGTTGGGCCGCGCGATTGCGCATGCATTTGCGCGTGAAGGCGCGCGCATCGGCCTACTTGCGCGGGGCCGCGCCGGACTGGAAGGCGCAAAGCGCGAGATCGAGCAGCTCGGTGGCGAAGCGCTCATCGTGCCGACGGATGTCGCTGATGCGGCAGCGGTGGAAGCAGCTGCGGCTCAGGTCGAAGACAAGTTCGGACCCATCGATATCTGGGTGAACAACGCGATGTGCTCTGTGTTTTCGCCAGTCAAGCAAATGCAGCCGGACGAATACAAGCGCGTCACCGAAGTGACCTATCTCGGTTTCGTTTACGGCTCACTCGCAGCATTGAAACGAATGTTACCGCGCGACCGCGGAGTGATTGTGCAGGTCGGTTCGGCGCTCGCCTACCGAGGCATTCCGTTGCAATCAGCATATTGCGCGGCGAAACACGCGATCCAGGGCTTCTGCGATTCGCTGCGATGCGAGTTGCTGCACGACAAGAGCAACGTGCGCGTGGTGATGGTGCAAATGCCGGCGATGAATACGCCGCAGTTCGATTGGGTGAAAAGCCGTTTGCCACGGAAGGCGCAGCCGGTGCCACCGATTTTTCAGCCGGAAGTCGCGGCAGACGCAGTGGTCTACGCAGCGCACAGCAATCGGCGCGAGGTTTACGTCGGAGGCCCGACGGTCGAAGCAGTTGTGGGCAACAAAATCGCGCCGGCGTTTGCCGATTGGTATCTGTCGCGTAACTGCTTCGACGCGCAGCAGACCGACGAGCCAGAAAATCCGAGCCGCGCGGACAACTTGTACGAACCGGTCGATGCGGATCGCGATCACGGCACGCATGGCAGGTTCGATTCGCGCTCGAGCGATTTCAGCGTTCAAGTCTGGGCGAACAAAAACCGTAACTGGCTCGCGCTCGGTGCGGTTGGACTGCTCGGCGCGGCGTGTGCAGCGTGGTGGCGGGAAGAGAATTGAAAGTTGTTCGCGACATCGTGGTGATCGGTGCGCCGGTCGGAGGCGCGGGTGCGCTGACTTCTGTGGTGAGCTCGCTGCCGCCAGATTTGCCCGCAACCGTGCTCGTTGTGCTGCACGCGCGGCCGGACAAGCCGATCCTGCTCGCGGACGCATTGAGCGCACCGGGTCGGCTCCGCGTTACCGAAGCGATCGATGGTGAACCGCTCGCGCCGCGACGAATCTATGTCGCCGCCGACGGCAAACATCTCCGGATTCGCAACGGATTGATTCGCCTCGAAGACAACGCGGGCGAGAGCGCTTGCTGTCCGTCGGTCGACGAACTGTTCCGCAGCGCCGCGGAGGAACACCGCGAGCGTGTCGTCGGCGTCGCGCTCGTTCACGTCGATGACGAAGGGTCGATCGGGCTCGCGTCGGTGCGCAGAAACGGCGGCCGGACGATCACGCATCGCAATGAACAAATGCAGGATCCGCCGCGCGATTCGCAAAACGGTGACCTGCTTTCGCACCACCACCTCGAGCTGGCGCAAGTGGGACCGCGAATCGTAGCCTACGTGCACGGCAAGAATGGTGTGGAAGAGCATCGCTGAGCGGGCGCCCCGATGAAGCGCTTGGCAGCAAACGCCCGATTTGATTCTTTAGCGGCGGTGCAGGGCAACCGGCGGCTAGAGGGAACCGAGCGGGCACTTCGCGAACGCGAGGTGACATTTACCGCGCTCGCGAAAGTCGCGCCCGTCGGCATCATGCGGTTCGACGCGGAAGGGCTGTGCAATTACGTGAATGACCGTTGGACGGCGCTCGCCGGAATCACAATCGACAGCGCGATTGGGAGCGGCTGGCAACGCGCAGTGCATCCCGAAGATCGCCCGAACGTGGTGCATCGCTGGAATCTGCTCCGGCTGAAGGACGAAAACTTTCGCGAGGAGTATCGCCTCTGCCGGCCAGACGGATCGATGCGCTGGGTGCTGGCCGAGGGAGCTCCACTCCGCAGTTACTCGGGACGCCTGCTCGGGTTCATCCGTGCCGTGACCGACATCACGCCGCAACAAGAGCTGCAGCAGGAGCTGGCGTCCGCGCGCCAGCAACTTGAACAACGCGTCCGCGAGCGCACCACTGAGCTCGAGACAGAGATGAAGCACCGCGAGGAACTCGAGAAGCAACTGCTCGAGGCGAAAGAAGATGAGCAGCGGCGATTTCACGAAGATCTTCACGACGGTCTTGGCCAGTATCTCACCGGGATTGTGTTCCGGTTGTCGGCGTTGCAGCGCGATCTCGAGCGCGAGCAATCGCCACACGCCGCCGATGCCGGCAAAATCGCGGAGCTCGTGAACGAGACAATTACTCAGGCGCACGATCTTGCCCGTGGGATATATCCGGTGCCGCTGCGGCCGGATGGCCTCGTCATCGCGTTGCGCGAATTGCAACAGCAGTTGTGCGATCCGCAACTCGCCAACTGCGTTTTTGAATGTGACGAACCACTTGAGATCGATGATCCAGCGCTCGCTACTCATCTTTACCGGATCGCGCAGGAAGCCGTCACGAATGCGGTAAAATACAGCCGCGCATCGCGCATCACTATCGTGCTACGAAGGAGTGAAGGGTCGGCGCAACTGACGATCAGCGATGACGGCGTTGGCTTCGACCTGCAGCGGGCGGCGCGCGGCAATGGACTCGGCACGATGCAGCATCGCGCGCGTATTATCGCCGCTCAGTTTTCCATCGAGTCACGCAAATCGCGCGGCACCAAAGTGAGCTGCACGTTTCCGCTAGGCAACCGCACTGATGCCGAAAAAAGCTGAGAAGTCGCGTATTCTGCTGGTCGACGATCACGCCGTCGTGCGGGACGGACTCGCGCAGCTCATCGGGCGCGAGCCGGACCTGACGATCTGCGGTGAAGCGGCCAGTGCCGAAGAAGGTCTGCAGGTTGCGATGCGACTGCGGCCGAACCTGGCGGTTGTCGACATCAGTCTCGGTGGCGCGAATGGGATGGAGTTAATCAAGAACCTGCAAGCCTCCGGTCCCGAGATCGCAATTCTCGTGCTATCAATGCACGACGAGGCGCACTACGCCGAACGCGCGCTGCGTGCGGGCGCGAAAGGTTATGTGATGAAACGTGCGGCGCGTGATCGCATTCTCGAAGCGATCCGGACGGTGCTGCGCGGTGAGATCTTTGTGAGCGAAGCCATCAACAAGAGCATGATTCATCGCTACCTTCACGGAGCCGAAGGCGCGCAGGCATCGCCGATCAGCCGGTTGAGCGATCGAGAGCTGGAAGTCCTGACGCTGATCGGCCGCGGCAAAAGTTCAAAGGAGATCGGCGAGCGACTGCATCTCAGCCAAAAAACGGTCGACAGTCACAAGACACATTTGAAAGAGAAGCTGAATCTTGGCGGCGCGCCGGAGCTGGTGAAGTTCGCGTTTGAGTGGGTCAGCTCGCAGCAAACCTAGTTCTCAGCGCCAGCCACGGCTCAGGTAATCGCTCATCGCGAGCACAAGCATAATGCCGAGCCAGAAAAATCCCGCGCCGACGAACAGCCACATCACCGGCTTGCCGTAGCGCATGTGCATGAAGAAGAGAATGATCAAGGCCGCTTTCGCGGCGGAGATCGACATCGCGACGATAGTGTTGAGCGGGCCGAGGTTGATGTAGGCGGCGGAAATCGTAAGGCCGAGAAACGCGAGCAGTGCGACACCGTTGAGGAGGTAAGTGCGAGCGGACGGAGCGTTCATTGGTTACGTATGCCGATCGATCATGTAGATAAGCGGGAAGAGAAAGACCCACACGATGTCGACGAAGTGCCAATAGAGGCCTAACAACTCGACCGGCGTGTCGTGGTTGTGGAATGCGTTCGTCAGCCAGGCGCGTAATGCAAAGAAGCTGATGAGCAACACACCGATCGTGACGTGCAGCGCGTGTACCCCCGTCATCAGCCAGTACAAGTAGTAGAAGAGCTCGGCGTGTTTCGCGTCGGGTGAGTCGATGTGAAATCCGCCGCCGGGAAAGAGACCTTCGTGAATTTCGCGTGCGTATTCGAAGCCTTTGATGACAAGGAAGAGTGCACCTAACGATGCGGTGACGAACAGCAGCAGGCCGAGTAAGCCACGTTTATTCTGTGATGCGGCGCGAACCGCGAATGCCATCACCGTGCTGCTGATCAACAGCACGGCGGTGTTTGTTCCTCCAAATGCAATCAGAGTATGCCGACTCGCATCGGCGAACGCCTGCGGATATGCATAGCGATAGGCGGTGTAGGCGAGGAACATCCCGCCGAAAAACAAAACTTCGGTGGCGAGAAAGAGCCACATGCCCATCGTCGCGGCATCGCGCTGTTGCTCCGCGTCGTCGAACTGATGTTCGAGCGGAACTTCCAACAACTCGTTAGGCATGCGCGTGCTCCAGTTCAGCTTCCGCCGCGCGCGGATCGTAGCGATACGGCTCTTCGTCGACGATCGGTGTGACTTCGAAATTGTCCGGCGGCGGCGGCGACGCCGTTGTCCATTCGAGACCGGTCGCGCGCCATGGATTCGGCCCGGCTACTTTGCCGTACTTCCAGGACCAAAGCAGATAAGCGAGCGGTAACAGGTAGCCGACGGCGAGGATCGAGGCGCCGGCGCTCGACAAGACATTCAGCACCTGAAACTCGGGCGCGTAGACGTGATACCGACGCGGCATGCCGAGGTAACCGAGAATGAATTGCGGGAAGAAGGTGAGATTGAAGCCGAGGAAAATGGTGATCGCGCTCAGCCGCGCGAGCCGTTCGGGATACATGCGCCCGCTGATTTTCGGCCACCAGAAATGGAGCGCGCCGAGATACGCCATCACCATTCCACCAACCATAATGTAGTGGAAGTGCGCGATGACGAAGTAGGTGTCATGCACGTGCACATCGACCGCGAGCGAGGCGAGGAACAGACCAGTCAGGCCGCCGATGGTGAACAAGCCGATGAAGCCGAGCGCGTAGAGCATCGGTGTGGCGAACCAGATCGAGCCTTTGTAAAGCGTCGCCGTCCAGTTGAAGACTTTGATCGCGGACGGGATCGAGACCATGAAGCTGAGCACGCTGAAAATCATGCCGGCGTAAATCGATTGGCTGCTCACAAACATGTGATGGCCCCAGACGAGAAACCCGAGCACGCCGATCGCGACACTCGCGTAAGCAACGAAGTGGTAACCAAAGATCGGACGTCGCGCGAAGCACGGGATCAGCTCGCTGACCACCCCCATGCCCGGCAGGATCATGATGTAAACCGCGGGATGGGAGTAGAACCAGAAGAGATGTTGGAAGAGGAGCGGATCGCCACCTAGCGCGGGATTGAATATCCCGACTCCGAACGCGCGCTCGAGCGCCATGAGGGCGAGCGTCATCGCCAGCACCGGCGTCGCGAGGACGAGGATGATGCTCGTTGTGTAAAGCGACCAGACGAAAACCGGCAGCCGCGACCATGTCATACCTGGCGCGCGCATTTTGTGCGTCGTAACAATGAAGTTAAGGCCGGTGAGGATTGAGCCGAAGCCGGCGATGAAAATTCCCGTTGCCATCGCAATGACGTGGCCGTTCGCGTAGGTGCTGCTGTAGGGCGTGTAAAACGTCCAGCCGGTATCGACGCCGCCGGTCACGATCGAGAAAATCGCGAACGTGCCACCGGCCATAAAGAGATACCAGCTGAGCAGATTCAGTTTCGGGAAGGCGACGTCGCGCGCGCCGAGCATCATCGGCAGGCAAAAATTTCCGAGCACGGTCGGAATCGACGGGATCAGAAAGAACCAAACCATCACGACGCCGTGGATGGTGAAGAGCTTGTTGTAAGTCTCGCTCGTTACGAGATCGCCCTGCGGCGTGAGCAATTCGATCCGCATCAACGTCGCCGCCGCTCCGCCGATGAAAAAGAAGAGCGTGATCGAAACCATGTAGAGCAGCGCGATGCGCTTGTGATCGGTCGTGAGCAGCCAGGACGAGATCGTCTGCTTCGCATTCAAATAGCTCGGCTCCACGCGCGGGATCGGCTGCGATGCCGCTTGTAAGGTTGCCGTCGTCATTGTTCCTCCTTTCCGCCTAACGACTTCAAGTAGGCGATGATCGCGTTCAGTTCGTCTTCGCTGATCTGCCCTTGATAGGTCGGCATCACTGACGCGAAGCCGGCCGCGACTTGTTTGTTAGGCAACAGAATCGAGTCGCGAATGTATTGCTCGTCCGCGGTCACGAATGTGCCGTCGGCAATCGGAACGCGCTTGCCGTAGATGCCGTCGAGCAGCGGCGCGTGAATCGTCGAGTTCGCCTCGTGACAACCGCTGCAGCCGCGCATGTGAAACGCGCGTTCACCTTGCGCGACTAGCGAATCCGGCGCTGGTTGGCTGGCAAGCCACTTGGCATGCTCGGCCGCTTCCATCACGTAAACCCAGCCCGTCATCTTCGAGTGATCGGTGCCGCAATATTGCGAGCAGAACAGATGATACTTTCCCGGCTTCGTCGGCGTGAACCACTCCGTGGTGTAACGGCCCGGCACGACGTCCTGTTTGTTGCGGAAATCCGGAATGAAGACGTCGTGGATCACGTCCTGCGAAGTCATGATCAGCTTCACCGGCCGGCCGACTGGCACGTGGATTTCGTTAATCTCGCGCCGGCCGTCGGCGTGCTGCACTTTCCACATCCATTGTTTGCCGACGATGTAGATCTCGCTCGCGTCCGCCGGAGGTCGGGACATGCCAAAGAAAACTTCCGCCGCCCAAAAAAATAGCCCGAGGAAAATGATCATCGGGATCACCGTCCACGTGATCTCCAGCCGGATTGGCGAGCCTTTCGGCGGCGTGCGATCGGCGCGGGAGCCGCGTCGATACCGAATACAAAACCAAATGATCGCAATGCAAACGCCGAACGCGACGAAGCCGCAAAGCGCGAGCAGCGCGAAATAAATGTGATCGACCTGCGGCGCGAGATTCGACGCGCTGGTTGGGAACAGGGAGTTGAAGAACGTCCGCATGTCAGAACGCGAAGCGGCGCTCGCGGAGAACGTTCACGACGATGTAAGCAACGATCGCGAGCACAGTTCCGATGCCGGCGAACTGCATGACGCGCGTGATGAGCAACCCGTAGCGACCGGTCTGCGGGTTATAGTGAAAGCAGAGCAGGAAAACGCGATCGGCTAACGAGCCGATTTGTTCGCGCGACGCTTCGATCAAGGCCAGCCGCACCTCGCGCGGGGGATATTCGATCCCAGGAAAGTAGCGCGCGGCTTTGCCTTGCGGCGTCAGCACCATGATCGTGCTCGGATGCGCGAACTGCCGCGTCGCATCGTCGTAGGCGAAATGATAACCGACCGCATTCGCGAGCTGCGCGATAGAATCTTTGTCGCCGACGAGGAAGTGCCAGCCATCAGCCGCTCCGGCGCGCCCGTAGCGCTCGATGTAGATCTGCTTTTTTGCCGCGGCGAGCGCCGCTTGTTCGCGCGGATCGAAGCTGACCACGACGATCTGGTAGTCTTTGCCCGCGTCGAACTTCAGCTCATGCGCGGTTTGCAGAATGCCGTTGAGCACGAGCGTGCAAAGGTTCGGACATTCATAGTAAGCGAGCGCCAGAATCACCGGCTTACCGCCGAAGTAATTGCCGAGCTCGACGCTGCGCCCATGCTCATCGCGAAAGCGGACTTGCAATGGAACCTGCGCGTTGAGCTTCTGCTCGAGACCGGCATGGGCAGCGATCTGTTCCTGCGGAGTGACAGCGAACGCACTCGTCAGGCAGACGAAACAAAGCAGAGCGCGTTTCATGGCTTCGGCGCAGTTGCCGCCGCTTTTTGTTGCTGCAGTTGTTCCGGCGTGATGCCGCTCGAATTGTTTGTGCCAGGTCCGCGCGTCGGCAGTCCGCGCTGCGCAATCAAATCGATCGCGCGCTCGATCGGAATGCGGACAATGCCGCGCTCTTTATTGATCCAGCCGTAGCTGTTCAGCTCTTCTTCTTCGCTCGTGCGAAAGCGACTGAATTCCGGAACCGGATTGGGCTGCAACCGCGGCTCGGGTGCGACAACGCGCGGTTGCAGGACGATCCGCGACGGCGCATCCGGCGAAGGATGTTGACGCTTGAACAAGACGAACAATCCGCCGAGCGCGAGATGAATGATTATGGCGCTGACGACGAGCCCAACCGCGAACCAGACGACGGCGCGGACATTCACGTCACGCGGTTCGTAGCCCAGCTTTCGTGCGGCTTGTTCAGCCATGTCGCTTCACCTCCAGAAGTTCCGGCGCGATCAGCGGGCGCTGTTTGAGCAAGTGCAGGAACAGCGCGAACCAGAATCCACCGATCGCGATCAGCTCGGCGACGTCGAGCCAGTGCACGTAAAACCCGCGCGGATGAAACGTCGGCGCCACCAGCCAGAAATTGTTCACCACATTCAGCGCGAGGATGCAGATGCAAATCTGCGCGAGCCGACGCGGCGTGCGTTTGGCTTCGCGCGACAGGAGCAGGAAAAACGGCAGCAGAAATTCGCCGAGCACGAGCACGAGCGCGACCCATTGCCAGCCACCGCGGCTGCGCGGCAGATACCAGGAAATTTCCTTCGGCAGGTTGCCCGACCATATAATGAGCAGCTGCGAAAACGAGACGTAGATCCAGAAGATCACGAACGCGAGCAGCATGTTTCCGAGATCGTGAAACGCTTTCGCGGGAGCCCTGTGCGTGTCGCCAAACGCGCAGAGCAAAGCAGTCGTCAGGCTAAGCGCGGCGACGAATTGCCCCGCCATCAAGACGATGACGAAGACGGTCGAATACCACTCCGGATCGAGCGACATGACCCAGTCGGTCGAGGCGAAGTTCATGCAGAGCACATAGCTGATTAGTCCGCCAGCACTGAGCGCAATCGGGTATTCGGAAACGCGGCGGCGCAGTGCGAAGGCGAAGACGAGCAGGACGGCGAAGTAGAACCCGGCGCGGCCGATGAAAAACGGCACGTTCAGGTAGGCGCGTTTGTGGATGCCGAGGGCGATCCCGTTCGACCACGCGTAGATGTCGTGCAGCCCGAAGAGCAGTGGCACGAAAAGTAGGACGAGCAACGGCAGCGTCATGATCGCGGCTAAGCAAAGATTGCGAACGGCAAGTCCCCACCAGCCGCCCGTCAGGTTTTGCATCATCACGACGACGAGCGCGCCTAACGAAAGGCCCAGCCAGAAGAGCCACGCAAACAAATACGACTGGAAGAACTGCGCGTGACTGATGAACGCGCCGGTGATCGACAACACGGCTGCGATCGCGCCGATGATCAGCGCGCGGGTTTGCCAGCGATTGAGAACGAGGTCGTTCATCGTCGCGCCGTCTCCAATTGTTTCGCGCCATTCGCATCCGCGTCAGCGGGCGTGGCGTTCTCGCTCAATTGCAGCGCGCGGATGTAGGCGACAATCGCCCAGCGATCTTCCGGCGTGACGCGCGACGCGTAGGGATACATGACGCCGTAGCCGTTCGTCATTACGTCGAAGAAATGGCCGACCGGGGCGTCGCGCAGACGTTGCTCGTGAAACGACGGCGGCTGCGGAAACCCACGCTGGACGATCATGCCGTTCGCCTCGCCCGTGCGGCCGTGACAAACCGCGCAGTAGATATCGAAGCGTTCGCGGCCGCGCTCGAGTAGCTCGCGCGTGACCGGCATCGGCATCGTGGCTGCGAGTTCTTTGCCGATTTTGCCAGTGAAGAATTGTTCGTCATCGCGCAGTTGTCCACGCGCGACGGTGTGCGGCGGCGGCACGCGCGAGCCCGCGCCGTCGCGGAAGAAATTTTCCTCCGCGAGCGGTTTCAGGTGTTGCTGATCGACCATGCCGCGGCGACACGCAGCTGTTGCGAAACACACTAGCAGTAGCACGACCGCGAGTTTCATTTCTCCACCTCCACGACTGAGATCGGCGAATGCTCGAGCAACAACTGCCGGACTTCGTCAGCGCGAAAGATGTGATCGCGCGCTTCGATGCAGAGGAAAAATCGCGTCTGACTCGCGAGCTTGAATTGCGGCGCATTGAAGACCGGATGGTACGGCTTCGGCAGGCCGTTCAGCCAAAGCATGCCTACAAGTCCGGCAATCGCGGCGAAGAGGACGGTGAGCTCAAAGGTGATCGGAATGAACGCCGGCCAGCTGTGCAGCGGCCTTCCCCCGACATTGAGTGGGTAATCGACGACCGCGGAATACCACTGCATTCCGTATGCGGTCAGCGCGCCCGCGATTCCACCGAGCAACGTGATCAGCGGCACTTTCGTGCGCGTGAAGCCGAGCGCTTCGGCCACGCCTTCGACTGCGTAGGGCGTGTAGGCGTCCATCTTGCGATAGCCGGACTTGTAAGCAGCGCGCGTCGCGGCGAGCAATTGTTCCGGCTGCGCGAACTCCGCCATGATGCCGTAGAGGTTTTCGTTCATCGCGCGGTCTCCGATTTTTGATGAACGAGATCGCGCATCTCGCTGATCGAGATCGCCGGCAGCAGACGCAGGAAGACGAAGAAGAGCGTCGCGAACAATCCCATCGAGCCGATCAGCGTCATCCAATCCCAGCGCGTGCCGTGAAAGATGCCCCATGCGCTCGGCATGAAATCGCGATGCAAGCTGGTCACCACGATCACGTAACGCTCAGTCCACATTCCGATTTGGATGAAGATCGCCACGACGAAGAGCAGCGCAGGGGTCGTGCGGACGCGTTTAAACCAAACCGCCTGCGTAACGAGGATGTTGCAGAAAACGAGCAGGCAATACGCCGGCGCATATGGGCCGAACATCCGGTTCAGCGTCATGTACCACTCGAACTTGTCGTCGCTGTACCACGACATGAATCCTTCCGTGATGTAGCCGTGCGCGACCATGAGACCGGTCGTGAGCATGATCTTCGCGCAGTTCTCGAGGTGCCGGATGGTGATGAAATCCTCGAGGTGGTAGAACCTGCGAATCGGAATCGCGAGCGTGAGCACCATCGCGAAGCCGGAGAAGATCGCGCCCGCAACGAAGTAAGGCGGGAAGATGGTCGAATGCCATCCCGGCACGATCGCGATCGCGAAGTCGGTGGAGACAACGCTGTGGACCGAGAGCACAAGTGGCGTCGCCAGTCCGGCGAGGAGCAAATAGAGCATGTGAAATCGCTTCCAATGCCGCGCCGAACCGCGCCAGCCTAACGACATCACGCCATAGGTGAGCTGCGCGAATTTGCTGCTCGCGCGATCCCGCATTGTCGCGAGATCCGGCACCAGTCCGATGTACCAAAAGACGAGCGAGACGGTGAAATAGGTGCCGACCGCGAACACGTCCCAGACAAGCGCGCTGCGCCATTGCGGCCACATGTTCATTGTGTCGGGATACGGGAACAGCCAGTAAAACACCCACGGACGGCCGAGATGCAGCAGCGGAAACAAACCCGCGCACGCGACGGCGAAGAGCGTCATCGCTTCGGCGAAACGATTGATCGAGGTGCGCCAGTCCTGGTGGAGCAAAAGCAGGATCGCGGAGATGAACGTGCCGGCGTGACCGATCCCGATCCACCAAACGAAATTCACAATCGCGAATCCCCACGCGACCGGAATGTTCACTCCCCAAATGCCGATGCCTTTGATGAGCAGCCACGCGATCGCGAAGTTCATCATCATGAGCAGCGCGAACGCGACAGCGAAGCCGCCGATCCACGCGCGATGCATCGGACGTTTCAGAACGACGTCGGTGATCTTGCGCGTGACCGATTCATTGTCGTAACCGCGCGCGACGACTGGTTCTTCAATTTGCGTGCTCATGCGTGCTCGAGCTCCGGGTTCGGGTTGCGCAAACGCGCGAGATACGTCGTACGCGGCCGCGTGTTCAGCTCCGCGAGCAAACCGTAATTCAACGGCGAAGCGCGCAAGTTCGCGACGCGGCTGTTCGGATCATTGATGTCACCGAAAATGATCGCGCCGGCCGGGCAAGCTTGCGCGCACGCCGGCGTGATCTCGCCATCCCGAATTGCACGGTCCGCTTTGTCGGCCTCAATCTTCACCGCGTTGATGCGCTGGATGCAGTAAGTGCATTTCTCCATCACGCCGCGGCTGCGTACCGTGACGTTCGGATTGCGCATCAGCTTGCGCGTGGCGGGCTGCTCGAACTGGTTCGCGTCGTATTCGAGAAAGTTGAAGCGCCGTACCTTGTACGGGCAGTTGTTCGAGCAATAGCGCGTGCCGATGCAGCGGTTGTAGACCATCTGGTTGAGGCCTTCGCTGCTGTGCACCGTCGCCGCGACCGGACAAACCAGCTCGCAAGGCGCGTTCTCGCAGTGCATGCACGGCACCGGCTGATGCGATGTCCACGCGTGCGTGAGGCCCTCCGCGAAATAGCGATCGACACGAATCCAATGCATCTCGCGTCCGCGGGCCACCTGCTCTTTGCCGACTACCGGAATGTTATTCTCTGCCTGACACGCAATCGTGCACACGCCGCAGCCGATGCAGGCGTTGAGATCGATGACCATTCCCCACGCGTGGCCGTTGTATTCGACTTTCGGATACAACGACTCGTTCTCGCGCGGCGCCGGCTCGTCCGCTTTCGCAATCTCGTTAGGCCGCTGATGCAATTCGGCCACGGTGCCGACGCGCACCTGATCGCGACCTTCCATTTTCCAATGCTGCTGTGTCGTGACGAGCTCATGCGTGTCTCCCGTTTTTTCGATCTGCAACCCGGGTCCGCCCCCCACCCCATCCGATGTGCGCAGCTGATACGCGTTGAAGCCAACGTTATTTCCGACAGAGCCGGCGCGCATGCGTCCGTAGCCGACGTGAATCGTGACGCAGTCATCCGCCTGACCGGGCAAGACCCAGATCGGCGCGCGCACCGAGCGACCACGCAACGTCAGGTTAACGACATTCCCGTTCTCGAGGTTCAGCCTTTTTGCAGTCGCCGGGCTGATGAGTGCTGCGTTGTCCCACACGATTGTGGTGAACGGCTCCGGAAATTCCTGCAGCCACGCGTTGTTCGCGAAGCGGCCATCGTGCATCTGCGCGCTCGGACGGATGAGCAGATACAATGGTAGGCCGTGACCGCTCGGCACGGCGGCGTGTGAGGGAAGGCTCGGTGGCGCGGCAGCCTGCGGCGGTTCCGCTCTACCACTGTTCGCGACGACACCATCGTGCACGGATTTGCGCCAGACGTTCTCGAAATCGGCCGCAGGATGCTGCCCGTGCCAGAACGCGCGCACGATTTCATAGCCGGTG
>JBJMWW010000184.1:0-4778 GCA_045809945.1 Chthoniobacterales bacterium
GCAACGATTCGTTAGGCCGAAGAAGAAAACGCGCGCTCATCTCAGAATTGAACGTTCGCGCAGACGAAGCTCTCTTTCATTGCGATCGCACTGTGCCTGTAGCTCAACCGGATAGAGCTTCTGACTTCGGATCAGAAGGTTGGGGGTTCGAATCCCTCCAGGCACGCGTCCTCTGAGCCCAATCAGCGCACCTGTCGCGCCGGCAAAATCCACAGCGCGACCAGGCCGCCGAGCAAGGCGACATCGATCAGCATGTGCGTGCTGAAGCTCATTCCTTTGCTCACGCTGCCGAAGCAGCCGCAATCGAGGTTAATTCCGCGCGCGTGAGCTGAGATGGTCGCGCCGATGAAGACGACCATCAGCGTCGTAAGAATGGCGAGCGCGCCGCGGCGCAAAATACCGGTGAGCAGCGCCAGCCCTGCGATGATCTCAAGCCACGGGAGGTAAAACGCGCCGCGGATCGCGACGGCCCAAGGCACGATGCGGAAGTTCATGATGTCGCGGGCGAACTTCGCCGGCTCGGGGATTTTCGTTGCGCCGGCGTAAATGAAAACCGCGCCCACGATTGCGGCGAGCGCCATCCAGATTAGCGACCGCGATGAGCGTGTCGCAGCGCGCTGGCCCATCATGAAGGGGGATTGCACATGCTCGGAAGTGTTCACTTATGCGCCTGCTGCCATTTCTCCCAGCCACCGTGCAGGACATAGACGTTCTTGAGACCGGCTTCCTCACGCAAGCGGCGGCCAACTTCGTGACTCAAGCCGCAGCTTTGGCTGCTGCAGTAAACGACGAGCCGTTTCTCCGGCGACCACGCAGTCATCGTCTGCGGGAGAAGCTCGTTCCAGCGATCTTCATTGAGTGGAATCGCATCCGGAATGTGGCCCGCTTCAAACTGCGCATCAGGCCGTGCGTCGATCCACAAGACGGTGTCGCCCCATTCGTTCGCCTGCTCGAGCGTCACCTCGTCTGCGGTCAGCGCGTTCGCATCCCACGTAATGCGCTGTCGCTCGTAGACCGCGTGGCCGATCGCGGGGATAAAGGCGAGCGCGACAAGCGCGATCGTCTGCCGGAATAACGAACCCATTCCCGGCCTAACGAACGCCGTCAGCGTTCATCACCCGCGCGGTGGCGTAAAACGCCTGCGGGTAATCCGGCTTGATCGTAAGCGTGCCGTTACTCGGTTTGGCGGTGTCCTTCGGCTGCACATCGATCTTGAACTCGCCCGGCGCGGAGCCCTTTTCGACCTTGGTTGTGAAATCACCGCTCGTGCTGACATCGACCTTCGTGATCGCAACGTCCTTCGCAGCTTTGACCATGATCGTCTTCGGCTTCGCGTCCTCACCAATGTTCCAAACCACCATCGGCGGTTGAATATCTACCGCCTGCTCGACCATCGCCTTGAGCATCAAATTCACGCTCGGCTGCGCCGGATCATCGGTTTCGACCGTGACAAATTTCTGCTGCAATCCGGCGCGTCCGCCGATCTTCAACGTCGCTGTCACTTCGCCACTTTCGCCGGGAGCAACGTCATTCTTTTTCAGGGTAGCAACCGTGCAGCCGCATGAGGTCCGCACGTTTGTGATCTTGATCGGCTTGGAGGTTTTGTTCGTGTAGTGGAACTGCGCCACGGTTTCCTGGTCGCCCGCTTTCGGATGCAGCTCGACCTCCATTTTTTCCCATGTGAGTTGCGCGTTCGCAGTGGGGACGAGCGCGGCAAGAAACATCACCGCGAGAAAAGCGCCAGCCTTCAGCTTCATCAAAATAGCAAAGAGGTTCGCGCGCCAGGTGTCAAACAATGTGGTCGCGCACGTACTCCGCGACCGCGTCGCGCCAGTCGCGTGGGGTGTGGCCGGTAAGGCGCTCGAACTTCTCGGTCGAGAGCACGGTGTAGATGGGCCGGCGGGCGATGAAGTTCTTCATGTCTGCGAGCGTGATTGGATCAACGGTGCGTGCGCGCAGTTCAATGCCTTCGGCGGCGCAACAATCGAGCGCCCATTGTCCATAGCCCTGCCAGGCGCATTCGCCCCGGTTCGCGATGTGAACGACACCGCTGCCTAACGAGAGATCAAAAAACCGCTCGAGCATGCGCGCGATGTCGAGCGTGTACGTCGGCGTCGAAATCTTATCCGCGACCGCACTGACGTTCTCCTTCTCGCGCGCCTGTCCGATGATCCAATCGACGAAACTCGGCCGATCCGGTCCGAAAACCCACGACACGCGCGCGACGATGTGTCGATCGCTCACGGCGAGTACGCGCCGTTCGCCTTCGAGCTTCGACTCGCCATAGACGCTGATCGGTTTCGCGTCGTCGTCTTCGCGGTAAGGCTCACGCGCCTCGCCATCGAAAACGTAATCGGTGCCGATGTGAATCAGCCTCGCGCCCTTCGCACTGCAGATCTCCGCAAGCACACGAGGCGCTTCGGCATTGATCGCGAATGCTTCCTCCGGTTCCGTCTCGCAACGATCAACCAAAGTCTGCGCGGCAGCGTTGACCAGAACGTCGAACTCCGCGTGAGCAAGCGTTCGACGCAGACCGTCCAAGTCTGCGAAATCGAGATCGCGGCGGGTGAACGCAAGCACCTCGTGGGTGCGGCCGTACTCGCGCACGAGCGCGGCCCCAAGCCGGCCACCCGCGCCGACGACCGCAACTCGCTTGCGTTCAGACGACACGGCGGGACTCTATCGCGCTCCCGCCGCACCGCCGCTCAAACTTTTACCGCTGCCGCGCCATGACTGGCGCCGATGCGGTGTAAGTCATTCCCGAATTTGCGCGGACGACCGTTGCATCAGCGCTGTTGACCGTGCCGTCGAGATTCACATCGGCGCGGAAGTTGGTCGCGTCAGCCGTTTGCCCGGAGAGATTGCGCGTGACCGTCGCGTCGGCGGAATTCACCGTGCCGTCGCCATTCACGTCTCCAAGCAGGACGATCATCGGGATTGACATCGTTCCGTTCACCGGACCGGCGCTCAACCCAGCGAGATTCACGTGGAGCAACTGCGCGTTGCTCACATTATGCAGATCGATTCGGACCTGGTTGCCGCTGATGACTGGCGCATCCGCGCTGGCAGCTTTGCCACTCGCAGGCGTCACGCTACCACTCGTTAGGCTCGTAACCGGATCGGGGAATGTAACGACAACCTCGTAATCGCCATTACCCGCGCTGTCGCGCCGGCACTCCACACCGGGACTGCCGGTAAGCGGCAACGGGATGTCCTGAACGTTGCTGCCGCTGCCGTGGTTCTTGCGCGAGACCACGAGCGGCGAATCGAACGCGGCGAAGAGACGCCGCCCGCTCGCCTGTCGCACGACCGCGGCTTTCTTAGCGCGTCCGGTGTAATCCGGCGGTCCACACGTGGGCGAGACGCAGCCATCAGCATAGGCCGCGATCGAGCGGCCTTCGCGATCGACCGCGATATCGTTGAAATCGAGAAGGTTTCGGTTCCCTGAACTGCAAAGAATCCCAGCGAGACAGATCGCGCCTTTCTGAACGGGATCACCTTCGGTCGCGTTCACCGTGACCCAGTGATCACCACGGTCGTAGGTGGTCGCGATGTAGAAGTTCCAGATGCCGTGAAAGCTGTTGAGGTCCTGATAATTTCCGCCTTCCGTGCTGCCGAGAAACCCAAACGCCGCGCGATCACCATCGCCCGCCACAACCACGGGAAAGACCGCGCTCTTGATGCGGCAATCGGCGTATTGATCGCCACCCGCACAACCGATCGGCTGACCAACTTCCCAATCCTTGCTCCAGATCGCGCCGTTGTCAGTTGAAACGGCTACATGCGGTCGACCGTCGCCGTTGATGTAGCCAATGTAAGCCGTGCCATCAGCGCCGATGCCGACTGAAGGATCGCCCGTGCCAATGCTTCCCGGCACGGTCGTGTCGGTCCACGTCATGCCGTTGTCGCGCGAAACCGCGGCGCCCTGACTGCCGGTGCCCGCGCTGCAGGAGGAATTCGGGACGTAAACCGTCCCATCGGGCGCGACCTTCACGTGGCCATGAATGCCGCCGTAGCACTCGACGGGATTGAAGATATCGACGCCGGGTCCGAACGTCAGTCCGCCATCGTCACTGCGTGAACACTCCGCGCCGCCCGCGATATTCTGCGAGCAGTAGTAGATCGCGTTTGGGTAGAGCGGATGCGGCGGTGGAATCACTGGCGGAGTCGCGTTCGGATCGCTGCGATACGGACCGCCGCCGAATGTTTCGTGATCCGGCCCAGCCGGTGCACCCCCGGCGACGAAGTTCATCCACGTCGCGCCATCGTCATCTGAGTAGGCCGCGTTGCTATCGCCTGCCGCCAGCTCGAGGCCGAAGACACGGCCGGTCGTCCGATCAACGAAGCCGATTGGATCTAGCCCATCCTGCACCGGCGCGTTGGTGTTCTCCCACAGCGCAACCGCGGGGAAGCTCGCATCGTTGAAACTGACCCGGAGTTGCTCGGTGCCTGCAGTGAAGAAGGTGACGCCGCCCGTATTAACCTGATCGTGCCGCAGCGCAGCGACGCGCGGATTCCAGTCGACCCCGATCGATGGCTCGCCCGCGCTATTACCCATGGTGGAGGGCGAGATGTGATTCGAGAAAGTCGGCGGCGTGCCGGGATCAACCGGCGCAACCGCCGGGAATGGAACGAGGCTAACTTTTCCTTCGATGCTAAGCCCCTGCGGATTGAACGGGACGATCCGCAGCGTGTAGG
This sequence comes from Chthoniobacterales bacterium, assembly GCA_045809945.1. Lineage (GTDB taxonomy): Bacteria > Verrucomicrobiota > Verrucomicrobiia > Chthoniobacterales > UBA10450 > CADDYX01. The sequence goes on from JBJMWW010000184.1 coordinate 4,699, forward strand.
TGCCGTTGACCGCCGGAATCAGAACGACGTCGGGATCGACATAACTCTGGTTGCCGAGGTTCTGCGCGATTACGTGGCCA
>JBJMWW010000185.1:0-2335 GCA_045809945.1 Chthoniobacterales bacterium
CCGGCGAAATGATTGCTCAGCAAAATGGCAATACCGATGAACCCGACCGGCAACGCGGTCGCGTGCTGACCGATGGCAAGACCGGCGATGATGTTCGTGGCATGGCCGGTCTCGGATGCGCGCGCGATTTTTCGCACCGGGCCATAATGCATCGACGTGTAGTAGTTCGTGATGACGACGACGACTGCGGTCATGAGCAGTCCAATCAACGACGCGTAATACAAATCGGTCGCGCTGTGGCCGAGGCCATTGATGACAAACCCGCGCGGGAAAAGCGCGTGCGTCGCAGGCCAGAACAAAATGGCGGAGATGATGCCGCTCGTTACCACTGCGCCCATCAGCGTGGCGGTCGGCTTCTGCCCCGTCATGTTGACGAACAGAATTCCGATGACCGCGCCGAGCACGGAGATTCCGCCGAGCACGAACGGATAAACCACTGCGGCACGCGCCAGATCAGGCGCGGCCGTGCCGAGCGTCAGCGTTCCGATCAAAATCGCGCCGATCAAACTGACGGCGTAAGTCTCGAAAACGTCCGCCGCCATTCCGGCGCAATCGCCGACGTTGTCGCCGACGTTATCTGCGATCGTCGCGGGATTGCGCGGATCGTCTTCTTCCAGTCCGCTTTCGATTTTGCCGACGAGATCGGCGCCGACGTCAGCCGCTTTGGTATAAATGCCACCGCCGAGTCGCGCGAAAACGCTGATCAAACTTGCGCCGAGGGCAACGCCGACAAGGCTGGCGATTTCTTTTCCGGGGACGAAGTGACGGGCGAGATAGTAAAAGACACCGACGGAAAGCAGCGCAAGGCCGACGACGAGCAAACCGGTGACTGCGCCGCCATTGAACGCGACGCGTAATGCAGCGGCGCACGAGTTGGTTGCGGCCTGCGTGACACGCGCGTTGGCCAGCACCGCGATCCGCATTCCAATGTAACCGGCGGCGAGCGAGCAGACGGCGCCGAGCAAAAATCCGAGAGCGGTCGGCGCATCTTTCCAGATGAAGAGCAGGATAAAGATCACGATCGCGATGACGCTGATCGTCGCGACCTGACGGTTGAGGTAGGCTTTGGCGCCTTCCTGCACGGCCGACGAAATCTCCCGCATCCGTTCGTTGCCGGGGGACGCCGCAAGAATTCGTGTGATGAGCAGGACCGCGAAGGCAAGACCGGCGACAGCACAGATCATCGCCAGCCACACACCTGATTTGAGCAATGAAATGGCGAGAAAATGCATAATGGTTACGCTCCGGTTTGGAAGGCCGCGATTGTAGGGAGAATTAACCGCCTAGCAACCGGCTATTTGCCGGTCGCGCTGCAGCTTTTTACCGGAACTCGCCGAAGCCCGGAATCGTCAGGCCGCGAGCCTCAACAGGAATGCCGGCGTCTGCTGTTGCAAACAATCTGATTACTGCGCGCCGCCGAGTCCGCTGCGACCGGTGTAATCCCGCACCGGTACCAGTGGAGTCTTCGATTCGCGGCTCATCTTCATCGCGCAAACGATGTCTAGAATCACGATCGGCAGCACGAGCACGAAGGAGACGACCACGCCAACCAGGTGCGATGGGTCCCGCATGTAACCGTAAATCAATGTCGCGGCATCGAGTCCATCGCCGATCACGCGCAGCCAGATCCACGCGATCGGATCTTTCGACATCAGGATCAGGACTCCGTTGATGAACTCGCGTGCGCCGTAAACACGCACAATCCACTCGAGACCGCCGCCGAGTCCGATGTGCCGCGCGATCGCGCCGCCCCAGATCAGCTCGATCACACCGAGCATCAGACTGAAAATCCCAAGAAATTGCGCGAGCCGGTAGGTTCCTGAATCCGGCTGGCCGCGTCGTGCTTCGTTCGTTTCGTAGCGCATTGTTAGTTCCTCCTTACGGTTTCAAAACCACCTTCACGCAGCCGTCTTCCTTATCGCGGAAGGTTTTGTACATCTCCGGTGCGTCATCGAGATTTCTCCGGTGCGTGATGACGAACGAGGGATCGATCTCGCCTTGTTCGACGCGGCGAAGCAGATCGTCGGTCCAGCGATTCACGTGCGTCTGGCCGGTACGGACGGTCAGCCCTTTATTCATCAGAGCTCCGAACGGAATCTTATCGACGAGGCCGCCGTAGACGCCGGGGATTGAGAGGGTACCGGCGGGACGACAGACATAAATCATTTCGCGCAGGACGTGCGGGCGATCTGTTTCCATCATCAACGCCTGCTTCGCGCGATCGTAGATGCCGTCGAGCGTGCTGGTGACGTGCGCTTCCATTCCGACCGCATCGATACAGTTGTCAGGACCTTTGCCTTTCGTGATGTCCTGCAAACGTTCGAGCACACTTTCG